>JAZSIQ010000014.1:0-8719 GCA_045533875.1 Acutalibacteraceae bacterium | reverse complement strand
AACCCTCGATAAGCAAGCCTTCGTTATATACGGGGTCAATCTCGTCTTCCTCGCACCAGGGAGCCTGTTGTTCATTCCATGAGCCCCATATAATAAAGCCGTTTGCACAGTTATCAACCTCACAGTTCCTTATAGTAAGGTCGTTTACGGCATATCTCGATTTGGCAGGCAGACCTTTTACAATAACCGCCGCTCTTGCCGCAGCCGCTCCGTTTGAAAAATTGTCACGGGAGTGAACCTTGTAGTTCTGCATATCGGTGAAAAGAACGTCTTCGATTATTATACCTTCCGAGGTCTGAGTATAGGTATCAATCCATATACCGCCGCCGTTGGGAGCTTTTATATGAACATCAGACACGGTGATATATGAACAGTCAAAAAGACGGAAAACATCGGTTCTTTCATTCGTCCAAAGAAGAGCTTTTTCACCGTCTCCGTAGGAAGAAATAACAATGGGATTATCCTTTGTGCCGTTGCAGGTAAGTGTTACGGCGCATTCATACTCTCCGCCGTTTTTGAAAAGGAAGTGTGTGCCCGCTTTGATATCAAGGTTCTTAAGTCCTGCAATAGTTTTGACAGGGCTGTTTATATCCGTGCCGCTGTTGGCATCATCGCCGTCAACAGAATCAAGATAATAATAGTTCTTTTCAGCTTCTTGCGCATAAGCAAAAAAGCCTAAGCTTACAAGCACTACGGAAAACACAACCAGGAAACACACGATTCTTTTTGCCGTTCTCATTTTACCGCTCCTTGTTTAATCATTAATTACAGAGTTTTATTTTATCACACCGAAATATTCCCGTCAACCATGGCAAAACCGTTTGTCAATCATAAGCCCCTGCTCAGCCGTGGATTTATTTTCACACCTAAAGGCAAAAAACACAGCACCGAAAATTGCTAATTCAGTGCTGTGTTTATATTGAAGCGTTGGGATTAATATGACAACAAATTCATCAGGCAGAAAATTTATCTACCTGCGTATATATTCGCTATAGTCATTATTCAAATCTACTGTTGAAATTGTGTGGCTGCCTCCATTTCGTTTTTCGGGCGGAGGCGGGGTCATATAATCTCCGTAAACTGCCGTTAAATATTCATCCCATTCCTTGGGTGCAGGAAGCATATACCCTTCAAACTCTACCTCGCACAGTTCATCAAACAAACCTCTGCGGAATCTGGCCCGTATTTTTGAATCTCCCCACAAATAATAGGAATATTCAAACCCCGAACAATCCTTGAAAATAGATTTGAAAATCAGTCTCGCTATCATTCTGACAAGACCTAACGGCAAAAATTTTAACAGTTTTTTCTCCATGGAAAGTTCTTTGAATTTTCCCGAGGCAGCAAATCTTTTGCTGAGCATTTTTTTGCCAAACCCTGCTTTTCGGGTAATTTTGTTAAGCCATTTTTTATCATTTTTAACACCTATAAGAGGAAAAATGTCAATCCATACACCTTGATGCACTCTGCTTTTCTCATATCCTTTTTCAATACAGGTTGTGTTGTTTTTCCTGACTTTTGCAAACCATCTGTCAGAAAAATCCGTATCAGAATTCTGAAGAAAATAGTCTTTTTTTAATTCATTTTTTGCAATTTTGCAAAATCTCCTGTAATCATTTATAGGCATACAAATATCTATGTCATCATCCCATGGAATAAAACCCTTATGACGTATTGCACCCAAAAGCGTGCCCGATACAAGAAAATATTTTATACTGTGTTTCCTGCAAACTCTGTCAACCTCAAGAAGAATTTCAAGCTCAACTTTTTGCAAATCCTTTATATTATAGCTGTTCATTTTTTCTCCGCCATCTTTTCTTTAATCTGACTTGTTGAAACACCTTGCGTATACGGAAGATACTCTATTGACACTCCAACCTTGGCAAACTGCTCTTCGGTTTTTTGGTATCTTTCTGAACCCTTCCAATCATCGCCCGAAAAAAGCACATCAAAACCGAACTTGGCCTGCACAAGCATTTTATCTTCAACCTCTTCAGGTGTTACAACAACAACCTTGTCAACGCACTTTAGCGCCCCTATTATCCGCACTCTTTCTTCAAGAGAAAAGACCGGTTCTTTATGCTTAACACTTCTCACATAGTTATCATCACAAACAGCAACAATAAGAAACTCGCACTGTTCTTTGCACCTCTCAAACAGATTAAGATGACCTACATGAAACAAGTCAAAAACTCCTGCGGTAAAACCGATTTTATATTTTTTCATTTTCCCTCCGAAGAATTATCCGATGATTTTTTTAATGAGAAACTTTATCTTTTTCTTCAAAGACATCTTCTTAAAATCACTGATATATTCTTTTCTCTTTTCCCTTTTCCTTTGCTTTACGGCTTGAGCAAGTAAGCCTTTGCCGTCCTTATTAAGAATTGCAGATTTATTCTCTGCAAGCCATTGGCCGTCATCATTTAAAAACATATCAGGAGTGTCAATATACGGAATTATATATGGCAGATAATAATCAAAGGCCTTGCTTATACCGTCTGAATCCCCCTGTTTCTTTGCCATGTATATAAATCTGTTGCGAAGATTGCCCAATGCTTTTTTTGCACAGTATTTTTTTACATCTTCTTCTGCACAGTGTTTTTCAAGGAAACATTTTTTTGCATTAAAAACATCTTTTTGTGTTTCCAGAGAAAAAAAGCGATTGCTGGAATTGGAACGGAAACAATAATAACGGTACGCCGAAAAATCCAAAAAAGTAACCTTGTCGCAATAGCGAAGAAAATTGTACATAAACAATCCATCTTCTCCGCAGGTTGCACCTTCCTTGAATTTGAGCCTGTTTTCTGTAATTGTCCTTCGCAGAAAAATTTTACCTACGCACAGCATCATTATCCAATCACTAAACAAACCCATGCATTCATCATACGTCAAAGACGAATAATCACAAACTCTGCCGGTTTTTCCGATATATTCTGTTTTATCAGCATAATAATGTGATACACCGCACACCGCAAGCTGTGCTTCCGATACACATATTGCTCCGAGAGCCTCCTCCACAAAGTTATAAGTTATTTCATCATCAGAATCAACGAAGCAAATATATTCAGATGATGCCGCATAAATACCTGCATTTCTTGCTGCGGAAACCCCTGCATTCTCCTGATGAATAACTTTAATTCTTGAATCTTTCCTTGCAAGCTCATCGCAAACCGCTCCGCTGTTATCGGGTGAACCATCGTCAACAAGAATTATCTCAATATTTTTGTGTGTCTGTGCCTGAATTGACTTAACTGTTGCCTCAAGAGTACCCTCAACTTTATAGACGGGTACAATAACCGCAACAGATAATTCGTGTAATTTCTCCTTTGACTCAGACATACAAATCCCCCCTCAAAATAATTATAAATATAAACAATAAACTCTAACTGTAAGAAGCTTAGACACAAAACTATTATTGAAATACCCATTAAAAATTTGAAGAACAATTATTATTCCAACAATTCAGGAGTATCATTTAGGTAATAGGAATCTCCAAAACACATGGACGCTATATTCTAAAATCTGCAAGTATTTATCCCTTTGTACTCTGCTTTTACCTTTTCATAGCTTTCGAGGTTGCCTATATCATAGCGTTTGCCGGGCATTTCCATTGCGTGAACATCAGCCTGAGTGCACAGCCATGCGATATAGCTGCCGGGAGCATCCGTGCCGCAGCCGCTGTCAATACCCTCTTGCACAAGCTTTGCATCGTTTCGGGTGTAATAATAGAACGGGGGGCAGCACCAATGAGTCGCGGGGGTTGGAGATTTCTCCGTCATATTCAGAACCTTGTCGTTATCGTCAATCGTTACCACACCGCATTTCAGAAGTTTCTGAGCATCGGGCTCATAATAGCGCATTATGCAGGAGGTATTCTTTCTCTTCGAATATGTAATGAACTCCGTAAGGCTGAAATCAAGAACATTGTCACCTGCAATAACAAGCATATCGTCATCGAGATTAAGGCTGTCTATTGTAAACTGAATATCCTTAACGGCACCCAAACGGGTTTCGTTGGTATCCGTTCCATCATCAACAACGGTGATTTTCTGAGGCTTTGACTTTGCCCAGCTTTCAAAATGATGAGCATATTTGTGATTGGAAATAACAACATATTCATCAACCGCGCCTGCTGTGTCAATATCGTCAACCAACCAATCAAGAATGGTTTTGCCGCCCACATTCAAAAGCGGTTTGGGGAAATTCTCTGTCAAAGGGTAAAGTCTTGTAGCATAGCCTGCAGCAAGAATCAGACATTTCATAATAACACTTCCTTAATCAAGATTTACGCCGTCTGCGCTTTCGCAGATATGCACGGAGTATTTACCCTCCAAATGGGGAAATGCTTTTAAATATTCACGGGTTACCGTTTCTGTGATGCTTTCTTCAAGTGCAGGGTCAATCAACGCCATGCAGCAGCCCTTGAAGCCTGCTCCCGAGAAGCGCCCGCCGTAGATACCCTCGGTACGGGTCATAATTTCATAAAGAGCTTTAAGCTCGGGAGAGCCTGTTTCCCAGTTGTAAATTGAAGATTTACCGCTTTCAAAGGAAACTCTGCCGAATTCTTCAATATCTCCCCTGCGCCACGCCTCTGCGCCCTCCTGCACACGAAAATACTCGGTATACCAATGCTCGGCTCGTTTACGCCAATTTTCGGGCAGCTTGTCCTTATGCTCCAGATACACTTCATACGGAACATCACGAAGATTTGTTTCTTCAAACTTGCCGTATTCCATGCCTGCATAGGCTTTCAATGCATAAGCGGCACTTCTGCATTCATCAACACGCATATTGAACGCAGAGCCTGCAAGGCTACGCTCCAGACCACTGAAGAATATTGCGATTTTATACGGCTTCATATCGGGATGCTGAGGGATAAGCTCATAGGTATCGTCCTGCAAATCCATATACAGCAGGTGGTCTTTTTTGCAATAAACCTCGCACGACTGGTCAAGCTTTCCGCAGGAAACACCCACATACTCATTCTCGGCTTCCTTGGAAATTGTAATCAGCTCGTTTGCAGTAAGCGTAATTCCGTTCATTGTGCAAAGTGCAGACAAAAATGTGATAATTACTGCAGCAGACGATGAAAGACCTCCGATAGGAAGCTCACCGTCAACAACCGCACAAAGCCCTCTGCGAAGGGAATAACGCTTATTCAACGCAATTGTAGCACCCCTGAGGTGGTCTGCCCAATCGTTCTGCACCGTTTCGGGGGTTGCAGCCACATGCCATTGGGCTCTTTTATCAAATTGCAAGGACTGTATCTCAACAACACCGTTTTCTTTCGGACCATAGGCAATGTGGATACCTTTATTGATGGCAAAGCCTGTGATTTTACCGAGCTGATGGTCGCTGTGCGCACCTATGGGACAAATTCTGTAAGGCGTGAAAGCGGTATACTGCGGTTGCTTTTTATATGTTTTTTCAAAAACTTCGGCAGCTTTCATCTTGTTTAATTCCTCCGATATATTATCCTAATTATAACATCATTTGAAAATAAAATAAAAATACCCAATATGTATTATAACCTATTAAAAACTTCTCGTCAATCAAAAAAGCGTGCGGATTTTCTCCGCACGCTACTTTACGCCGTTCTGGCGATATCCTTATTCATTTCAATGTATTCCGTAGCCTGCTCAAAGGCATCCTTGCATTTAAGACGAATTGTGATATTTCCGCCCTCGTGGATAAGAATTTCTTCAATAAGCTCCGTAAGAAGAGGCCTTGTCAGTTTTTCGATGTTGCCTATTTTTTTGAAGCTTGCTATAAACGGGTTGTCCTCAGCAATACCTTTTTCGTATTCATCAATCTTTTCCCGAAGCTTGTTTATCAAGTCATCCGATTTTTTGATTTCATCCTGAAAATTCGCTTTCAATTCATCATATTCCTGCTTTGTAATATCACCGTTTTTCCAATCAGGATAAAGCTCCAGCATCATTCTGTGGTATTTATCGCGCTCTGCAATTTTTCTTTCAATCTCTTTTGCCAGATGAGCCGTGTTGTTTTTTCTGCGGTTGTCGGAATTTATTCTTTTGATAATTTCATCATATTCTGCCGCAACATCAACCATCTTCTGCAGAAAAACAAGCACCGCTTCCTCTATATTATCAATTCGGATTGTGTGGTTGGTGCAGACACCCGCCTGCATTTTGCGAGCCGTTGTGCAGCGGTAATAATGATATTCTCCGTATGGATGCTTGTTGGACTTTTTGCTCATTGCCCTGCGGCAGTCAGCACAGCGCACAAGCCCTGCAAAAAGGTCAACCTCTTTTTTCTTCGGTGATTTGCGTATGTTACGGTTGAAAAGCGCCTGCACCTTGTCAAAAGTTCCTCTGTCAATTATCGGCTCGTGAGTTCCCTCCACAATAATCCAATCCTCTTTGGGAACAGCTCTGCATTGCCTGATTTTATAGCTGACGGTTGTATTTTTTCCCTGCACCATATTTCCCGTATACATTTCATTCTTCAGCACACGGCGCACAGAACTTTCGGGCCACAGACCGTCGTTGATTTTGCCGGCAGGATGCTTATAATTGCAGCCTTTCATCCTTTTATACATAGACGGATTGGGGATCCCTGCTTCATTAAGCTCTTTTGTAATTCCTATAATACTCATACCCGCAAGAAATTTATCAAAAATCATTCTGACAACGGGCGCAGCATCCTCGTCAATTATAAGCTTGTGGCGGTCATCGGGGTCTTTTATATAGCCGTAAGATGCAAATGAGCCTATGAAGTCTCCGTTTGTTCTTTTGACATTGAGCGAACCTCTCACATTTACCGAAGTTGTTGCCGCAACACTTTCATTAATGACATTTGTAACGCCCATAGAGATGCAACGGGTTGCGGCATTCATATTATCTGAAGCGGTATCAACCCCATTATTAAGGGCAATAAAACGAACCTTGAGGCGAACAAAAACATTGTCAAGATAATTTCCCGCATCGGTATAGTTTCTTCCGAATCGTGACAAATCCTTGACTATAACGCAATTTATTCTGCCTGAACCAACATCGTCCATCATCCGTTTGAAATCAGGTCTTTCAAAATTTGTGCCCGAATACCCGTCATCAACATAGAAATCATAAAATTCTATATCGGGGTGCAGTTTCAGGTATTCTTTAAGAATCTCTTTCTGCGAAACAACAGAATCACTTTCGGGCTTATCTCCGTCCTCTCTGGACAGACGAATGTAAAGGGCAGCTCTCCAGATTTTTGAATCCTTACGAAGCTGCCCGTTTTCTGCATAATTAGCATACATTTAGAAGCTACCTCCGTTTTCTCGGTAGCAACACAGTTATCATACATCTGTATTATACTGTGCCGCTACCCGGATTTCAAGCTGTAATTTTATCCTGCCAGAATAACATTCGTCAGCATATCCGCAAAATCCTTACCGTCTCCGAACTCCACTTTGACGACAGTTTTACCAACCCTGAAAAGATAGGGATTGCGAACCTGTCCGATATAATCGCTTATACGCCCGTTAAAAGGCTTTTTTCTGCTGACTGTAACATTTCTCAAATCAACAAGTTCATCAGCATTGCAGGCGGAAATATCCGCCTTTCTGAGCGTTTTAAGGTCATTCACCGTCAAATCACTTCCTTTAAAGTGATTTTGGGATAAAATGCTGCCTGTTATTCCAAATTTTATAATGTTTCAATTTGTTTTCATATAAAGTATGTAAAACTGAGTTATGCAATAAAATTAAATTTTGTTTATCAGCGGTATAAAAGCAAAAACTGTTTAAAACATTATTTTCTCTTTTTTCAACAATATTGTTTCAAATCAGACATCAGCAATAAAATTCAAGGTTACCTTATTGACTTTTAATCCCGTTGTATAGTATTCTATATTAAGATATACACGATTATATAATCATAAATAATATCGAGGTGCATATATATGACCCCCGTTAACGATCCGCTTGTAACAGTTGTTATTCCTACATACAAACGAACGGTTGAATATATTTCAAAAGCGGTTGAGTCCGTCTTAAATCAGACTTATCCTAACATTGAAATTATTGTTATTGATGACAGCACTTCAGCCTATGAAGGCAGAGTTGATACCGAAAAATATTTTAAAATGCTCAATGACCCAAGGGTTGTATATCTTCAAAACGAAAAGAACCTCGGCGGCTCACTTTCAAGAAACCGCGGCATTGAAAACGCAAAAGGTGAATATATAACTTTTCTTGATGACGATGATGAGTATAAACCCGAAAAAATCGAAAAGCAGCTACTCTTCATGCAGGAAAAAGGATATGAAATGACTTTTACTGATCTTGAAATCTATACTCCTGACGGAAAGATGGTTGATTACAGAGAATTCAAGGATATTGAAAGCTTTGATAACGATTATCTTCTGCGTTACCATTTGCAAAAGCATCTGACAGGCACTCCCACCTTTATGTACAAGGCAGAAAAGCTCTGCGAAATCGGCGGCTTTGATGTTGTCAAAGTCGGTCAGGAATTCCATCTGATGCTTAAATCTATTTTAGACGGCCTTAGCATTGGCTATTTCCCCGAGTGCTATGTAAAAGCATACAGACACCCTGACGGTGGTATCTCGGGCGGAATGAATAAAATAAACGGAGAAAAAGCCTTGTTTGAATTCAAGCAACAGTTCTTCCCTCGTTTGAACAAAGCTGAACAAAGATTTGTCCGATTCAGGTATCACTCAGTCCTCGCAGCAGGATATAAGCGCAACAACA
>JAZSIQ010000098.1:0-5568 GCA_045533875.1 Acutalibacteraceae bacterium | reverse complement strand
GACTTAAAAATCTTGATATTAAAGCAGGTACTCATTTTCTTTTCAAACACAGCGGCGAATACGACTGTGTCGTAACGCTTACCTGCAGCGGCACAAAGGAAAACCCGATTGTTATTTCATCCTACGGCGAGGGTGAAAAAGCAATCCTGAAAACGGATGAAAAAACTCTCTTAACGTGATACGGGTGATTAATAAGGGATTAAATATCATTCTGTATAGTTCCGTCCTCCTTTCATTGATGCCTTTAGGTGTGGAAATAAACCCCCGGCCCAGCCGGGCGTTATGATTATCTCTGAATCCTCAAATGGTCCTTGTTGCAAAAATTATGAAAACCGGGAAGCCTTTATGTTTAAAGCTTCCCGGTTTGTGTGTTATGGAATTCTTTTAAGACTGTGCATTATACATCAGGATTATTGCTTTTTCTCCGTCAGGCAGTTTGAGTGTTATGCCTTCATTCATAAGCTCTTCGCCAGTTAAGCTGTAAACGGTTTCCGGGGAGTCAATGTCATACACGCTGTATGCCTGAGAGGGTAAAAGACCGTTGAGTTTAACCGTGTATTCGGTTTCTGCTACTTCAGCTCTCTTGTAAATCAAAGCTGTGCCTGCAAGGGCATCTGTGGTTGAAAACTGCATGGCGAGCATTTTGTCATTATCAAAGCTGCCGAAGTCAAGCGGATAATAATTGCCTGTCATCAGCTCTCTCTGCTCCTTGTGGAAGCTGAAATCAGGATGTTGGTGTGAAAAGAAGTCCATTAGCATCAAAGGCATGATGTCAGACCTTGCGGCGTATTCATCCTGCATGTAAAGAGCAGAGCCGGTTATGGGCAGCCAGAAAGAGATGCCGTAAGTGTGCGACTGAGTTGCATCGAAAAGATCCGGATGGTAATTGCAGTTGTAGTCACTCCTCCAGAAAGGAATGCTGCGGTAAGTCATTTCAAGGTCAAGACGTTTTCCGCCGGAAGCGCAGTTGTCAATAATAAGACCTTCGATGTTTTCGCAAAGATAATCAAGGAATCTGTAAAGGTTTGTTACGTAGTGGTTTTCGCAGATGCCCGTTCTTCCGCCGTAATATTCATTATCGGCTTTCTGCCAGTATTCCAGAGGCGGGAAGTTGAAATCCTGCCTGTAAACCGTAACACCGTTTTCTTTAAGTGAGTTAAGCAGATACTTGCAATAATAGTCAAACGCTTCTTCGTTTGCAAGATTCCACATGGTGTTATCATCACCGTATATGAGCCATTGCTCATGCTCTGAGCCTGTGTTGTAGAAATGTGTGCCGGGCGAAACTCTCTCAGGTTCATACCAAAGCACGTGACCGAGACCCTTTTGAGCAGCATAGCCTGAAAGCTCGGATATGCCGTTATCATATCTTGATGTGTCAACAGTCCAGTTGCCTACTCCGTCATACCAGCCTTCGTTGTAACTGTACCAGCCTGCATCCATCCAGTAAGCATCTGTCTGAGCGTAAATCGAATCGTCAATGCCATTGAGGATTTCAATAATTTCATCGGATGTTCTTGTTGACATGGGTCCTGCAACTTCCATTACGGTGTAAGAATTCTTTGTAATGGTTTCGGGATATACACTGTCCATTACCCAGCCTCTGAAAAGATTGAAGCCCTTGAGAGGATTGCTGTTTTCATAGAAACTCAAGGAAACAAGAGGAGAGCGTATTTCTTCGCCGGGCAACAGATACGCTTCAATGTGCTCCTGCTTTACAGTGATGTTGGTTTCGCCTTTTGTCTGTGACATGGTTGCAGCCCACTGACCGGTCCAGCCTATGCCGAGAATCATGCTGTTGTTTTCGCCGTTGATGTTAAAGTAGGGTAAATATTTCTCTGTGGGTTTACCGTCGTTACCGGAAAACTTCCTTCCAATAAAGGATAATTTATTTTTAATAAGTGAGAAGTCGCTGGCGGCGGTATCGCTGCCCATTGAGTAATAAAGGTCTGCCTTACCTGTTGTAAAGGATGAATCAAGGGCATAAAAATCGCTTATGATGCCTGAATTGCCTGTGCCTGTGTTTTTGATATAAACAGTCCATTGGCAGGTTGCGCTTGATTCAAAAACGGTCATTTCAACGGTTACTTCAAGACCTTTTTCTTTATTGGATAATATAAGATACTCAGTTTGACCGCCCGTGTAAACCGAGTCTGATTCGGGGGCTTGCGCAAAACTTTTCTCCCATTCATCGGGGTTGAATTCCTCTCCACCGACCTTGAAGCTGAAAGGATAGTCAACGCTGTCAGAGAAAAGATTGTCCTTGTACCATTCAAGGCACAGTGATTTTTCTGTATCGGTGAGATTCATTTCCTCAGCGCTGATGCTGTCAAACTTAATATTTCTTTTGTACTGAAGAGCTCTTATGTTTTCTGCGTTGAAATTATAGAGACCGCCGAAGGAAACGGCGAAATATGCAACAGCGAGAATAGCATTCAATACCTTGTACTTCCTTTTTGCTTTTAATATAAAAGTTACAAGGAGGATGAATGCCGACAGTATAAAGGTAACGGTAAATGTTTTTATAGTAACATTATAGTTGTTATTACAATCCTGGTTGATTTTTGCGTTGATGCCCCAAATCATACCGTGGAACATGGCGTTACCTGCCAAAAACGCAACGAGCTTTGCAACCCAACCTGCTTTTTTAAAGACGGTTTGGATAAAGAGCAGAAAGAACCAACCTAACGCTATACCCGAAAGCCCTGTATACAGGTGAACATCGGTAGCGCTCTGAGTTCCGTAGAATATGAACCAGAGCGAATATGCTGCATAGATAAGCAGACCCATGAGCACTGTTGTAACAACGCTCTCAATTACTGTTTTTCTTTTGATTTTATTCATAAATCACACCACCCAAATTTAAAAAATTCAAGTAAGCTTGACAGCTTCTACTTCTTCCTCTGTCATTTTGTCAGCCTGAGCAATTACATTTTCCAAATCTACGGGAATATCACCGTTGAGCTTTTCAGGCTTTGCAAATTGCAGACCGCCCTCGTACTCTGCGGGGACGTATCCGTTCTGTGCCAGCTCGGCACGTTGAATAAGAACCTTCATTACATAATCATGCTGTTTGTTATTGTACTTCCAGAAACTGAAGGGTATCATCATAAAAATGTGACCGATAAGGTCTATTGCGAGCGGAATTGCAATGAGCTTGAACCTTGCGGAGTCAATAAAGAAAACATCCCAGTTTGTGTTAAAGCCGTTATTGAGCAGCAGGAGCGGAATCATAAGACCGACAACTGTTGTAATGGGAGAGGTGAACCATCCGAAAACACCGCCGAAATTTTCAAGCCTTTCGCCTGAAAGATACATCTGATAGTCGCCCATTCTTCTGCTCATATCGCTTTCGGCCATTTTAACAATTTCCTCAAGGAAGCCTCTTAACCATAAAACTGCGTAAAGAGTAACGGCACACAGGGTAATATTTTCACCAGAAAGCCCGACAACAGCAATTATGATAACTATGGATACTATATAAAGAATCTGTCGGAACTGCTTGAGCGTGCGGTAAGAGAATCGCTTGAGGAAATACGGAGCAACAAAATTAGGTATCGTTCCTCTGAAAGTGAAAAGCAGGGTGATAAGACTGTATTCAAGACCTCCGAGACGCAATGAATACAGGTAAATGACTGCCATTATGTCAATCATTCCGTTACCCAGCGAATCTATTAATCCTGCCGTTGTGTTAATCCAATAGTACTTATTGCGCAGCACCTCAAAAATTCCGTACCAGAAGGAAATATCCTGCTTTTTTTCAAGCGGAGGCTGAGGAATTCTTTCTTGCACTTTGCCTGCAAAAACCAGCGTAAGTCCTGCAATGGGGATAAAGAAACCCGGGAGAACATAGCGGTAAAAATTAATGTCGCTGAATTCTCCGAGGAGAGGGATTATCATTGCAACAACGGAGTTGAGCAGGTGAGAGATTTTTACGGGGTATGTTCTGATTTTAATACGCTCCTGAACGTTGGGGCTTGCGAGGAATGCGCAGGTTTCCATTTTATCGTCGAAGGTATACATATTGAAGAGCGAAAACAGAAGATACGCAATCCAGAATCTTTCATCAACATCAGGGATATTGTAAATGGGGAGCCAACCTATAAGAATTATTGCGATGGACTTCTGAACCACATCGCTGTACAGTCTGTACTTATATCTTCCGAATTTAGGAACGAGCTTTTTGCGCCAGAAAATATCGCGCAATCCGCCGAGACCGCCGAAAAGCAACTGAATGCCGAGTATTTTGAATACACTCCTTGCGGATATGCCTGCTATGCTGTTGAGCGAGTCAATAATGATGTTGTCGGCAGGGAACAACCGGGAAACATCAAATACTACCAGCAGTAAACCGATTATAAAAGTGCTCAGATAAAACAGGTTTACGTTTTTTGCTGTTTTCTTTGGCATGAAACCGAGGTTGTCGGAAACAACCCAGCCTACAATATTCCATATATATCCCAGGGGCAAGCCTATGAGTCCGATTACGGAAAAAGCAAGGTAGGGGAGATTGTAATGGTACATTATGAGGTAACACGACGCACCGAAACCGATATAGCCCAACGGAGACCTTGCAGCATAGTTAAAGGTTGTTCCAAGGAAAATGCTAAGGTACTCTTTGTATGGGACATAGTTGCCTTTGGAGCGGTCTGGCTCATGCCAATGCTCTTTTACATCCTGTACCCAAGCTTTTACTTTGCCGTTTGACATATCACTTTACCTCCTTTTCCTGATTGTAGAGAACGGGTACCTGTCTCATGAAAACATTGCGTTTCTTGGGTGCCCATCCGTCACCGAAGTCAACAAACTCTTCAGCCTCCTCTTCGGAAAGCTCCATGTTGATCTGCTCCGCTCCGCTGGAAAAGAAAGCATGGTGACCGATTTTTGTTACGTTGGCGGGGACAAAAATATATTTTATTTCTCCGCAATAGCTTATTGCATCTGAGCCGATTTCGGTTAAAGTGGAGGGGAAATCAATTTTGCTCATCTGACCGCAGCGGAACATTGCCATATCTTCAAGGTGTGTGATTCCTTCATGAAGTATAACTTCCTGCAGCTTTTCATTATAAGCAAAGGCAAGCAGACCTACGGATTTGACTGAATCGGGCAAATCTACCGAATATCTGAATTCTTCATACGCTGCATTTATTTGCTCGGCGTTTTCGTCACAGTAGGCAAGAAAGGCATCAACCTCATCAATGCTTTCGGGCAACGATGCTCCGAGTGATTCCGCTGCCAACGCATAGCCTCTTTTTGCGGGCGAAAGAATTGCTTTTACGGGTGCACCGTTTTCAAGCTCATAAAGGATACCGTTTATGGCGGCATAATGTGCATTGCCTTCCTCTACAAAAATACCGTAAAGGTTATTGACGGTGAAAAATGATGTGCTCTCTATTTTTTCAACATTCTTTGATATGTAAATGTATCTGAGGTATTCGTTGCAGTTTACGGCATATTCTTTTACCTGAGTGACGGGTTTTGAAGTGTCTGGCGATTTGCCGTTTGAATCACGCAACCAGTCTACCAACAGAATTTTATCCTCTTCTCTGCCTGAAAACTGCGAAAGCA
>JAZSIQ010000099.1:0-15044 GCA_045533875.1 Acutalibacteraceae bacterium | reverse complement strand
CGATAGCATTATTCTCCACGCAGATATGAACGAAGCCCTTCCGAGCGGCTGGACAGTCAAGTGGACGGCGGACAACGGCAACTTCTCTTATTCGGCTAACGGCGAAACCTGCACTATCACTCCGAGCAAGAGCGGTGACACTACCTTTACTGTAACTGTTTATGACGAAAACGGAAATGTCATCGGAACAGACACACAGATAATGACCTCAAAAGCAGGTTTCTTTGATAAGATCATTGCTTTCTTCAAGAAGTTGTTTGGTTTAACCAAAACAATCCCACAAATTTATAAAGCAGTTTTCTAAAGAGAAAACAGTATGTCTTAGGGGTTCCTTCTTTAAGTAAGTTTCCTTGACACAGGTTTTGCAGCAAAACTAAATAATTTTCATTTGGACGGCATAGTTTCGGCTATGCCGTCTTTACTTTATGTTGTCATCTAGTATGTCTTCTGCTGCTGATTCTGAATCTAATTTAGTCAAAATATGATTATTTTAAATATAAAGCCCACCTATTGACACCGAGAAAAAACTGATATAAAATATTATCGAACATTTGTTTGCGGTGAAATTAAAATATTTTTATTTTTTTCGTCAATTTTCAGGAAAAATTTTTGCATCCTCACTCCATAATAAGTGAGAGCAAATATTTTTTAACTTTTTGTAAAAGCAGGAAAAATATATTCGTTCTCATTCCATATAAAGTGAGTGGGTATTTTCTGAAGCAATGGTTTTTGAACAAATTGTAAATTGTTTTGTTTTTAGGAAAAATTCGTTCTGTTTTATTCCTTTATAAGTGGGAGGATAAAAATTCTTCGTAGTGAGGTGATGCAATTATATCGGACAACCCTAATATCAGTTACATTGTAAAACTCCCGAATCAGATAATAACTATACCGCAGGACAGTCATCTTGCGTGGCTTCCGTTGTTTTACGCTCTCCCCAAAGAGCTTGTAATAAAACGGAAGGATTATCTCAACATTCCGAGAAATCCGTATGAAGTTCTTTACACGGATAAATACGATTATCTCATAAACGACGATGTTTTTCTTCAGCTCATCTGGGAATCTTATGCGTGGTCGGTATGGCAGTTCTTTCAGGTTCCCCGCCGTGACGGTTACGGTAACATTCCCGGCAAGTGGACAGACTATTCGGGTGATTTCCCTCTGTGGCGGTTGTGCTTTGTGATTCAGAATCACTTCCGAAAGAAATTCGAATATGAAATGGAATGGAGTTTTCAGAAGCTGTTTATGATGCCTATGGAAATGCAAATCCCGTGGCTTACATATCAGCAGTTCAGTAATCTTATCGGTAATCTCACAGATATGATTGTTGCAGAACAGAACTGGCAACCGATGATTGATGAAATATGGAAAAACCGTCAGATGGAAGATTACAGCGAACGTAAAAGTACATACAAGAGAGATTTCATCAACAAGTGGTATTGTTCGTGGGACAAAAAGAAAAGCCCGATTTTTCTTGATGAAGCAATCAAATCAGGCGAAGAAATCAGTGAAGAATTACTCGTTCAGTTACCGTCACCCCGTGATGATTTTGAAACAAGAATTCTTTCGAAACACAAAGTCGAAGCATTCTTTGAAACGCTCGACGGAAAAGACAAACGGATTTTGCAGATGCGAATGGACGGATGCACACTTGAACAGATTGCAAAATTTGCGGGATACAAAACACCGAGTGCAATTTACAAACGGATTCAGAAAATTGCAATGGCATACGAAGATTTTGTTTTAAAACATTACGGAGAATTTTTGGAATCCCTCTCAAAAAAGAAGAAAACCAAACAAAAAGACAAAAACAGTCGTGATTGATTTCACGGCTGTTTTTTGATGCCCGAAAGGAGATGTTAAGAATTGAAAAATTAGCAAAAAACCGAATTGAAGAACCGCAAATGACCAACGCATCGTTTTGAGAAAATCCATTAAATGAAACGATGTTTTTTACGGTTCTTGAACCGAGAAAAAATCACAAAAATCAGCCAATTTCGGCGGAAAGGAGGCAAAATGAAAACAGGATTAACAAAACGTCAGAAAGATACTGTTATCTGTTTCAACGAAGAAAGTGACATCATCGATGTCCGCACCCACAATACGGATTTGAGAAACAGACTTTTAGAATTCAGCGAACAGTATCCCGACTGTTGCAAGCTGACCGATGATGACGAGCAAGGCGGATTGCTTTTTGAAGTTCTCAAAGGCAGATTGAGTTTCAGACTCACCGCACCGTATTCGGAAGAACGCAGGAACAGTTTGAGTGAATATGCGAAAAAACACGGCATAAATAGCGACTGAAATAAGCGGATAATCCCGAAGGGCGCACTTCTATACATATCCTCACGGAATGTATATGTGCGTAGCTCCGCTAATGAAAAATCAAAGATTTTAAACAAGGGTTTTACCCTTGCGCTGCATTGCAGCTATCCCATTTTTTATTGAAATTGAATATTTCAATCTATCCCGTTGTTTCATCTGAAGCAACGGGATTTTTGCAACTCAAAAATAAATTAGGAGGTTCTATGAACAAATCAAAAGAAGAATTAATTGAAGAAAAAATAAAAAATGAAAAGGAAATTGAAATCCTTGAACATCAGAAACATCGACTTGAGAATCGCATTGAATATCTTACCAAAGGTGACAGAGCAAAACGCACTCACCGTCTTTGTGAAAAAGGCGGTGCAATTGAAAGCATTTGCCCCGAAACAAAGGATATGACTTCTGCAGATTTTTATCAGCTTACCGAATTCATTTTTGGTCTGCCCGAAGTGAAAAAGTATATGGAAAGGTTTGAGTTGTAATGTCACTTTTTCATTTTCACGTTACCCAAATAAAACGAAGTGCGGGTCAGAGTGCTGTTGCTTGTGCCGCTTACCGTGCGGGTGAAAAATTAAGGAGTGAATATTACGGTGAAGTCAGCGATTATACCCGAAAAAGCGGTGTTGTTGAATCGGGAATTATGTTGCCCGAGTATGTTCCTCAAAATCTTGCCGACAGAGAAACTCTGTGGAATGAAGTTGAGAAAATTGAAAAAGGCAAAAGAGCTCAGCTTGCATACAGTTTTGATTTTGCATTGCAGAATGAATTTGCGATGGAAGAAAATATTTCTCTTGCAAAGAAATTCATAAAAGAGCAGTTTGTTGAAAGAGGAATGATTGTCGACTTTGCAATTCATTCTCCCGAGACAAACGGCATTGCAAATCCTCACGTTCATGTGTTGTGTCCGATAAGACCGATTGAGAAAAACGGTGAATGGGGTAACAAACAAAAACGTGTTTATGAGCTTGACCGAAACGGCGAAAGAGTAACCGACCATAACGGAAATTACATCTACTCTGCCGTACCGACAACCGATTGGGGTAAACCCGAAACGCTTGAGCATTGGCGAAGCGAATGGGCAAGAATGTGCAACGAAAAGTTTGAAGAAAAACAACTTGCAGACAGAATTGATTACCGCAGTTATGAGCGACAAGGTGTTGATAAAATTCCGACTATTCACGAAGGAGTTGCAGTCCGTCAGATGGAAAGCAAAGGCATAAAAACCGATAAGGGTGATAAGAACAGATTGATAAAATCCACAAATGCTTTGCTTACAGAAATCAAAGAGAAAATCAAAATTTTCAAGAGTTGGATTGAAGAAATTAAAGCGGAACTCGAAAAATTCAATCAACCCGAAACAACACTTGTTGATATTCTGAATACATATCTCGATATGAGAAAAGAAGGCAGAAGTGATTGGAATAAATCTGCTCAGACAAAAGGTGCTGTTGCCGACCTGAAGAAAATATCGCAGGCAATTATGATTCTGCAAAACCGAAACATCTGCACTCTTGATGAACTCAACGAAATTCTGAAACCCATTGACGAAACAAGAAAATCAATCAAGGCAGATGAAAAGAAAATAAAACGTCTGAAACTGCACATTTCAAAGATTGAGGACTATGAAAAATACAAAGCGATTTATGATAAATATTCAAAAATATTTTTTGAGAAAAGCAAAGAAAAATATTATGCCGAACACGAATCCGAAATCGAGAAATACAAAACCGCTGTGAGATATATGAAAGCAAATTCCGAATGCAAACCGAGTGCAAAAGCAGAGATTAAATCTGAAATATCTGCTTTGACCGAAAATCAAAAATCTTTATCAGCCAACCTATCCACCCATCAATCAGAACTCCGTGAGCTTGAGGAAATCAGATACATAGTAAATCAAGCTATGGAGCATAAAGAAAACGAAAAGCCGTCTGTTCTCAAACGCCTTGAAGAAGCGAAGAAACTGACGGCTCAATCCAACCGTTCCGCTTACAAAAAGCAGGAACAGAATATTGAATAATGAAAGGAAAATTTAATGTCAGAAACAACAGTAAACATACCCATTGAAAAGCTTCATCCGTTTGAGGGACACCCGTTCAGCGTACCCGATAACGATGAAATGAATATGCTCATCGAAAGCATACAGCAAAACGGAATCATAAACCCGTTAATTGTCAGACCAAAGGAAAACACAGAAGATGAATATGAGGTTGTTTCGGGTCACAGAAGACTCCGTGCAGCAAAGAAAGCAGGGCTGAAAACGGTACCTGCTTTAATTTATGCCATTGACAGAGATACCGCAACAATTGCGGTCGTTGACTGCAATCTGCAACGTGAGAACATCCTGCCGAGCGAAAAAGCAAAGGCATTCAAAATGAAAATGGATGCCATATCGCATCAGGGCAAATCAACTTCGCGACAACTTGTCGACAAGTTGAAAAGTGCCGAATTTATCTCACAGTCAGAAAGCGGCAGACAGGTTCAAAGATACATCCGGCTCACTCATCTTATCCCCGAACTTTCGGATATGGTTGATAAAGGAAAAATTGCATTTACCCCCGCCGTTGAAATCTCATATCTCACCGAAGAAGAACAGAAAAATCTGCTCGAAACAATACAAAGTGAGGACTGCACTCCGTCGTTGTCACAGGCACAGAAAATGAAACAGCTTTCGCAGCTTCACCGTCTTGATATGGATATGATTTTTAAAATTATGACAACCGCAAAGCCGAATCAGAAAGAATTTCTGAAACTGAATTCCGATAAATATGATAAATTCCTCGGCAAATTTTCAACCCCGAAAGACAAGGAAGAACATATTTACAAAGCACTTGAATTTTACGATAAACATCAAAGAAAGAAGGATATTACAAAATGAAAAAGACAAACAACATTGCAATTATCAAGTCCGTATCGAGCGGCGTAAGCGAATATACAATCAACGGTGTCAGATATACGGTTGAATCACGTTTTGTACCGTATGAGATAAAAAGCAAGCAACCAACGTTCCATGATAAAATCAAAAGAATTATCAGAAGCGATTTCATACCTTTGACAGTAAACACAGATGAAGATATACTTGAGACAGACAATGTGTGTTTGACTGCCGGAAAGGAGGACTATGCAGTCGAAGGATAAAAAAGAACAAGGCTTCACCGCACTTTACTGCCGATTATCCCGTGATGACGGTACCGAAGGCGACAGTAACTCGGTGGTTAATCAGAAAAAGTTATTGCAGAAGTACGCTAAGGATAACGGTTTTCAGAATCCGAGAGTTTATGTAGATGACGGATATACGGGAACAAACTTCAACCGTCCCGCATTTCAGCAGATGATTGAGGATATTGAACTTGGATATATTTCAACGATAATCGTAAAAGATATGTCCCGTCTGGGCAGAAACTATCTTGAAGTCGGCTACTATACCGACAACTACTTTCCGCAGAAAAATGTCCGGTTCATTGCAATAAATGACGGAGTTGACAGTGCAGACGGCGACAACGAATTTGCACCGATAAGAAACGTAATCAACGAGCTTTATGCAAGGGACATCAGCAGAAAAGTACGCTCATCATACCGAATAAGAGGTAATTCGGGCGAACCGCTTTCAAAACCGCCTTACGGATATATTGAATCTCCCGACAATCCGAAAAAATGGATAATTGACCCTGAAGCGGCTGCTGTTGTGAAACGGATATTTCAAATGAGTCTTGAGGGCAAAGGCAACGAAACGATTGCAAGGATATTGCACGAAGAAAAAGTTTTGGTGCCTACATCATATATGATAGAAAAAGGCATCAGGCAAAGCGGAAGAAAACCTGCTGACCCGTGCAAATGGATGGCAACAACAGTCGGAAGAATCCTTGAAAGTCAGGAATACTGCGGAGACGTTATCAATTTCAAGACATATTCACGTTCATTCAAAGACAAGCGGAGATTGGCAAATCCAAAAGAAAATTGGGTAATTTTTAAAGATGTTCACGAGCCGATAGTTGACCGTGAAACTTTTGAGCTGGTTCAGAAATCCATAAAAAATACCAAACGGAGAGCACCCAAACCCGAGAACGGTGAGAAAAGCATATTCAGCGATTTGCTTTACTGTTCGGATTGCGGTCACAAGCTGTGGCATCACGTGAATCCCCGTAACAAAGATATCAAGTTTTTCAGTTGTTCCAACTACAAGAAAGACACAAGAGGCACCTGCGATGCAAGGCATTATGTCCGTGCGGATGCAATAGAGCAGGTTGTGATGCTTGAACTCAAACGGCTTGCGAAGTTTCTTGAATATGACGAAGAAGCATTTGCTGATATGCTTGCCGAAAAGACAAACGAAGACCTTATTGCAGAAAAGAAACTGGTTCAGAAAGAGCTTGACAGAGCAATCGCAAGAAATGAAGATGTTGCGAGGCTGTATGAAAGGCTTTATGAAGATAATGTTTCGGGCAAGGTGACCGACGAATGGTTTATGCAGTTATCTCACAAATATGAAAACGAAAGGCTTGAACTCAAAACAAAGATTCAGCAATACCGTGAGCAGCTGAGCAATCTCGGTACAATGCAGAAAGGCAAGGAGCAATTTATATCAGCCGTGAGAAAGTTTATGAAGATGGAAACGCTGACAGCACCGCTGCTCAAAGAACTGATAGACAAAATCGTTGTTTACGAAACGCAGGGAACGGGAAAGCACAGAACGCAGAGAATTGTAATTTACTACCGATTTGTAGGCTATCTCGAAATACCGCTGACCGAAAGTGAATGGGAATATTACCGAGCCGACACAAGACAGGGAGTTGCGGTTGAATATATCTCAAAGAATATATCGGCATAAAAACTGTCCGTAGCAAACAAAAAGAGCAGGCATAACGCCTGCTCAAAAATAAAATTGAAATAAAAAATCGAGTGTTCACAACTTGAATCCGTTATGAACACTCGAGATGGCGGAGAGTTAGGGATTCGAACCCTAGGTGAGTTTCCCCACACAGCATTTCGAGTGCTGCACCTTCGACCACTCGGACAACTCTCCGTACTGTTCACTTTTCAGCCCTGTTATTTTATCAAATTGCACCTGCTTTGTCAATACTTTTAAAGGCGAAAAGCGTCAACCGTCAATCGGTCACATCGGGGCAGATATATCTGCGCTTGCCCTCGCTCTTTTTGCCGTATTCTATTGCCTCAACGGGGCAACGGCAGATGCACGCCATGCAATGGGTGCAATCCTTGCCCCACACGGGCTTTTTATCAACGATTTTTATATTGTTGAGCGGACAGACCTCGGCACACTTGCCGCAGGCGATGCAGTTATCCTTGGCATAGAAAGCCTTTGCCTTTACAAAAAGAGGGTAAAACAGCAGGTTTACGGGTACGGATTTAACCCTGTCTGCAAGGGTTATTTTTTTATTCTCAAGCCTCTGACCGTTTGCGATTTTTTCAGCCGCCGCTTCAAGGGAAGGTGTTGCCGCGCGGACAATCTTTACCGCCGTTTTCTCCTTTGGCACGCTGAACATGGCAAGGTAATTCTCAGGCATCACCGCCTCGTGCACGCCCATAAATTCCAGCCCCTTTTCCCTGCAAAGAGCTTCAAGCTTATACCTTGCCGCTCCGATTTCCGAGCCGCAGGTCATAACAAAATACGCCTTTTTACTGCCCGAAAGCTCCGCATTTTTAATGAGATTTGCAAAAACTCTCGGCAGCTGCCACGCATAGGTGGGCGCACAAAACACCCACGCATCCTCGCTTTTCATGCAAAGCTGCTGTGAGTTCTTTATATATTGCGCACAGTCAACCGCCGTCTGATTAAGTCGGCGTGCAATAACCTCTGCGCAGTATTTACTGTTACCCGTTCCCGAAAAATAAAGTACCATTATCTGCCCTCCGAGTTTTTTCTTATCTTACCACACAAGAATACGTATTTCAATCTAAATGCCGTATTTGGTTTTTATTCTTTCAAGCTTTTCGCCTATGGGTTTTTCCAGAAGGATTACAAAAATCACATTGGATACGGCATAAATCCCCGTATGCAGCAGAGAAGCCGCAACAGTTGCAAAATAAAGCTTCAAGCTGAAGCCCTGATGCATCCACAGCACGGTGTAAATATCCATTATAAGCGAATAAAGTATGCCCGAAAAGAACGCGTAGATGCTAAGCAGTACCGTGTTGCCCTTGAGTTTTTTTGCAAGCAGACCCGCCACAAGACCCACCATGCCCCATGCGAGCATCTGAAACGGAGTCCACACACCCTGACCTGCATAGAAATTGGAAATCAGCGCCGCCATTGAGCCTACGAGGAAGCCCGTTTCACCGCCCATGTAGAGCGCCGCAATTATCGCAATGGCGGTAATGGGAGAAACACCCGGAATGGGCGAGAATATAAACCTGCCAGCTACCGCAAGAGCGGTCATAACGGCTATAATTACAAGCCTGCGTGTGCCCGTCCTTTTCTTTTCAAAGCCACAGAAAAACAGAAAAACAGCCAGCACCGCCACCGCAAGAGTAATATATGCATACCCCTTGCTGCGGAATACCGCAAGCCCTCCGAAAACCGTTAAAGGCACAAGCACAAACGGTATCAGAAAGGAAAATATTTTTTTGATTTTTTGCCTGTTCTGAGTCATCTTATTTTCTCCGATTCTTCTTGCAGAGCTCTACTGCTTCCTCTGCGGTTACAACACAGTTGAAATATCCCCGTGTCATGCGGTTTGCGGCGGTGGTATAAAAGCTGCTGCCCTCAAAGAAGGCGTGCGGCTCATCGGTGCAGGTTACGTCTCCCCTGAAAAACAGGGCGCATCTCTCTGCGGTTTCGGCGGCAAACTCCACGTCGTGAGTAACACACACCACTGTCATACCCTCTGCCTTGAGCTGTTTTATTGTTGCGGTGATTTTCTTTTTGGTTGCCGGGTCAAGGCCCTTTGTGGGCTCATCAAGAAGTAAAAGTCTCGGCTTTGATGCAAGAACTTTTGCTATGCCGAGCAATTGCTGCTCTCCGCCGCTCAGATCGTATGGATGCTTGGCAAGAAGACTGCTCAGATCAAACGGAAGCTCTTCGGCGGTTATTCCCGAATCCTCAAGCTCCTCACGCACGGTGTTTTTCAGAAACAGAGTCTGCACGTCCTGCCCGAGCATGGCAAGGCAGCCTTTGTAAAGCTCGTTATTTTTATAGTGCCTGAGCTTTTTGCCGAAAACTCTGACACTGCCCGAATGCGGGCGGATAATCCCTGCAGCCGCCATAAGTGCGGTTGATTTGCCTGAGCCGTTGCCGCCGAGGATGCAGAAAATCTCATTCTCCATAACCTCAAGGCACAAACCGCGAAGCACGTCGTCAAGCTCGCGTGAATAGCGGAAGAAAACATCCTTCATTTCGAGCGCCGCAGTCTTTACCCTCTCAGGGGTACGGATTGCGGGGCTTTTTATTTCATTGGTGCAGGATTTTTCAATAACGCTCCTGCCCTCACGCACGGTGAGCGCAAAATCCTCGCTTTCAAGCTGCGCACAAACCCTTGACGGCACGGGCAGGAAATTGAAGAATTTATCATTCTGCGCTATCTCGCTGCACACCTCTCGCACGCCGCCGTCGCAGATAAGCTCGCCGTCTTCGAGCACAAGCGTACGGTCGCTGAGGGAAAGCACCTCTTCAAGACGGTGCTCGGCGATGATGACGGTTAAGGAATAATCCGTATTCAGCCTTTTGACCGCCGCCAGAAAATCCGAGGCGGCAATGGGGTCAAGCTGAGAGGTGGGCTCATCGAGAATAAGGATTTCGGGGCGCATTACCATTACCGCCGCAAGATTCAGCAGCTGCTTCTGACCGCCCGAAAGCTCGTCCACGTTTTTCTCGAACCACGAGTCTATACCGAAATATCCCGATATTTCCGCAACCGCCCGCCTTATAACCGCAGGGTCGGTATTGAGATTTTCAAGCCCGAAGGCAAGCTCGTGCCACACCTTGTCCGTAACAAGCTGATGGTCGGGATTCTGCATTACAAAGCCTATTGAAGCCGCACTTACCCCTGCGTCAAGGCTCTGCACGTCCTGCGATTTGAACAGCACTCTGCCGCTCTTTGTGCCGTTTGGAGTAAGCTCCCTTTTGAGCGCACGCAGTAAGGTTGTTTTGCCTGCGCCCGTAGGTGAACAAACGGTGACAAACTCACCTTTATTGAGAGTGAACGATATGTTTTTCAGCGCATCCTGTGCGCATTCAGGATATCTGAACGATAAATTTTCGACCTTGAGTATTTCCATTTTATCCCTTCCGTTGCTTGTGTGATTAAAGGCAGAATACAAAGTACGGCATACGATGCATAAGCCGAAAGGCTTAAATAATCCGTGGGAATTGCCTGAATTTCGGGGTAAAAGCTCATTTCAAGCCCTCCGCCCGTAAGCGCCGCAATGCACGGCAAAATTAAGATTACCGCCGCCGCAATAAGAACGAAATCTCTCTTTAAAAAGCGGAAAATCGCATATCTGCTGCGCCTGCCAGAGGCATAGCCCCTTGCCTGCATGCTGTCTGCGGTAATTATGCCGTTTTCCAACGCCCAGCTTACAATTACCGAAAAAACTCTTGAGCCCGTTGCAAGACGGCGCGAAAAGCTCTCCTCACCACCCTTGCCCGTCACCGTCTGCGCCGCCGAAGTGCGCTTTGCCTGACGCTTGAACATGGGCACAAATCTGAGCACCATGGAGAGCATAAAAGCGGTTTTCGGCGAAATCCTGCCGAAAAGATACAGAAGCTTATCAGTAGTCATCACCGCAGAAAAGGCGGAAAACCAAAGAATGAGCGCTGCCAGAGCAACGCCCGTTAAAACTCCGTAAAAAAAGGATTCAAGCGTTACGGGATTGCCGTTTATGAAGAAAAGTGCGGTTGACCCTCTGTGATTAAAAAGAGGATTTGCAACAGAAACAACCGCAAGCATCACAAGCGGAAAAATCAGTTTTTTGGGGTCAGGTCCGCTGACGGTGAAATTGACCGCCACCGCACAGACCAGCGAAACTATAAACATTACGGGGTTGAGGCAAAACATCGGTATCACCGCCGCACCTATGAGGCACACAGCCGCCGCAACGGGATTATACTGATTAAACGCTCTCATTTCAAATCATCTCCGAGATTACAGGTATAAATCCATTCGATTTTATCACCGTCTTTAAGGATATATTCGCCGCAGCCCGTATCGGGGCTGAGGGAATTCACAAAATACATCCACCCCGAAAGCTCGCCGAAATCGAATTCATAAAGATTGTTTATGCCCGATATGTAAGCGGTTAAGGGGGATGCGGAATCATTTTCAACAAGCAGACCGTGCTGCTTTGAAGCAAGCATAAGCGCATCAAGCACGGTTGAATTCTCTTCAAGTGAAAGCTGAATTTCGGGCAGGATAATCCCGTTATCGGGGATATGGGACCCGTGAGCTTTTTCCGATGCCGTGTGGCAGGAAACGGACAGGATAACGGTGATTTCTCCGTTTTCATCGGCATAGGAATAAAAACTCTCCCTGCTCTGAATATTAAGGGTAATTATGACCGCCGCCGCAAGCAAAGCCGCCGCAACGGCAACCAAAGCGTCTCGCTTATTTTTACGGACAAGAAGCAAATACAGCGCCGCTGCCGCACCAAAGGCGAGCACTACTGTGATTATAACTCCTTTTGCGCCAAAAAGCGAGCCCTTATTTTCTTTTTTATCACTTTGCTGAGTTACGGTAATGCTGTGCCCGTGTGTAACGGTAGTTTCAGCTTCGGTTTGCTCAGGATGAGCGATAACGGTTACGGTTGTAACAGGCTGAGTTTCCTGTGTTTTTTCGGTTTCGGGCGCAGCCTGAGTAACGGTTTCTGCAGTCTCTTTTACCTCTTCTCTGAAAACGTAAAGCGGTGATTTTTCATTTTCGTTTCTCCACATTGCAATGAGCGCATACAGCACCTGCTCGCCCGCAAGAGTATTAACGTTGCCGCCCTCAGCATGGCAAAATCCGCCGCTCTGAAGGCGGTATTTCATCATACCGTCAAGCAGAGTGTTTGAATTTTTGATAAACCTTGCATCCGTCAGCGCATCAATACCGAGCGAAGCGAGAGCAACGGCAACCTGCGCCGTGCTTTCGGGATTGGGCACACCGTAGCTTGAAAAATCGCCGCCGTCAAGCTGCCTTTGCGAGAGCATGGAAAGCGCCCCGTCAACCGCCGCTTTAACCCTGCTGTTTTCCTTATAATAAGGCGCAAGAGCCTGCACAGCCATTGCGGTCACGTCAACGTCACTGCCCGTTGCGCCCAATGCCCAGCCGCCGTCCTCAAGGCGCAAAGCAAGCAATTCTTCAATCACCTGCTCTTTTGTAAACAAAGAACACCCGGCACCGTTTGTAAGCAGATGCAATCCGTAAATATAGCTCATTACTCCGTTTTCTCCTACGGAATCGTTTGCGGTTTTTTCAATATATCCGCTTTCACTGCCGCAGGCAATAAGCATAAGCGCGCAACGCTGACGGCTTACGGCATTTTCAACAGCGTTATTGCTCACGTACTCCTCAAGCGACTCGCGGTAGGCGGAAAAATCCCGCTCCCCGTAACGCATAAGCGAAAGAGCAAGCCAATCCGAGCCGCCGCCTGCATAATCGGATATATAGCCGTCAATCAACTCCTGCGCATTCTCTGCGCCGTGAAGCTCAGTCTGATAAGCTATGCACTCATCAACAAGCGCACCTATGCCGTGCGCCGCCCCTGCAGGAAGAAAACTGCCACACAGGAGAAGCACACAGCATACCGACGCTGTTAATCTTTTAATAACAGACGTTTTCATTTATCAGAATGCGGAAATAACGGATTTTACAAGGCTGATTACCGCTTCAATAATGTATCTGATTACGGAAATTACGGTATCAAGGATTGAGCCGCCCTCAACCTCTGCAATGCATACGGGAGGAGTGATAATCATGCTGTCACACTCTGCGCTGATAACGTGCTCGCCGCTCTTTTCAAGGGCTACGGTTGCCTTACCGTTTTTATCGGTAACTGCATCGGTTTTTTCGCCGTCTACGGTGATAACCGCACCGCTTACGGGCGCAGAAACAAGATTGAAGGATGCATCATAGTAATATCTATTAAGAGTAAGCTCAACCGCACCGCCCTTTTCAGCCGTAACTGTGTTTACATTAAAGAATGAATAGGAATCACTGTAAGTTTTTGCATCCTCATAGGCAAAGGCATACACACTGTCGCCGTTTTTGATTTCGTCGCTGAGTGACCATGCAGAGGCATCGTTTACGTAATAGCCGAAGGAGCCTGAGTTTGTGTTGCCCCAGAGCTTTGTGAGCGAAAGTCCGTCATAGGGAGGTACAACCTTGCTCTCGTAGCCCGAAGCGCCGTCTTTATAAAACTCATCATGTGCGGCGATAAGAGCGTCGTTGATTGTGATTTTGCCGTCGGAATCCTCATCCGAAACGCTGATTTCCTCATAAGCCACCACGAGCTCGCCCTTATTGGCGATGCTTACGTATACATCCGCTGAGCTGTCAGCCGCAAAAGCCGCCGAAGCGCAGCCCGTTACCATAATCAATACCATTAACAATGCTGTGAATTTTTTCATTTTTCAAATCTCCTTTTTCTCTTTTTCTGCCGCTTTCTGCTGAATTTTAGCGGCTGTTTTCGCCCTTTTTGAAGCGATCCTTTTCTGCTTCTTTTTTTCGAGCCTTTCGGGGTCTTCAGGCTTCAAGCCTGCCGCCTCGAGCGCTCTGGGCCACGGACCGAGAAAAGATTTTACAGCCGCCGCCTGCTCCTCGCTGAAATCAGCTTTTTTCGGGTAACGGCTTTCTCCGTTTTCCTCAAGCTCCTTTGCTTTTTCACAAAGCAGCTCAATGCACATTTCTTTTGTAAATTTTTCCACAACGCTTCCCTCCTTCCTGAGAGTGACGGCATTTGAACCAAGTGCTGTCACTATAAATAAAAAACGCCTTTTGATTTATAAAATCAAAAAGCGCAACTGCAATTCTGCCCCGCAAAAAAATCAACGAAGCTGAAAAACGGCTGCACTTTTCTCTCCCAAAAGTGTTCAGATAAAATAATCTGAAAAACCGCTGTCCTGCGGCGAGTGTTCCGACTTGTGAATTGTAAAATTCAGATACGGTAATGGCAGTTGCGCCGGATTCTCACCGAACTTCCCTCTAATCTTTTTCAAAAGAGCCGCAGGGCAGATATATTCTGTTTTAATTTATTGCCTCAGCGGACCTTGCCGCCCTTCATGGCAATAAGCTCACGGTAGCTGATAAGCTCAACGCCGTGGTCCTTGAGATACTTGTGAGTGTAAGGGTCCTTCATAAGCTGATATTCCCACACTCTGTCACGCCAGCGGCTTGTGATGGACTTGAGCTCATCATTCTCAACCGAGGGGTGAATGAACGTTTCGGTAACACCGTTTTCGGGGATATCGCTCCAGATTTTAAGAATGGTATCACGGTAAACCTCATAGCTTACTCGCATATCATCATTCCAATCGGGGAAAAGAAGATAATCAGGTATGACAACATCATACTTTTTGCCCCATTTCTTAGAAAGAATGGTGATTGCAGCATAGAGGAAATAAGGCGTGCCTTTAGGACAGATACGCTTGTCGTGCTTGGTGTAAAGACGATATGCATAGCCGTATTCACCGCATACACGCAGTGTCATCTTAGCAAGACCGAGACGACCTGTATAGTGACCGTAAAGATAGCCCATATGGTTATCTGTATGTGATGGCTTCATACCCA
>JAZSIQ010000092.1:0-6480 GCA_045533875.1 Acutalibacteraceae bacterium | reverse complement strand
TTACACATTTCAAGGAAACGGGGATCGTTGGGATAATGGGATGTTCTTATGGTATTCACATTAGCCCTTTTAAACATATAAAGCTCTTCAAGCATCTGCGCAGGACTTACCCAGTAGCCTGTTTCGGGGTTACTGTCGTGGCGGTTGATACCCTTTGATTTCACCTTTTTGCCGTTAAGGTAAACACAGCAGTTTTTAATCTCAAATCTTTTAAAGCCTACGGGCAGGCAAATGCTTTCCTCTTCGGTTTCGAGCTCCATAGAATAAAGTACAGGGATTTCATAATTCCACAATTCGGGCTTTTCAATTTCAAAGATAATTTTACCCTCTGCGGTTTTGCCGCTTGCAACCGCTTCACCTGCGCTGTTTTTAAGGGTGATTTCAGCCTCTGCCCCCTCAAGCTCAACGGTAAGCATTGCACAGTCAAGGCTTTCGTTTACTTTACTTATAAGGCGTATATCTTCAATATGCTTTTCTTCCCTTTCAAGAATGAAAACCTCCCTGAAGATACCCGAAAGCCTGAAGAAGTCCTGGTCCTCAATATATGAGCCGTCACAGTGCTTGGCAACAAGCACTTCAAACACATTTTCACCGCAGACAAGATAATCTGTTATATCAATAACGCTTGTGCTGTGGCTTACCTGGCTGTAAGCAGCAAAACTACCGTTTACCCAAAGGTAAAAGCATGAGGAAACCCCTTCAAAATTTATGTAATATTTTTTATTTTCTTTCTTTTTGAAATCAATCCTTCTTCTGTAAAATCCGCAGGGGATAACATCAGGCAGATGCGGAGGGTCAACGGGATACGGATAATCCTGGTTGATGTAATTGGGCACATCGTAGCCCTTGCCGATATTAAGCTGCCAGCAGCCGGGAACAGCAATTTTATCGCAGCATTCAACCGAAGAAGCAAAATCTGCTTTTTCAATTTCAAGCCTTTCAATATTCTCAAAAAATCTGAAATCCCACTCGCCGCAAAGCGTTGTAAGCAAGGATGAATTTTCTCTTTCGAGCGAAGCATTTTCACCCTTTGCAAAGGGGATAAAATAGGCGCAGGGTTTTTCACAGCCTACATGGATGTGTTCAACCATCCTGTGGTATCTTTTAATCTCAGTCATTAACATTCTCCTTTATCACACAATCACCCCATCCGCAAAAAGCGGACGGGGTTGGATTTTAACCGAGTCTTATAATATCAATCGCACCCTTGGGGCATGCACCGTGGCAGGCACCGCAGCCTACGCACTTGTCAAAATCAACTTCGGCACAATAATTTACAACTTTCACCGCGTCAAACTGACATACCTTTACACACTTCATGCATCCGATGCAGCCTGCTTTACATTCCTTCATTGTAAGCACGCCCTTATCACGGTTGTTGCAAAGCACAGCCGCCTTTGCCTCATGCAGAGGCATAAGCTTGATGATACCCTTAGGGCATGAAGCTACGCACATTTTGCACGCACGGCAAAGCAGAGGATTGATTCTTGCAACACCATCACAAAGCTGAATGGCATCATAAGGGCAGGCCTCCACGCAATCGCCCATTCCTACGCAGCCATATATACAGTCCTTGGGACCGCCGAAAAGCTGCGCCGCCATTTTACAGCTCTGAACACCCTGATACTCAAGCTTTGTTGAAGCATTGTTATTGTGACCCTGGCAGAGAACAACCGCAGCCATAGGTTTTACCTCGCCTGCGCTAAGGCCGGTAATTTCCGCAATCTGAGCAGAAGTTTCGCTTCCGCCGGGATTGCAAAGGGCTGTATCCGTTGTTTCACCTTTAGAAAGTGCCTGGGCATAGCCGTCACAGCCCGAATAACCGCAGGCACCGCAGTTTGCGCCGGGCAAACATTCGCGGATTGCTTCTGCTTTTTCGTCAACAGGAACAGCAAAAACCTTTGATGCTATCGCAAGACCAAGACCTGCAATTGCTCCTATAACCGCAACAACCGCAACGGCAGTAATAATAGAAGTCATAGTTCACTACCGCCTTTCTTAACCGAATATTCCTTCGACAACGCCCGTAAAGCCCTGGAACGAAAGGGAAACGAGAGCCGCCGCTATGAGTGTGGAGGGTAAGCCCTTGAGATTTTTGGGAATATCGCAGCTTTCAAGCCTTTCACGGACACCTGCAAACATCACCATAGCCACAAGGAAGCCTATACCTGCGCCCAGTGAATTTACCATGGACTGAGCAAAGCCTGTCATGCCGTTTGTATAGCCGTTATCAATATTGAGAAGAACAACGCCGAGAACGGCACAGTTTGTTGTAATAAGCGGAAGGTATATTCCGAGCGCCTGATAGAGAGCGGGAATAAACTTTTTAAGAATAATTTCAACAAGCTGAACGAGAGCGGCAATAACAAGAATGAAAACTATCGTCTGCAGGTACTCGAGATTCTTGGGAACAAGAATGCAAACATTGATGGGATAAGTAACTGCGGTTGAAAGCGCCATAACGAAAATGACCGCCGCCGACATACCAACCGCTGTATTGAGTTTCTTTGAAACACCGAGGAAAGGACATATTCCGAGGAATTTGCTGAGTATGAAGTTTTCCGTCAGAATTGCCGTAAGTAAAATCGCAAACATTTTCATACCGCAGCTTCCTCCTTTTCTTTATTTGACGGGCAATCGGAGGCTTTAAGCGCACAGCTGTGTGCCATGGGGCAGCCTGCGCAGCCCGTATGCTCCGCCCTGGGCTTGCCCTTTCTTTCGGCAAGCATATTGGCAAGCGCCATTACAACACCGAAAACAAAGAATCCGCCGGGGGCAAGGGTAAGAATAGCCATAGGCTGGCTGAGAATGTTTTTGAAGCCCGTAAATTCCGTATAACCAAAAAGAGCAGTAAGGCTGTCAATGCCGTCAAGGAAGGTGCCCGAACCGAGAACCTCTCTGACAGTTGCCATGACAACAAGAGCAACAGTAAAACCGATGCCCATTCCTATACCGTCAAGCAGCGAAGCGGCAACGGAATTCTTGCCCGCAAAAGCTTCCGCTCTGCCGAGAATAATGCAGTTAACAACAATCAGGGGCAGGTAAACACCAAGAGCCTCATCGAGGGCGGGGACAAACGCTTTTACAAGCATCTGAACAATTGTAACAAACGAAGCTATAACAACGATATACGCAGGAATTCTTACCTTTGAAGGGATAACCTTTCTCAGCGCCGAAATAACAACGTTGGAGCACACAAGAACAAGCGTTGCAGCAATACCCATACCTATTGCGTTCGTAACCGAAACGGAGGTAGCGAGTACGGGGCAGGTGCCAAGCACAAGGCGAAGAACGGGGTTCTCGGCAATTATGCCTTTTGTAAGCTCTTTAGTAAGAGGAGTTTTTCTTTTTTCAGCCATTTGCACCCACCTCCTTGCTTATTGAATCATAGCATTTAAGCGCATTGTTTACAGCATCGGTAATACCCTGCGAGGTTTTTGTTGCGCCGGAAACGGCATCAACATTATCGCCGAGCACCGCATGACCGTTAAGGCCGCTGAACTGGGCAAGCCATTCGGCGTTACCCGTAAGCTTCATACCGATACTGGGGGTCTCATTGATTTCAAGGAAGCTGAGTTCAACAACCTTTCCCTCAGCATCAATGCCAACCATAAGAGTGATATCGCCGCTGTATCCGCCCTTGCCGGTGCTTGTTACGGCGTATCCGATAGTCTCGCCACTGTCTGAAAGTGCGGCAGAGTAATCACAGCCGGTTGCTTCATCCGTAAAGGTTTCACCGAAGGATGCCGCCGAAGGCATAACCTCAGCCTTTGCCGCTTCCTGAGCCTGAGCCGCAATTTCGGCAATTCTGGGCTCGGTCACCTGGTTTGTAAATGCAAGAAGCAAAGCCGCAACAAGGCAGATAGCACAAAGGGTAATGGTAGGAACAAGAAATTCTTTCATATTTTTCATGCCTTCTTCTCCTCCTTTACCTTTTTTTCTTTAACGGAGCCGAAGGGCTTAGGAGTTGTTATTCTTTCAATATGAGGCACAAGAATATTCATAATGATAATGGCAAAGGAAACACCCTCAGGCAGACTGCCGAACATTCTGATAAGGCATGTAATGAGTCCGCAGCCGATGCCGAAAATAATCTTGCCCTTAAAGCTGATGGGGCTTGTGGCATAATCGGTTGCCATAAAGATTGCGCCAAGCACAAGTCCACCACTCATAAGCTGATATGCAAGGGCAACAAAGTCGCCTTTTTCCGCAATGAGAGTAATAACAGCAACTGCGCCGATAAAGCTAATAGGAATTGCAGGGGAAATAACCTTGCGTGCCACAAGATATATGCCGCCGATAAGCAGGGCAACAATGCTTGTTTCACCAAGGCAGCCGCCTCTGTTGCCGATGAACATATCAAGCAGACCGGGAGCAGCCTCGGTGCCGTAGGCAACAAGAGGAGTTGCGCCCGTAAGAGCATCGGGAGAGGTAAGATTCATAAAGCCGGAAAGAGGCTGAGTCCATGATGCCATGGCGGTTGAAAAAGAAATAAGGAGAACTATTCTGCCTGCAATGGCAGGATTTACAAAGTTCTGACCGATTCCGCCGAAGAACTGTTTTACGACAACTATCGCAACCGCTCCGCCGAGAGCAGCCATCCAGAAAGGAATGGAGGAGGGAAGATTGAAAGCAAGAAGTATGCCGGTAACCACGGCGCTCAAATCGCCTATCGTATTGGAGCGCTTCATGATTTTTCTTGTGATAAATTCGGAAAGCACGCAGGAAACCACCGTTACCGCTACCACCGCAAGGGCACGCAGACCGAAGAAAATTCCGGAAGCTATGAGCGCAGGAACAAGCGAGATTATAACATCAAGCATGATTCTTCTTGACGTTGAAGCCGCACGGATATGCGGCGAAGCGCTTACGGTAAGTTTTTTATCTGACGGAATTTTTGAAGCTGTCATCTTTTCTCCGCCTCCCTTACTATTGATTTAGCCAGTCTCATGTGCTGAACAAGAGGCTTACCCGCAGGGCAGGCAAACGCACACGAGCCGCACTCCATGCAAACATTGATGCCTGCTTCCTTTAGCGCATCAACATCCTTTGCCTTTGCAAATCTTACAATAAGAGTAGGCATAAGACTCATGGGACAGGCCTGAGCACAGCGGCCGCAACGTATGCAGTCATACTCGGGCTTTAACACGGTATCATCCTTTGCAAAAGCAAGGATTGCATTGTTCTGCTTGCATACGGGAAGATTGGTGGAAACTATTGCCTGACCCATCATGGGGCCGCCAAGTATGATTTTGCAGGGCTCTTCTTTGAATCCGCCGCAGAAATCAATAATATCGCCTATATTGGTGCCGATGGGAACTCTGACATTCATCGGATTTGCTATTGCAGAGCCGTCAACTGTCATTGAACGTTTAACAAGAGGTTTACCTGTTTTAAGATACCTTGAAAGGAAAGCGATTGATGCAACGTTCATTACTATGCAGCCCACATCGCCGGGAAGCTTTCCGGGCGGAACTTTTCTGCCCGTTGCGGACTGAACCATCATCTTTTCTGCGCCCTGAGGGTACTTTGACTTAAGCACCATGAGTTTGATTTTATCGCCGTTGCTGTCAGTTTTGGCAACATCGCTTATCGCCTTGAACACATCGGGTTTATTATCCTCAACAGCAATAATAACCTGCTTGAATCCGTAATACTCACAAATAACATGAATACTGGACACGATATCCCATGAATTGTCAACACACTCACGGTGGTCAACGGTTATGTAAGGCTCACATTCTGCGGCGTTTACAATAAGGGTATCAATATTCTGCTCAGGCTTGAAGTTAAATTTTATAAATGAGGGGAAGCCCGCACCGCCGAGACCTACAAGACCCGAAGCACGGACAGCTTTAATAAAATCCTCTCTGTTATGCACCTGGGGGGGCTCTACGCCTTCCCAAAGTCTGTTTTCACCGTCCGATTCAATAGTGACCGCCTGTGAAAGACTGCCGTTGGGGAGCTTAATATCCCCTATTGCCTTTACGGTACCTGAAACCGAAGCGTGAATGGGCGCACTCACGAATTTATCGGTATCTCCTATAACCTGACCTACACCTACCTTGTCGCCTACCGCAACGGTGGGTGTGCAGGGAGCTCCTATATGCTGCTGCATGGGCATGATTACCTTTTCAGGGTCGGGCATTCTCACAACCTCGCAGGAGGAGGTGTTTTTGTGATGGTCAACCTTGACTCCGCCCCTTACCTGCTTAACGGCCTTAAGTACTCCGTTAAACTTTCCTGAAATCATGTGTATCACTCCTTATCCTCTGATGAAATACTTTTTCTGTTTTTCCAGTGCAGGCATTACTGCCTTGAATATGATTCCCGTCACCGTTCCCGTAATTATCGCAACCAGACCGAGAACAGGTGCATAATAAAAGATTTTCTGCGTACCCGTCATAACCGCCGCCACGCAAAGCTGGGCAAGATTATGCACAAGAGCACAGGAAACCGATATTCCGATATAACCGAAGC
>JAZSIQ010000012.1:0-8281 GCA_045533875.1 Acutalibacteraceae bacterium | reverse complement strand
CACTTACCGTTCTTGAGCTCTCAGAGCTTGTTCATGCGGTAGAAGAAGAGTTTGGCGTATCCGCCGCTGCAGCTGTTGCAGTAGCAGCTCCCGTAGCTGACGCAGACGCAGCTGCTGAGGAAGAGAAGACTGAGTTCGACGTAGTTCTTAAGGAAGTCGGCGCAGAGAAGATCAAGGTTATCAAGGTTGTTCGTGAGCTTACAGGTCTCGGCCTTGCTGAAGCTAAGGCTGCTGTTGACGGCGCTCCCAAGACCCTCAAGGAAGGCATTTCCAAGGATGACGCTGAAGCTGCAAAGGCTAAGCTTGAAGAAGTTGGCGCAGTTGTTGAAATTAAATAATTTCAGCCCGACAAATATTTGTTACTTAAAGGGAGAGCTTGTTCGCAAGCATCTCCCTTTTTCTTTCGCAAATGGATATAAAAAATCCGACTCTTTTGAGTCGGATTTTTTGTTTACTGATTTTCTTCCATCTGTGCCGCAGTCTGGCCGGTAACATTCTGGATGCTGCCCCTCGCAGCTCTTATCTGGTTGAGAGAGGTGGTAATGGCATCGTCAGCGGTTTTCATGATGTTTTCAATAAAGTCACCGGCGTGAATGCGGATTTCAGCAGACCACTTGTTGGCTTTGTCGATTGATTCATCGCTGCGCTGCCTTGCATCTTCAATAGTTCTTGCAGCCTGCTCTTCAGCAGCAGCAATGATATTGTCAGCCTGATACTTTGTTTTTTCAAGATGTGCAGCGGACTCAGCACGGGCTGTTTTCATGATTTCCTCAGCAGCAATTCTTGCCTGGCGTACGATTTCGCTGTTTTCAATAAGAGCGGTTGCCTCAAGCTGAGCATTTGCACGGATAATCTTTGCGTCTTCATTTGCGGCATCGAGAATGGATTTTGCGTTATCCTCGGCCTCTGTAACCTTGTTCTTAGTATAAGTGTCAGCCTTGGAAACGGCGGCCATAATCTTATTTCTGGCATCGTTGAGCTGAGTGCTGGACTTAGCTTCAGCATCGGAAATCTTTAAACGTGCTTCTTCCTGAGCTTTGCCTATGATACTGTCTCTGTCATTGAGGATAGCTGTTGCCTGAGTGATGACGTTGGGCATATTAAGTCTTATATCCTCAATAGCGGTTTTGATGGGCTCAGCGTCAATAATGGTTTTGTTGGTAAGGGCAAATCTGCTGCCCGCTTCGAGCGCTTCTTCGATTTGGTCGAGAGCCTTATCAATATTCTGCATGATATCCATATTTTTATCGTCCTTTCTTTGAAACGTTCATATTACTGTTTGATAAAGGTTGTAACTGAAATTTTGCCGTATCTGTAAGTCCTGTTTTTTACGAGTGAATCAATCTCATCCTCAAGTTCTTCACCCAGAGGACACTCACAAATAACAATTCCGCCGGTTGCGATATGGTCGCTTATTGAGGATAAAGCCTTCTGGAGCAGACCTGTGGAATAGGGCGGGTCAAGGAATGCTAAGTCAAAGAGCTCGCCGTTCATTCTTAAAAAGGAAAATGCATCGGTCTGAACAACATTTGCTTTAGAAGCAAGCTGAGTTTTTGCAAGGTTTTCTTTGATAACGGCAACGGATGCCTTTTCATTATCAACAAAAACTGCTTGTTCGGCACCTCTGCTGAGCGCTTCAATGCCAAGCTGACCGCTTCCCGCAAAAAGGTCAAGCACACGGCGGCCTTCAATGTCAAACTGTATAATACTGAAAATCGCTTCTTTAACACGCTGAGTGGTAGGGCGTACATTGTCACCTTCAAGGGTGCGAAGAACCCTGCCTTTAGCAGTGCCTGTTATAACTCGCATCAGATTTTCCTCCGATAACATAACAATTACATAATCAATTTATTATGGCATTTTTACACATGGGTTGTCAAGAGTAAAAACAAATAATATTACTCGCTTCTTTCGTTTTTTTCGAAAGCGCGTTTTACAGCGGCGGCGGAAGCTTTGCTCATTCCTTTTACAGAGGCGATTTCTTCAACGCTTGCATTGGAAATAGCCTTTAAGGTTTTGAACTTGCGAAGCAAAGCGTTTGCACGGGCTTCACCTATGCCCTCAATTGCGGTGAGGGAAGAAGTGAGCGAGGATGCCTTATGCTTCTTTCTGTGATATTCGACAGAGAAGCGGTGTACCTCCTCCTGAATGGTTGAAACAAGAGTGAAAGCCGCACGCTTTGAAGTGAGAGAAAGCTCACCTCCGTCGCTCGCAATGGCTCTTGTTCTGTGGTGGCTGTCTTTTACCATACCGAAAAGAGGGATTGAAATAGAATACTTTTCAAGCACAGCTTTTACTGCGTGTACCTGACCGATACCTCCGTCAAGTAAAATCAAATCCGGCAATCTGCCAAAGCCCTCGCCTGTGCCCTGTTCATCAAAATAACGCAGTATTCTTCGCTCAAGCACCTCTGCCATGGATGCATAGTCATCCTGACCGCTGAAGCCCTTAATCATAAACCGTTTGTATGCTTTTTTGAGCGGTGCGGCGTTACGGAAAACAACCATACCTGCCACGTTATCGCTTCCGGCGGTGTGGGAAATATCGTAGGCTTCAATATATTCAGGCGGCACCTTCATGCCAAGCAGACTTGCAAGCTCATCAAGAGCGGCTGTGGAGCGACCTGTTTTGCCAAGATAAAGCCCAAGTTTTTGAGCGGCATTGCTCCTGCACATCTCAATTATTTCATGCTGCTCGCCCTTCTGAGGGGTGTAGAGGGTGACCTTTTTGCCGGCAAGGTGCGAAAGCCATTGGCAGATAAGCTCACTGTCAGCCACTTCTCCGTCAACGCTGATTCGTTTTGGAATGTTATTGCGCATGGAATAGTAGCTTCTTATAAGCTCGTGGCGTGCCGCAGGCAAATCCTCGGGCATATCAAATATAAAATGCTCGCTGTCAAAGAGTCTGCTGTCAGAGAAACGTAAAACGGAAAGGCAAGCCTTAGCGCCGCCCTGCTCAGAGGAGGCACCAACCACTGCAAACACATCCTGCTCCTTTACGCTTGCGGAAACAACCTTCTGTTTTTCGCTTATTTTGTTGATAGCATTTATACGGTCACGCAGCTTAGCGGCTTTTTCAAATTCAAGATTCTCGGAGGCATCAAGCATTTTTGCCGTAAGGTCATCAATAGCGGCACGGCTGCCGTTGGTAATGAAATCCACCGCTTGCTTTACCGCCTCGTTGTGCGCTTCCTTGCTGATTTTTCCTGCGCACGGTGCGGCACATTGGGAGATAAAGTAATTCAGACAAGGGCGGCTTCTTTTGAAGCCTTTTTCAAAAACGGTTGAGCATTGGGGAAGACGGAAGATTTTTTTTGCCTCGTCAACAGCGTTGCTTACTGCAAACGCGCCTGTGTAAGGTCCGATATATACTGCCTCATCATTGAGCTTTTGCTTTACCGCAAGGATGTTTTTCCACTCAGAGCCTGTAACTTTTATATAGTGATAGCCCTTGTCATCCTTGAGCAGTATATTATACTTCGGAGAGTGCTGTTTTATAAGGCTGCATTCAAGAATAAGCGCCTCGAACTCGCTGTCGGTAAGAATATAGTCGAAATCTTCAACGTTATCAACCATCCTTCGCACCTTTACGGAATGGTTATTCTGCGAGCCGAAATACTGGCTTACTCTGTTTTTGAGCGCCTTTGCTTTGCCTATATAAATAATCTCACCGCTTTTGTTTTTCATAATGTAAACACCCGGGGAGAGTGGCAGACTCATGGCTTTTTTTCGCAGTTCAGGAAGCTTTCCGTTCAATATTCTCACCTGCCTTTCTTAAAAAATAACGGGCGGCAAAAGAGCCGCCCGCAAAAGTTGTTTATCAGTCTGCAAAACCGGAATCAATAAGCTTCACAAGCTCATCAACAGCATCCTCTTCATCAGGACCGTTTGCGGCAATGCGAATCTGAGTGCCGCCAACAATACCGAGGGAAAGAACGCCGAGAAGGCTCTTAGCGTTTACCTTACGCTCATCCTTATCAATCCAGATAGAGGATTTGAACTCGTTTGCTTTCTGAATAAAAAATGTAGCAGGGCGGGCGTGGAGACCGACCTGATTCTGAACGGTGACATCTTTAACGTACATAATGAGCTATCTCCCAAAAACATATTTTTACCCCTACATTATATCACAAAACTTTTAATCGTCAATGATTTCGGGGAGAGTTTATCGGCAGTTTTGAAAATTCGGCTTGTATTCCAAAAGCCCGTAAAATTACACCTTGAAACTTTGTTTATTTTGACTATGGAAAAATCCTTTTTTTGTGCTGAGTGTATAAAAAAACCGATGTTTTTAAAAAGCGGTGAGCGTAAACAAGATTTTCTTTGACATAATGTACCTTATAGGATAAAATATATGTAAATATTATTTAAAAATTCGGGAGAGCGCAGGATATGTTTAATGTTGAAAAAATTACACCTGAGATTACTCAGTGGATAAGGGATTGGTTTGAAAAAAACGGAAAGGGCTGCAATGCGGTTTTGGGAATTTCAGGCGGTAAGGACAGCAGCGTAACTGCCGCACTCTGCGTTGAGGCGTTGGGAAAAGAACGGGTCTTTGGTGTGCTTATGCCAAACGGTGAGCAGGCGGATATTGATGTTGCGCTTGCGCTTGTAAAGCACCTTGGTATTGACTACACGGTGATAAATATAAAAGAGGGCTATGACGGCATAATGAGAGCTCTTGAGGACGGTGTGGACGAAATAAGCCGTCAGGCGGTAATTAACCTTGCTCCCCGTATCCGTATGGCAACTCTCTATGCCGTTTCGCAGAGCAAAAACGGCAGAGTGGCTAACACCTGCAATCTTTCTGAGGATTGGGTGGGATATTCAACCCGATACGGTGACAGCGTAGGCGATTTCAGTCCGCTTTCACGCTTTACGGTAGATGAAGTAAAGAAGATAGGCAGATATCTCGGTTTACCGTCAATGTTTGTTGATAAGGTGCCTTCCGACGGACTGTGCGGCAAAACGGATGAGGATAATCTCGGCTTTACCTATGCTGAGCTTGATAAATATATCAGAACTGGAATCTGCGAGAATGGGCAGGTTAAAAACCGCATTGACAGACTTCACGAAATCAACAAATTCAAGCTTGAGCTTATGCCGGTGTTTGAATATACTCCTGAGGAATAAAAATAAACCCGAAAATGCATTTTTATTTTGCATTTTCGGGCTTTTTTTATGATGTGAAGAACTCTGCGTTATTTGTAAATGAAGCCTGCAGAGTGTAGATGTATCGGAAATAAATCAAAGAAACCGTGTAGTTTTTTGAGCCTTGCTTTTTATCTGCCGCCACCATTGTGTAAGAGCCGTATTTGTCGGTATTGTCCGATGTGCTTACGGAGAATCCCGCATCTTTGAGCGCCTGAACATATTCGTCAAACATGATTCCGCTCACGGAGCAGAAAGCGGCGCCCTGCAGGAAGTCCCAACGCCAGTTATGCTTATTGAAGCCGGAGGAGAAATTCCTCGGTCTGCCGTTGATGTCATAAATTGATACAGTGCCTGCGCCCATGTGAGCGGCATTGATATCAGGGAAAAACTCGGTTATCTCATCGGGCAGACCGAAATCTGCTTTTATAATATCGAGGTACAGAAGATACTTGAGCTCAAAATCGGTTGTATCGGCATCAAATTTTGAAATCAGGGCAAGATGTTCACCGTTTTGCCAGAAGCCCTCAGGCAGGTCAAACATAACCTGACCGCCGAAGTCCTCTTTATCATACATTATTGCACTTCCGAACCAACCGTTGCTAAGAAGCTTGCCGTTGAGCAGGAGAATCTGGTCAGCAGTTGCGGTAAGCTGAATGCGGTAGAATTCACCTTCATAGCCATAATCATCCTCTGCATTTATAACCGAGGTACTTATAACCTCGAAGTCACTCAGGTCGGGAAATCCTGCGGGCAGAAGGTTGGGCGCAAAGCCTACATCCCGGGCTGTTACGTTGTCTTCCTGCTCTGCCTGAGTCCCTGTGGTTGAGGTTGGCTGAGTTGAAGAGATTTCTGCTTCTCCGCCGTTACTGCCTGAACAAGAGCAAAGCGAAAATAGCGTGCACAGGCAAAGCAGAACACAAATGAATCTTTTCATAATCAGTCTCCGAGTAATCCGAAATATCTGCCCATCCAGTAGGGGAGCAGGTATATTGTAGTTTCATGGCTTGATAAGCCTTGACCCCTTGTGACAGCGAAGGGACTTGCATCAAAGTTATTTACGGGCTTTTCATCGTAGGGGAGAGGCTCTTTGAGCTGTCTGGGTCCGTTATAGACCTCCTGACCTTCATCCCATACAAGGTCTGCCCTTGCTTCGTTGCAAAGAGGATATTCAATAAAATCAAGCGGAAGCTTTTCAAGGGATTCAACGGCTGTTTCAAGGTCACAGCAATCGCCTGTGAATGCGCCGTAAACTATATTGAAAAGCGGACAACGCTCAATGCGCTCATATTCCCAGTGGTGCTTGAGACCGAACAGGTAATATGCGCGGATTTTCGGGTCATCCTCATAGCGAAGAAGAGTTGCGGCGGTGAGGAAGCCGAGGTGGTCATCAATATGGTTGGAATGAGCATCCTCCATTTTGTGCCTTGCACAGTTGAGGGCATAGTGCTCTTCATCTATAAGACGTCTGTATTCCTTGATATACTTTTCATCGCCTGACATGTGGTAGCATACCTTGAGCATACAGAGCATCTCATAGGAGTTTATTCCGCGCTCCCAGCGCCACATATCGTCACGGTTGAGCAAATCGGGGCTCCACCTTGCCCAGGTGGTGGGCAGACCGTCAGCATCGCACAGGGTGTATGCGTGCTCAAGTATATGGTCGGTAATGGAGCAGGCAACCTTTGAAATTTCCTTTTTTTCAGTTTCGTCGGCGCACAAATCGTAGTAGTACGAAAGGCCGAAGAAATGGCCTGAGGTTTCATCGCTTGAGGTTTCGCCCTTCCATTCAAGCTCACCCTTTTCATCTTTGGTAAGGTGCCATTCAGGGTCGCCGTTGCCGAATAAATCCTCGCCGGGGCGGCGGTAAGCTCTTGCAGGGAAACCGTCAATGCCTGTTATATAAGAAAGCTTAAGCAGAGCTTTAAGGGATTTTCTTGCATTTTCGAGAGCTTCGCTGTCGCCTGTTACGGCATATCTGCAAGCCTCTGCTGCGATGTATGAGCCTGTCCACAAGCCGTCATTATCTGTGATTGCAGGTGAGCCAGATTCAATGTTGCCGTATTCTGCAAGGCGTACGTGTGTATGATAACCTTCACGGATATAATACTTCTGAGCCATTTCATCAAAATGAGCGGCTTTTTCCTCAAGGGTCATCATTTTGTACTCAATAAGAGAAAGTCCTTCGGGAGTGCCGACCCAGAGCTCAGTACCGTTACTGTTTACTGCGCAGCAGGTGACCTCCTGAGCAGGAAGCCAACGGTTTGCCCCGAGAAAGCTTCTTGAAGCGCCATCAAATATATAAAGACCTGCAACGGTGCCGATGTATGTTTTGCCTGCAAAGAAATCAATTGAAGTTACTTTTTCCTTGGGGAAGTTGCCGAAATAATCGGGTGCGTACCATGAGCTCATCGAGTCATAAACATAAAGACCATGTTCGGTGCCTACAAGCAGATGACCGTAGCCGTCAGCCTTGAGGGCGGTAACGGCGCAGTCAGGCATCTGGGAGGTTTCGGGCATTATAACGCCCCACCTCGGTCTTTTGCCCCAAAGACCTGCAAGGCAGGAGGGGGTTGCGGCGTAAACTCTTGAATCGCCGTAAGCAGTGAGAGCGAAAACTTCGGGGAATTCGTGATGGCAGTATCTTGAAAATTTGCTGCCGTCATACTTGTAGAGGATATCAGTACAGGAGAGCCAGAGGTTTTTGTCATCCTCTGCAAGGGCTGATATGGGTGAATCAAATTTCTGAACAAAAGAAGTGCCGCTGATGCTGAGAGTGTAAAGCTTTTCAACGCTTGCAGCGTAGACAGTGCCGTCTTTGGCGGTGTAAAGGCAACTGAATGAGCCTGCCGCAATTTTTTCAAAAACCTTGCCGTTGAAAGCGAAAAGTCCGCTTTCGGTGCCTGCGTAGAGAGTGCCGTTGTCTGCAAAGGCGAGGCAGTTGATGTCACAACAGCTCAATCCTTCTTTTTTGCCGAAGAAACGGCGGATTTTCTGGGGTGATTTTCCTGCAAATATTTTTCTTGCCATGTTAATCCTCCAATCAGTTTTGCTTACGCACTATTGTATATTCATCATAGTATCTGTAATAAGGGCAGCCTCTCACATTGCCTATTATGAAGCTTTCCATT
>JAZSIQ010000078.1:0-16175 GCA_045533875.1 Acutalibacteraceae bacterium | reverse complement strand
TCTTCAAACAGACCCTCGGCAAACGCTGCAGGAGCAAAAGGTCTCAAATCATCAATGCCCTCACCAACGCCTACAAATTTAACGGGAATCTTGAGTTCATTCCTGATAGCAAGCACAACACCGCCCTTTGCGGTACCGTCAAGCTTTGTAAGCACTATACCTGTAAGCTCGCAGATATTGCCGAATTCCTTAGCCTGACTTATTGCATTCTGACCCGTTGTGGCATCAAGCACAAGAAGAATTTCGGTATCCGCATAGGGTAACTCTCTGTCAATAACCTTATAGATTTTTGAAAGCTCTTCCATAAGGTTCTTTTTATTGTGAAGCCTTCCTGCGGTATCGCAGATAACAACATCGGCATTCCTTGCCTTTGCTGCGCTGATTGTGTCGTAAACAACAGCGGCAGGGTCCGCACCCTCCTTATGCTTTACCATTTCAACGCCTGCACGGTCTGCCCATACCTGAAGCTGGTCAATCGCTGCCGCACGGAAGGTATCCGCTGCACCAAGAATAACCTTCTTGCCTTCGGATTTGAAATGAGCCGCCATTTTGCCGATTGAAGTGGTTTTGCCTACACCGTTTACACCGATAACAAGAAGAACAGAGGGTATTGTTACAAGATCCATATCCTCGCCGCCTGAAAGCATATCGGCTACGATTTTCTGAATTTCCTTTTTAACATCCTTTGCCCTGTGGAGCTTCTTCTCCCACACGGCATCCTTGAGCTTTGCAACAATCTCGCCTGCAGTAACTACACCGACATCGCCCATAACGAGAATTTCCTCAAGGTCATCGTAAAACTCGTCATCAATTTCATTTTTGCCGTAAAGCGCAGAGTTAATTGCGCCCGACATATTGTCACGGGTCTTTTTAAGACCCTTGTTTAAGCGTTTAAAAAATCCCATCAGCTTTCTCCAACATTCTTAATAATATCGTCAACGGTTGCCTTAAGAGAAGAGTTTGCATCTATCTCTTTCTTTGTTTCCTTTATAGCATAAAGGACTGTGGAGTGGTCTCTTCCGCCGAATTTCTCACCGATTTCTTCGCTTGAAAGATTGGTCATTTCACGCACGATATACATAGCAAGCTTTCTCTGGCGGGAGATCTTTGCGTTACGTTTTTCGGAACGGATTTCCGCAGGGTCACCGCCGTAGGTTCTGGCAACCTCATTTATAATTTTATCAACAGTTACCGATGCAGGTGCGGAATTATTGAGAATGTCTTTAATGGCACTCTGCGCAGTAGCAATATTTACAGCCGCTCCATGAATTGTAACAAAGGCTTCCATTTTCTTTACGGCGCCCTCAAGCTGGCGCACATTGCTTTTGATGTTTTCTGCTATGTAAGCCACAACATCGGCAGGAAGCTCAAGACCCATAGCCTCAGCCTTGCGGTTGATGATAGCCATTCTCGTTTCAACATCGGGGGGCTTGATATCCGCAATAAGACCCCATTCAAAACGGGTTCTCAGGCGTTCGTTGAGAACATTGATTTCTCTCGGAGGACGGTCAGAGGTGAGCACAATCTGCTTACCTGCACTTGCAAGAGTATCAAATGTATTAAAAAATTCCTCCTGTGTGGACTCCTTACCGCCAAGGAACTGAACATCGTCAACAAGAAGCACATCCGCATTCCTGTATTTCTCATGTATATCAGTCATCCTGTGGGTCTGAATACCCTCAACAATAGAGCTTACAAAATTCTCACAGCGGGTATAAACAACATTGCTTTCAGGGTTGTTTTTGAGAATCTCATGGCTTATGGCGCACATAAGGTGAGTTTTGCCGAGGCCCGAGTGACCGTAGATAAAAAGAGGATTGTAAGCAGTTCCGGGCTTCGCCGCAACAGCAAGCGCCGCCGCATGGGCAAATCTGTTTGATGAACCTACAACAAAGGTTTCAAAGGTGTTGTTTTCGGTGTTAGGAAATGCGCTTTCGACCTTCTTCTCAGGCTTTTTGACGGGGGCTTGCACATTTGATTCCTCAAATATAATATTGACCTCAAAGCCCGTTACCTTCTCAAAAGCCTCCTTAATGTTTTTGAGGAATTTTTGCTCAATTATCTTAAGTCTGAAGTTGTCCGTTGAAACAACCGCATTTATTCCGTCAAAGCTTTCCAGCTTCAGATTACTCATCCACACTTCGTAAATAACTTCCGTAATTCCTGTTTTAATTTCCGCTTGCACAAGTGCCCAAAGTTCGTTTACAGATTCCATTTTTTTCTCCTTTCCTGATTTTTAGGGGCAAAATCCGATTTTAAAGATAACAATACATTATGTATTTTATCACAGCATTTCCCAAAATGCAACTCAAACGCAAGCTTTTTTTATAATCATTATTTATGTTACAAGTGTTCAATTTTCAATTTGATTTTTCGTTAAAATTTAACAAAATACGGAACTTTGATTTTTTTCTTGACTTTTTTTCGATTATCTGCTATTCTTACTTCAACAATTTGATATCAAAGGCTGTGAAGAGAAGGAGTAAATGCTATTCCTGCCTATAGAGAGAAGCGGACGGTGGAAGCGTTTCGGATAAGGGAGCATTGAAGTAGTCTTGGAGCTGCGGAAGGAAAGGGCGTATACCCAAGTAGACTCTGACGGAAAAATTCCCGCCGTATAATGGGGAAACGGCATAGTTTTACTGTGTCGGCTGAGGCGCAAAGCTAACTCCTTTGCGTGAAATTAGGTGGTAACACGAGTCATTCGTCCTAATAAAATTTCGGGCGAATGGCTTTTTTGCTGTTTGTCTGCAATCTTAAGGAGAAAGTATTTATGGAAATTTTAAACGATTATCTGGCTAAAAGCGAATTTGAAAGCTATTCCGATTTCAAGAAAAATTTCAAAATTACCGTGCCCCGTAACTTCGACTTTGCCCGTGATGTTGTTGACAGATGGGCAAACTTCGAGCCTGACAAAAGGGCTGTTCTTTACTGTACGGATGACGGCTTCAGCAAAACTCTGACATTTACCGATGTTTCGGAGATGTCCAAGCGTGCCGCAACCTATTTCATGAGCTTGGGTATCAAAAAGGGAGACAGAGTTGTTACTCTGCTTCGCAGACGCTGGGAATATTGGATTTGCGCCGTTGCGCTTCACAGAATAGGTGCGGTTGTTGTTCCCGCATCCATTCAGCTTAACACCAAAGATATTGCTTACCGCATCAAGGCAGCAGAAGCAAAAATGCTCCTCGCCATTGATGACAGTTATGTTCTCAGCCAGATTGAACCCCTTAAGGATTTGTGCCGTTCGCTCAGGGAAATTGTTATCGTAAGCGATGAAAAGGCACCCGAAAAATACAGGGATTTTCATGCCGAATATGCTGACTGTGACTTCTTTAACGGTTACAGCGGCCTTGGCAATGACGATGAAATGGTTATCTATTTCACCTCAGGCACTTCAGGCTATCCCAAAATGGCTGTTCATGACAGAACCTATCCTCTCGGCCACATCGTTACCGCAAAATATATGCAGTGCGTTCAGAATAACGGTCTCCACCTCACTCAGGCGGACAGTGGCTGGGCAAAATTCGGCTGGGGCAACATTTACGGTCAGTGGATTTGCGGCAGCGCAATCCTCGCTTATGACCCCATACGTTTCAATCCCTGTGAAATGATGAAAATCATGGAAACCTACAAGCCCACTTCACTCTGCATTCCGCCCACAATGTACCGCTTCCTTCTGCATGACGGGCTTGAGAAAAAGCACGTTGAATCAATCAAGTGGTTCTCCACCGCAGGTGAAGCACTCTCGGGCGATGTAAACGAAGCATTTTATAAGATTTCCGGTCACCACATCCACGAAGGCTACGGTCAGAGTGAAGGCACCCCCATCACCTGCGGATTTCAGTGGATTTCTGTGCGTCCCTCTTCAATGGGCAAGCCCTCACCCATGTATAAAACAGCTATCATCAGACCTGACGGCAGCCGCTGCAACAAGGGTGAAGAGGGCGAGGTTGTAATCCTTACCGGCACCAAAAAGCAGCTTGGTCTGCTTCGCTGGTACTGCGATGAAAACGGCGAAAGAATCAGCCCCATTGAAAACGGCGTTTACCACACAGGCGATACCGCCTACGAGGATGAGGACGGTTACTACTGGTATGTGGGACGTACTGACGATATGATTAAATGCTCCGGCTACCGTATCGGCCCGTTTGAGATCGAAAGCGTTCTCAATACGCATCCGGCAGTTAAAGAAAGCGCCATTGTAGGCTATCCCGATGAAATCCGAGGCCAAATCGTCTGCGCAGCAATCGTGCTTAAAGAAGGCTATGAGGGCTCGGATGAGCTTACAAAAGAGCTTCAGACGTATGTTAAAAAGAACACCGCACCCTACAAATATCCCAGAATCGTAAAGTACATTGCCGAGATGCCCAAAACCACTTCCGGCAAAATTGTACGCAAGCAGGTTAAGGAGATTGTCAACCCTCACAGTTAAACCGCTTTTTCAGTATAATTGAATTTGTATATTATATATAATTTTTAAAAAAAGGTTGACATAATGGCACAAGCTGTTATATAATGTTTTTCCGCGGGGTTTCCCCGTAAGTAGCTAACCGCAACTTAAACGGTTGTTGAGATTTTTTAAAATGAAACGGAGGTTTGACCAATGAAAAGAACTTATCAGCCCAAGAAGCGTCATCGCAAGATGGAGCATGGCTTCCGCAAAAGAATGGCTGACAGAAACGGCCGCAAGGTTCTTGCCCGCCGCAGAGCTAAGGGCAGAAAGCAGCTCACTTATTAATCAGTGAGAGCAAGAGGTTGATCGCATTGGCCGAAATTGTTTCCTTAAAACAAAATAAGGATTTTCACCGTGCTTATGCCCGGGGCAAAATCAAAACCAATCCTGCGCTGGTTACCTATGTGGTAAAAAACCGCGCAGGTATTTGCCGTGTTGGAATAACTACGAGCAAGAAGATTGGCTGCGCCGTCCAGCGCAACCGTTGCAGGCGCATAATAAGAGCAGCTTACGCTTCTCTGAGCGCCGAATGCTCGGGTTCTTTCGACATAGTTTTTGTTGCAAGGTTTAAAACAAAGAATCTCCTGAGCACTCAGCTTGCCGCCGTAATGCGCGGCCAGCTCAAGGAGCTTGGGGTATTGCGTGAACAGTCATGAAAAAGTTTTTTATTACATTGATAAAATTTTATCAGAAGCGGATTTCTCCGCATCTGCCGCCTATGTGCAGGTACTACCCTACCTGCTCGCATTATGCGGTTGAGGCCATTGAAGTTCACGGCGCATTCAAAGGCTGTATTCTTACAGTCTGCCGACTATTGCGATGCAACATCCTATTCCCCGGCGGTTACGACCCTGTACCCGCAAAAAAAGACAAGCCCTGCAAGGGCCATTCAGATTCGGAGGACAATAAATGACCGGTTTCTTTGATACTCTTTATGCCGTTCTCGGTTATCCGTTCGGCTTTGTTCTGAGATTTATTTACAACTTCATAGCTTTTGAGAATTACGGTTTGTCCCTGATTCTGTTTACTCTTTTTGCCCGTATCCTCATGTTCCCTACTACTGTAATACAGCAAAAGAGTACTGTTAAAACTCAGCGTATCCAGCCCAAAATCCGCAGAATTAACGAAAAGTATAAGGGCGACCAGCAGAGAATTCAGCAGGAAATGCAGAACCTCTACCAGCGTGAAGGCTACAATCCTATGAGCACAGGCTGCATGCCTCTACTCATTCAGCTTCCCATCATCTACGGCCTTATAGGTGTTATTTATCACCCGCTTAAATATGCTCTGCTTATTGATTCGGAATATATCACCCTGCTTTCGGAGGCTGCAAAAACAGCAATGGGCGATGCAAGCGCTCAGGCAATCCGCTTTATTGAGCTTTACATCATCGAAAACATAGCTAGCCTTCAGGGTGTCGCAGGTGTTCCGGAAGCTGTTTACGAAACAATTGAGAGTTTCAATTTCTCATTCTTAGGTATCCAGCTCGGTCTTACTCCGAGTGTAAGCGAATTCAATGCGCTTTGGGCTATCCCCGTGCTTTCCTTTATTACTTCACTTGCTTCCGGCTTATTTACCACAATGAGGCAGAAGAAGCAGAATCCCGAAATGTCAAAGAACCCTGCAATGGGCTGCATGACCTTCGGTATGCCCATCTTCTCTCTTGTTCTTACCTTCCAGTTCCCCGCCGGTATCGGCATTTACTGGATTGCTTCAAACGTATTCTCATTTGTTACAATGATTATCACCCACTACACCCACAACACCAGGAAGCTCATTGCTAAAGATATGGTTGAAGAAACAATCCAGCGCCGCGCCAAGGAAAAGCACATAAAAGCTATTGCTCAGGTCAAAAATAAGAACGCAGAACAGTAATTGACACTGTCACCTGCGGTTCAAATAATTCAGGTGGTGACATTTTTGTTAAAAGAAGTAACCGCATCTGCCGCAACCTTTGATGAGGCAAAGCAGGCCGCTATCGAAAAGCTCGGCGCTCCTGCAGGCGCAGATGTTCAGACAGATCTTGTTGAATTTGTAGAAGAAAAGAAAAAGCTTCTCGGCATCTTCGGCGGTGCCCAGGCAAAATATACCGTAAAGGCATTCTATGAAGAGTCCCCCTTCGCTAAGGCAGAAGCTTATCTTAAAGTTATTCTGAATAATCTCGGAATTGAAAATCCTCAGATTTCCTTTGAGGAAACTGATGAAGATATCCGCGTAACTCTTGACTGCGGCGATGATTACGGCTCAGTCATCGGCAGAAGAGGAGAAACCCTTGATGCCATCCAATACCTTACCCGCCTTGTTATCAACAGAGGCAACGAAGGTTACAAGCGCGTTTCTCTCAACATAGGCGATTACCGTGAAAAGAGAGAAAATACTCTCCAGGCTCTTGCCCGCAAAAATGCCGCTAGAGTTAAGAAGTACGGCAGAAATGTTGTGCTTGACCCCATGAATCCCTACGAGCGCAGAATTATTCACACCACTATCCAGGAAATTGAGGGAGTTACCTCTCATTCCGTTGGCAGTGACGGTGAGCGCAAGGTCGTTATCTCCCTTGAGGAAGGCTTCAAGCCTTCCAACGGCGGATACAGAAATCAGCGCGGCGGCAGAGGCGGCAACAACCGCTCCAGAGGTTCGCGTCCCGCTTATCAGCCCGAGGCAAACTCAAGACCTCCCCGTTCGGATTCTTCCTCCGCTTCTCTTTACGGAAAAATCGAAATCAACAAATAATCAAAAGCCGCTTCACTGCACGGTGCAAGCGGCTTCATCTTTTGGAGTGATACGGTGCTTTTTCAAAGAATTTCTTCATTTTTCTTCATGCTGTGCCTGGCTGTTTCATCCGTTTTCGGAATCCCGCTCAGGCAATACGAATCAAAACAGCTTTTCGAAGATCCTCTCTTCAAAAACGGATTTTCCGTTATATCTCAGCAGACTCATGGTAACTCAGGTATTAAACTCGGCGAATTCACCTACAGCGAAACAGCCACCTCCCCTTCATGGATGATTGCTCAATGGAATTCGGGCCCCTGTCTGTGGGCAGACAGATCCGAAGCCGGCCGCTACACAATAACTGACTCAGCAACAAAAACAGTTCGCTATAATCCTGAGGATTCCTCCGTTTCAATGCGCCTTAATGCCGCTAATGTATATAACGGCATGCCTGCGGGGGACAGTAACTGGCCTCACCTTCTGCTTGAACAGTCACCTCTTACGGATTTTGCCTCGCTTAAAGCCGAAGAAAAGAAGTTTTATCTCTGCTCGGCTGACCGAATGGTTTTGTCGCTTGATATACGGCTTTCTGATTTTGTTGACACCACCAACAAGGAGGGAGTAAACGCCGCACAATACCTTGCATATTTTTATCTCTGCGGCACAGAGGGGGATAAGTTTATATGGTTTGGCGTTAACCTTTTTGACAGCAGAGGTTACAGCGATTCTTACTGGGCGCTCGACAATGGAAGCGGCAACATGATTTACTCCCTTTCCACAAAGGATACCTTTGGCAGCAATCGTAGGTCGCTTTACAGAAACGCAGCACCCTATGTAAGCGATGAATGGACACGCATAAAGCTTGACCTTAAGCCATTCATTGAGGATGCAATGCGCAAAGCAAACGAATCGGGTACATTTGCCGAAACGGTTTCAGTTGAAGATTTCTATATCGGAGGCACAAACATAGGCTTTGAAATCCACGGAAATTACGACTGCACCGTAGATATCAGAAATTTTACGCTCACCTCTTACTCCAAAAAATAGAATGTATAATAAAAAGTAACATTATTATATAAGATTATTCACAATTTGCAGTTATACTTTTCAATATAAAAATATTGTTTTTATTTGTTTTTTTATGTTTATTTTTTTGACGGTTTGTGTTATAATTTTATGAATGATAATTTTTCGCAAGGCAGGTGATACGGTGAGCAAACGCCAAACCAACAGACCCACTCAAATCAAAAAGTTTGAGGATATCACGAGTTCCAGCAAGCCCTCAGGGTTTAAGGGCACGCTTAGCTTTTGGTACAGATACAAATTCAAACCTTTCTTTCTCAGAGACCATAAAAGGAACCTCAAGGTTCTTATCAGCATAATAAGCTGCTTCTCCATGCTTCTGATTATTTGCGCAACCCTTTATGTCAACAACCTTTTCGGCCTTATTGACACCAAAGGATACTCGGGAGACGAAAACGCCACTTTTGTTGAGGATGAAGATGTCAGCTACAAATCAATGTATGATATTACCGATGCAGATTCTCTTAAAGACCTGCTCAAAAGCTGGGCTACAAATAACGGTGAAAAGCTCTCAAGCAAAAACGTAATTAACGTTCTGCTTATAGGCGAGGATGATGACAACGGCTCTCACCGCTCAGACACAATGATTCTCGTTTCTCTCAACAAGAAAACTAAGAAAATCACCCTCACCTCTTTCCTGCGTGATTCATACACTTATATGAACATTAACGGCAGCGAGAGATTCGACAAAATCAACCACTCCTACGGTTGGGGCGGCACGAATGCCCTTATTGAAACTCTTGAGAATAACTACAAGGTTGAAATTGACCATTACGTTACCATCAACTTTGAATCCTTTGTTTCTGCAATTGATGCTATTGGAGGTGTAAGAGTTCCCGTAACTCAAGCTGAAGCACGCTTTATGAACAGAACAACCCGTTACAACGATTTTGTAAGCGGCGATTCTGTTTTACTTGACGGCAAGCATGCCCTTGTTTTCAGCCGTATCCGTAAGCTTGACGGCGAGGCAGAAAGAACTGACAGACAGAAGCTTGTTATAAGCGCCCTCATCAGGCAGACCAAATCCGCATCCCTCGGTCAGCTTGACAATCTGCTTGATACTCTTCTCCCCTATATTTCAACCAACTACTCCAGGCGTGAAATTATAACTCTCGGCACTCAGGCACTCACTCAGGGCTGGATGAATTATGAAATAGTCGCTATGACTCAGCCTCTTGAAGAGTTCCGCGCCGAAGCTAACATCAACACGTGGTCACATCCCAACCTTTTCGTTTGGATAGTTGACTATCCTCTTGCCGCACAGGCACTTCAAAACGCTCTTTACGGCACTACCAATATTCAGATTGATTCGCTCAATCATCAATCAGCGCTTGATATGCTTGTAATCTCCCCCACTTACGATTCAGGCAATGATTATAATAACGAAGATGATACCGATTATTATGAGGATTACGAGGAGAGTACAACCTCTATAATCGACTGGCGCCCCACCATCACCCTGCCTGACATTTTCGGCAATGATGATGACGATACAACAACCGATTTCTGGGGCTCCTCCGATTACACAGATGAATCCGAAACAAGTGAGGACCAGACTGACACTACCGAGGAATCGGACACTACGGATTACGAGGAGCCTACAACCGAGGTTGACTCAGGCGAAGGCACAACCTCCGACAATTCGGAAGATATGATTTACTGGTCATAAAAACTTAAAACCGCTGACAGTTTTCTGTCAGCGGTTTTTTCATTTCATTTGAATTTACATTGCAGCTGCGTGAAGCTTAGCTATAAGAGGGAACACGGTTACGAGAATCTTCCAGATGCGTGAGAAATCGAAAAACTCAATAATCTTTTCAAACAAGCCGGAAACGGGTGAATCGGCAGGGGCTGAATCATCCGTTTTTTCAATGGCGAAGCTGTCAATTCTCTGAGCCTCTCCGTCAACTACCGAGTATGCATCATAATACAGGTAATCACCGTCAACCGTGATTGCGGTAAACACCTGAGAATCAACATCTTTAATCGCCTCTGCCCTGGGGAAGAGCTTATCGGTTTCGGCATTATCCTTTACCTCGTAAACCTTTACTCCCGATGTTCCGGGGATTGAATAAACAGTACCGCTGGGGTTTACCTTTGCTGTGTATTCAAGGCCGTTGTGTGTTACCTGCTTTTCCTTGCAGGGAACAACAAAGTTCGCATTCATTGCATCGGTTCTCAAATAAACGTGGTCGTGACCCTGAAGCACCATATCAACGCCAAGGTAAGGCATGAGGGTGCAAAGCTGCTTTCTGATGCCGATTACATCGTCATCGTCAAAATGGGAACCGTTGGAATAAGCTGCCTTATGCATTACAACTATTTTCCACTTGGCTTCACTTGAGGAAACATCCTCCTTAAGCCAGCTTATCTGCTCATCACTCAGCTCATCATCCACCATATCGTTGGTATCAAGCACGGTGAAATGGCAATTGTTATAATCGTATGAATAGTAACCGCCTATTTCAACATCACAGTTTTCAGCCATGTTGGGCAGGATAAAGTTACTTACCAGCACGCTGTCCTCTTTCTCATGGTTACCTGCCGTGGGCATAAAATAGGTATTTCTGAGAGTAGCGGCACTTCCGTTTAAGAAATAGCCCCACTGTTTGAAATGATTGCCCATGTCAACCTGGTCACCGTTTGAAACAACGAACTTTGCGTCCGGGTAAAGGTCAAAGGCTGTATCAAGAACATTCGCAACCGTTTCATACTGCTTTGCATTCTGCGACTGCATATCTGTTACATTTATAAAAGTGAAGCTGCCCGAACCGTCAGCGGTTTCAATAGTACCCGCTTCACTCCACCAGCCTCTTTCGGCATCACCGACTCTGTAACTGTACTTAGTGCCGGGGGTAAGACCTGTTATTTTAACATCGTGGCGGGTGTATTCCGTATAGTATTCAAGAATACCCATAACCAAACCTATATCCGCTCCGGGATATGCCTTCTCAACAATTTCATAATCGGCGTCAATCGTGCAGTTTACGCTTGCCGTGCCGTCAAAATCGGGGGTTTCGCTGTATGGGATAATCTGAACATCGGTTGCCGTTATGCTGTACTTGGTGAGCCAGGTAATGTTGGCGCCGGTCTGAGTATCCTCGCTGAGGGTCATAACAAGATGCGAGGGCAGCCTGTAATTCTCTGACGTTGCCTCAACTTCAACCGGGCCGCTGTAAGTGAGCTTAACATCATTGTCAACAAATTTTTCAGGATTTACATCAATTACAAAGGAACCGATCATCCAGCTTATTGTATGACCCCAGGCTTCAAACTGGCTCTGGGTTATATACTCATCCATAAGAGTATCAATGATGGCATTTACGGAAGAGTATTCATCCGGAATAAACGGGATTCCGAGCACGCTTGCTACAAGGTTTGTGTAGCTGTTGTCTCCGCCGAGGAGAACTTCCGTTATACCCTGAAGAATAAGGCCAAACACTCTGAACAAAGAACCCTTGGGGAAAAGCTCACCGGGATTAAACTCAAGCGAACCGAGAATCTCACCGAGAATAAGGTCATCCACAAGAACTTCCCTGAGCAGGTTGAAAAGTTTTTCCGCAAGCTCACCGCTTTCAAAGCCTTCGAGCACATCAAGCACAAAATCGGTGTTTCCGGGCTCATCGCCGTCGTAATAATAGGCAATGCAGCACTGCGCAAAATCCCTAAGGTTGCCCGCTCTGTTCGGGTCACCTACACCGAGTTCATCATAGAAATCCGTGCAGGGATATTCGCTGAGCTCAAGACTCAAGAGTTTGTCAACGATTTCTCTTACAAACTCAAGAGTATATTCTTCGTCATTTATATATTTTGCATCAATCTGAGCACCGAGGTCGTTTATGAAGCCCATTATGTTCTGGCTTACCGTAAGAATTTCCACGCTGCCGAGAGCAAGACCGTTTGTGCCAAGGGCATCAATTATTATCTGCTCAAGGTCAACTCCCATTTCCGCAAGAAAAGCAATAAGACCGCCCGCTTCACGAATTTGGGGGAAATAATCATCAACAAGACCCTTGATGGCGCCAATTGCAAAATCGTCAAGGGTTTTGCCGAAGGTGTTTGCATAAGAATATGCATATTTAAAAGGTGACTGGTATTCAATCTTCTCACCGTTGAGAATGTACTCCATGTTTCTGATTTCATCAATCTCGTGAGTTTCTATATCACAGTCAAAGGACGAATCGTTATAGGTGAAAACAGCAGTTCTCATCTTGTTGGGGAAGCCTGTAAGAGTAGAGGTGAGTATATCGGTAACGGTTTCGCCGTTATCGGAAACATACGATGCAATATCCTGCGCATGAAGATGGCCCGTAAAAACATAATGGATACCGTTATCGGCATAAAAATCGCAAATGCGCTGCCAATCCTCAACAACGAAAGCAAACAGGGTAGCCTCCTCAATATCGGTGTGAGGAACAATATTATGATGCTGCATTGCAACAATCTTAAGGTTGTTTTCCTTCGCATAGTCACACTGTTCGATAATCCACTGCATCAAGCCGTCACCGATTCTGCCGTCAGTAACATGCTCGTTACCCTCAGCGCCGTTATCCTCGCTGTACATACAGCTGTCAACAGCAAGAAGAAGATAACCGCCCTCAAGCAATGCGCTGTAAGAAAGGCTGCCGGCGTAAGCTCCGTCACCTTCAGGCTGATAACGGGAAAGTGCCTCGTCATAACCGAAATCGGCATAAATATCGCTGAATTCCTCGGGTGTGGTTATTCTAGCCTTTGCAGCTTTTTCGCCCGTATAATCCGTAGCGTTACTGTTATTTATATCGTGGTTGCCGGGGACAACAAACACGGAAATTCCCGTTTCTTCCTCAAATGCCCTGAATTTTTCAGCTATATCAACATGAGAAAGATACTCGCCATCCTTTGTAATGTCACCGGGGATAAGCACATAGGCGCTGTTGTTCGCCTTTGCCTCTTCCAAACTCGCTTCAGCAATTTCAAAGGCATTTTCAAGTATGGCATCCGCCTCTTCCATCTGCCTTTCAGAGGTTGAAAGGTACTGATTCCATGCCCCGCTGCCCTGAGTATAAAGCTCAGAGCTGAGGTAATGGATATCTGACAAAACAGCAAACGATGCCGTTGATGAACTTGCATTTACGCTGATAAGCGGAACGGATGCAATCAGCACAGCAAGCGACACGAGAATACAGGCAAACTTTAAAAGCTTTGACTTCTTTTTCATAATCTTCTCTCCCTGAATCAGATATTCTTAAGAAGCGGACCAACGCCCATAAGAGCCTTGGGAATTCCCGCAAGAATCATGCCGAGTCCCTTGCCGGGCTTATCTCCGTTAAGGATTCTGAGCAGACCTGCTGCCATCTTTTCGCTGAAAACTCCGCCGCTCATGCTTATGAAGTTTCTTATGGGAGTCTGAGTTGCAATGGCAAGCGCAAAGTTTGCTCCGGGACCTTTAACGAAGAGCGGAATAAGCTTGTTGATTGTTCTGTAAATCCTGCCGCCCCATTTGGTGCCTGCAGCATTTTCAAAGTTATCGTTAATGGTAAGAGGAGTTGAAGCGTCCCTTACAACGGGAGGAATATCTCTGCCGAGGATAACCTTGAACTGCTCATCGGGAACTTCCTGAACGTCAGCGGTATAATATGCGGGAGCAGTTGCTCTGTAATCGGGAATTTCAACTGCCTGTGCGGTCACGTTAACGGAAGCTGTGAGCCTGATATCAGCACTTGATGCGCCTACATAAACGGTGAATTTACCGCTCTCAACACACCAATCGTTTACAAGCACATTGTAGAAAGCAAATGCACGCTTTGAAAGCTCAATGGAAACGCTCTTTTCCTCGCCGGGCTCAAGCCAGATTTTCTTAAAGCCCTTGAGTTCCTTGACAGGTCTGAAGATTGTGCTTTCATCGTCGCCAACGTAAAGCTGAGCAGTTTCATAGCCCGCAACCTTACCGGTATTCTTAACCTTGAAGGATACTGTTACGGTGTCATTCTCGCTGATATCGCTCTTGTCAAGAGTAAGGTCTGAGTATTCAAAAGTGGTATAAGAAAGACCGAAGCCGAAAGGATAGCGGACGTTCTTGTTTACCTTTTCATAATATCTGTATCCGATGTAAATGCTCTCTCTGTATTCTACTGTGGCAGGATTGCCGGGGAAGTAGTTTACGCAGGGAGTGCAATGGATGCACATAGGATATGTTTCAGCAAGCTTACCGCTGGGGTTAACCTTGCCGAGAAGGATATCGGCAACTGCGCCTGCACCTGCCTGACCGCCAAGGTAGGAATTAAGGATAGCACTTGCCTGGTCTGCCCAGGGAAGCTCTACGGGTGAACCGCCCGAAAGAACAACTACGATGTTGGAATTAACCTTATTTACAGCCTCGAAAAGCTGATTGTGAGCTTCAGGGAGCTTCATATCCGAGCGGTCAAAGCCCTCTGATTCATAGTCCTCAGTAAGGCCGAGGAAAAGAACTACAGTTTCGCTCTGCTTTGCAAGCTCTACTGCCGCAGCGATATGCTCCGGATTCTTCTTTGCCTTTGCAAGTGTGCGCTCATAGCCCTGAGCATAAGTAACGTTTGCGCCTGCCGCCTTGAGAAGGTCGAAAGCATTGTCCATGTGAGTGGGGTTAATCTGGGATGAGCCTGCGCCCTGATATCTGGGAGACTTCGCCATTTCGCCGATAACTGCAATCTTCTTGCTTGTATCAAGGGGAAGAATTCCGTTATTCTTAAGAAGAACAAGGGATTCATCCGCAACCTTCTTTGCAAGCAGATGGTCAGCCTCTTCATCAAACTTGAAGCCTGAATTCTTTGCTGCCTTTGCACCGTCATCTGCCTTCTTGATAAGCTCAAGAATTTTGATTACTCTTGCATCAAGCACAGCCTCATCAAGAGTTGAATTCTTTACAGCGTCAATTATCTTCTGAGCACCTGCACCTGCAGATGAAGGCATCTCAATGTCATTGCCGTTGGCAAGTCCCTTTACTCTTTCGTTTACTGCGCCCTAGTCACTGACTACTGCGCCTTCAAAGCCCCATTCGTCCCTGAGAATTTCAAGCTGAGTGTGTTTGTTTTCGGAGCCGTGCTCGCCGTTGATTTTATTGTAGGAGTTCATAACTGTCCAAGGCTGAGCCTTCTTGACAGCAATTTCAAATGCGGTAAGATAAACCTCTCTGAGTGCACGCTCGTCAACAACGGAGTCGCCTGTCATACGGCGGGTTTCCTGGCTGTTGGCGCAGAAATGCTTAAGGGAAGTACCTACTCCTCTGGACTGAACACCGTTGATGAAGGAAGCAGAAAGCTCACCTGCAAGAACGGGATCCTCTGAGAAATACTCAAAGTTTCTGCCGCAAAGGGGTGATCTCTTCATATTTATACCGGGGCCGAGAAGTACACCTACATTTTCAGCAAGGCACTTGTTGCCGAGGGCAACACCCATCTGATAGAGAAGCTCAGGATTCCATGAGCAGGCAGTGGTAACTGCGGTGGGGAAGCAAATTGCGGGTACACTCTGGCTGAGGCTTGAGCCGCTTTTGCTGTAATCCTTTTTGCGAAGTCCGTGAGGGCCGTCACATACCATAATTTCAGGTATGCCGAGCCTTTCGATTCCTTTAAGGTGCCAGAAATCCTTGCCGTCACAAATGGCTGCCTTTTCTTCAAGGGTCATCATTGAAAGTATTTCACGCGGGTCTTTCATAAAGCATCCTCCATTAATAAAAATTATTATTCATCCGAATCCGCTTCGGTTTTGTCCTCTATGCCTAGAAGCTCGTTTGCCATATCGGGGGTTTCAACACTCTTGAGCTTCTTGTTGATAATATCGTTGCGCTTCTGCGCTTCGTCAAGGGATTTGCCTACTTCGTCAATCTTCTTCCTTGCCTTTTCAATATCGAGAACAAACATTGTATACTGTGCCTTTGCCGCACCGAGAAGCAGCCTTACTTCGTTGGCTT
>JAZSIQ010000197.1:0-5963 GCA_045533875.1 Acutalibacteraceae bacterium | reverse complement strand
TGTTGATTAGTTGCACAGAATATCCGTTTCTATATATCTGACACCCATATCGTAAAGAGCTTTTGCTTCCTCAAGCGTGTTGACGGTAAACAGTGAGAAGTTGATGCCTTCGCTCTTTGCGAGTTTTATATTTTCTTCTGTGTTCTTATCGTAGCTTGCAGAAAGCCACACGTTATCGCCAAGCTCTTTTGCCTGAGCGATGATTTCGGGAGTCATTTCATCTACCAGATACCACAGCTCGATATTGGGATTGAGGTCGTGGATTGCTTTGAGCTGCTTGAGGTTATACGTGAGAACAATAGCCTGGTCCTCAAGATTTCTTTCGTTTATCGCTTCAACGATACTGTAGAGCATATCATAATTCTCGATACCTATTTCAATCTGGGGTCTTGTGTCAGTGCCGACAAAAACGTCGATGTATTCTTCAAGGGTAGGTATACGGGAGTCTTTATATTTCTAGATGTTTGCGCCCCAGTTGTAGATGAATGTTTTGAGATCCTCAAGAGTAAGGTCGGCAATTTTGCCGTACTGGCAGAATCTTCCGTCAACCTCAGCGTTATGAATAACAACCCACTTGTTGTCTTTGGTAAGCTGAATATCGCATTCTGCGGAGTAATAGCCGTTATTTACCGCTTCTTCAAATGAAGGCAACGAGTTTTCGGGAGCAAGAGCGTGAACACCTCTGTGTGCGGTGAGGTATACGGGGTCATCCTCAGTGCCTACACCGTTTTCGGAAAGAGAAATAAGCTCTTTGGGCTGATTAAATAAAACTAAAACGGGATATGTAGGTGATATCACACAGAAATAAATGGGTACAAGAATCAGGGTGATAATCTTATTTAATATGTTCATCATAGGATTTCTTCCTTTCAAACTTAATATAGCTAATATAACACTTTTGCCTATAGAAATCAACAGATTAAAAGAGTGTTTTTTGTTTGTAAACCGTTGTTGTCTGTATTTGTTGAAAAGTTAGAGTGATTATGGTATAATCAATAAAAACATAAGGGAATGACGAATATGAAGCATTGCGGAACACAACGGTTAGAAACAGACAGATTGGTTTTAAGACGATATGAGCCTGAAGATTCAGCCGCAATGTTTAAAAACTGGGCATCTGATCCGGAAGTAACAAAGTTTCTGATGTGGAAAACTCATTCAAATCAAGAAGAAAGCCGAAGCATAATGGATGGTTGGGTGAAACAGTACTCAAACGAAAAATATTATCATTGGGGCATTGTTTTAAAGGAAAACGGTGATGAACCGATTGGTGCTATTGCGGTAGGAAGTATGAACGAAGAGGTTTCTTCAATGCAAATCAGCTATTGTCTTGGCAGAGCGTGGTGGCATAAAGGAATAATGTCGGAGGCATTGAAGGCAGTTATGGATTTTTTATTTGATGCAGTAGATGTAAACCGCATTGAAGCAAGGCACGACCCGAAAAATCCGTATTCGGGCAAAGTAATGCAAAAGTGCGGGATGAAATATGAGGGAACTCTGCGCAGTTCCGATTGGAATAATCAGGGTATTTGCGATGCGTGTTATTACGCATTGTTAAAGTCAGAACGATAATTAAGCAATATTTATCTGGGAGGAAATGCTATGAACCAAAATGAATATTGGAACTTGGTAGCAGAGGAAAAGAATTTTACTACAGTTTTGGATGTTCAGTTGTTTTCAAGATATGTTTCAAAAGATTACAAAATTCTTGATGTAGGTTGTGGCTACGGCAGAATTCTTAATGAGTTAGCAGAAGCAGGTTTTACCGATTTAACTGGTGTTGATTCTGCAAAAAATATGATTAAAAGAGGCTTGCGAGAGTACCCTGAATTGAATCTTCTCGCTAATCCTGACGGTGTGATACCTTTTGAAAACAACTTCTTTGATGCGGTAATATTATTCGGTGTCCTCACTTGCGTTCCTGATAACGAATCACAACAAAAACTTTTAAACAATATCAAAAAAGTATTGAAGCCGGGCGGTATTATTTATATTAATGATTTTCTTTTGAATTCCGGTTTTAAAAGGCGGTTGTTTTATAAAAATGCACAAAAGAAAACGGGCATATACGGAGCGTTTAAAACTTATGACGGTGCAACGGTTCGTCATCACGCAGAGGACTATATTCTTGAATTACTTTCTGATTTTAAAACTCTTGAATATAAGAAATTTGTAATTCCCACAATGAATGGAAATAAGTCAAATTCATTCGGGTTTATTGGCGAGTTGAAAAAATAATCTGATTGAAGGGGCGATTTCTAATGCAATATTCAGAATTGCTCAATTACTGTCTTTCAAAAAACGGAGCATATGTTGACCATCCTTTCGGTCCCGACAGCGATATAATTAAAGTCGAGGGGAAAATTTTCGCGCAGCTGTTTGTCCTGCAAGGTGAATTGACTGTTACTTTTAACTGTGACCGTATGACGGGAGAGTTTTACAGAAACTTGTTTCCCGGTGTTGTTGTAAGGGGATATCATTGCCCGCCTGTTCAGCAGCCGTATTTCAATACTTTGCCGGTTGATGATGTCCCCGACGAAATGATTTTTGAAATGGCAGACCACAGTTATATAACGGTCGTTAGTAAGCTCCCGAAATATAAACAAAAGAGACTAAAGGAAGATGCTGAATGGTAAATTACGCTTGTGTCAGGAGGCTGATATGGTGATTTTTGATTTGTTTAAGCGAAAGAAAAAAGCTTGTTCAACAGAAATGTCAGAAGAAAACAAGCGTTGGAACAGAATGTGGGAATTGTGGTCAGACGGAGAAATAGAATCGCCGATTAACGAGCTTATGACTTATTCGGTTGAAGTGAATAACGGTGGCCACGGTCAGTATTTTGATAATACATCAAACAATGGCGAAATAGGTGCTGAGATGTCAGCGCTTAATGAAATACTTCCGTGCGTTTTAAAGGTGAACCTGAACAATGCTTATAAGTCGCATTTAATGTTGGAACAGGATGAAACCAATACAGAAGCAGAAGATGCTCTGAAAAAGTGTGACAGTGTGTTTTTTGAAAACGAAAAATTGATAAATGATATTTTATGCGATTTTAGTACAAGGCTTTGAGATTATGTTGGTTTTTGTACGGGAAATGTTTTAAAAGAGGTTTTTATGCATATCGTAATCTACTTTATACTCTCTCTTTTTGCTACCACTGTAGGCTCGCTTACGGGTATGGGTGGGGGAGTTATAATAAAACCGCTTATGGACGTTCTGGGCGATTATGACGTTCAGACAATCGGCGTTATTTCATCAATTACCGTTTTTTCAATGTCGGCGGTTTCTGTTGTAAAACAGATGAAATCAAAAACAAAAATTCCCTTTAAAACAGCAATTCCGTTGGCAGCAGGCTCTGTGTTCGGGGGATTTGCAGGGCAGCATCTGCTCGATTTTATTGTGAATGCGCTTAATGCGGATTCCATTGCTACCGTTATTCAGAATATTGCCCTTGCGGTGCTTATCCTGTGCGTTATTCTGTATATGAGGAATAAAAACCGCATAAAGGGAAGACAGTTTGACGGCATAACCGTTTCTTTGTGTGCAGGAGTTTTTCTCGGTTGCATTTCGTCGTTTTTGGGTATAGGTGGCGGACCTGTCAATGTTGCTCTTATAATATATCTGTTTTCCTTTGATACAAAAACGGCTACCGTTTGCTCGCTTATCACAATTCTGTTTGCTCAGATTTCAAAGCTCGCTACTACCGCATTTACTGGCGGTTTTTCCGATTTTGATTTATCCGTTGTTCCCGTTATGATTGTTGGAGCGGTTGCAGGTGGTTTCCTTGGTGCGGTTATCAATAAAAAAAGCAGTGAGAAAGCTGTTGAAAAGGCTTTTTCGGCGGTGCAGGTATTTGTTCTGGCAGTAACGTTGTTCAATATTGTGAATAATCTGATAAATTGATAAGTCTTTGTGTTTTTACAAATCGTTTTTTTAACTGCCGGCAGTTTCTGACTGCCGGTTTTTCTTTTATATTTATGGCTTGAATATATTTATGTTATTTGCTATAATGCAAGTATCAAATAAGGAATGGTGAGTAAAGTATGAGTAAAAAGTATATAATTCAATATCTGTCAAACGGTAAGATTGTCACTTCAAACGCAACTGAGAACGATTTTTATTCCCTCGACATCAGCGAAGCTGACGGCAGATATACGGTTGTGCTCAACCCCAAAAAGAACTTTGAGCTTGTTGATTTTTATGTTGAGTTTCCTTATGCTTTTAAAAAGGGAGACAATTTCTTCGCAAACGGTTATCAGTCATGGACCAAAACAAGGGAATTTAAGAGCGATGATGTAATGAAGTCCACCATCAAGCTTTCTCATATTCATCCTTATGTCAGGCATTACGCAAGCATAACAAGTGATGACCGTATTGTTTCTTATTCCGAGAAACCCGGCGAATTCCACAGCCATTGCTATACCTATATCAGAAACGGCGAAAATGTAAAGCTTTGGGGTTCTCTTTGTGAAAAAACAGGATTTACCTACTTCAAGGTTAAAATGAATTCCGATTATTTCTCAATCCGCAAGGATGTCAAAGGTAAGCTTGTCAAGGCTCCTCTGAAGGTGTTCGATATTGTTGAGTTTGAGGGCACCTATGACGAAGTGTTTGATTCGTATTTTTCGCTCATGCCCATGCCTGCAACAAGAAAGGGCGCAATGAGCGGCTATACCTCATGGTATAACTATTTCCAGAAGATTGATGAAAATATCATTCTGCGTGATCTTGACGGTCTTGACCCCGCAAAGGATGAAACCTCTATCTTCCAGATTGATGACGGTTATGAGCCCTATGTAGGCGACTGGCTCGATTACTGCGATAAATTCCCCAACGGCATGAAATATATTGCCGATAAAATTCACGATAAAGGCTATCTTGCAGGTATCTGGATTGCCCCGTTCAGCTGCCAGAAGGTTTCAAGAATCGCCAAAGAGCATCCCGATTGGCTTATCAAGGGTGAAAACGGTAAACCTCAGCTTGGCTGTATCGCCTGGGGCGGTGCATATACCCTTGATTTCTACAATGAAGAAGCAAGAGCTTACATCAAAAAGGTGTTTGACGTAGTTCTCAATGAGTGGGGCTACGACATGGTTAAGCTTGATTTTCTTTACAGCGAATGCGTAACTCCCAGATACGGCAAGAGCAGGGGAGAAATTATGTGCGAAGCCATGCAGTTCCTGCGTGAATGTGTCGGCGATAAGCTTCTCCTCGGCTGCGGTGTGCCTATGAGTGCCGCTATCGGTATCTGCGATGCCTGCCGAATCAGCTGTGATGTTGATTTGACCTACAAGGGTAAGATTTATAATCATATCCATGTAAGCAATGAAATGCTCAGCGCGCAAAGCGCAATCAACAACTCAATATTCCGCCGTCATCTCAACGGCAGAGTGTTCATGAATGACCCCGATGTTTTCTTCCTCAGGAATAACAATCTTAAATTCACCTGGGAGCAGAAAAAGCTCCTTGCAAGGATTAATAACCTTTGCGGTAACGTGCTTTTTGTTTCAGATAACGCAGGCGATTATGATGCAGAGCAGATGAAGCTTCTCAAAAAGTATTTTAAAAAGACCGATGAAAAGATTGTTTCCGCTCAGTATCTTGATTCTCAGGTTATTGAGGTTGTTACCGAATTGAACGGTAAGAAGAATGAACTTGTGTTTAACCTTAAAACAGGTAAAGTGCTCAAGGGCTCTCTTGATTAATCATCTTCACACGGTGCTCTCCGAGAAATCGGAGAGCATTTTTGTTAATTTTTAATTTTATTTTTAGAATTATTGACTTGCTTTTACATGAATGGTAAACTTAGAACAACGTGGTTGAATTGGAGTGGTAAAATTGTCATTTTTAATATCAGTTGTCGGATTTGTTCTTGTATAACTGACTCCGTTGCCTTCATTGGTGTAAACCGATCCTGCGGTGATGTTTGATGATGAAATTCGGATTGTTGAAAATAAAAC
>JAZSIQ010000196.1:0-2399 GCA_045533875.1 Acutalibacteraceae bacterium | reverse complement strand
TGTTTGCAGGCGATATCCTGCTTGGCGGTTACAGTGTTTTTGCAACATGGTTTGTGTGCACTGTTCCTTACCTTGCGCTTGATTTGGTTTATTTTTTCCGCCCCGAATCGTTTGAGGTGATGAAAGTCCGCAAGGCTAAAGGGGAGAGTGCTCTGCGTATTTTCGGAATTGTTTTTATATGGTTTACCGTGCAGGTGGTTGTTCTGAATATAATAGGTTTAAAACTTTTTTAAATTAACCCTTTACTTTGTAACTTTCATGTGATAAAATATTAAAGCATGAAATCAGAGGAGGATAACCATGAATTCCAAGATTAAAAGCGAAAATAATGATTTTTTGTTTGAAGCTATCCTTCAGCTTCGCACCATTGAAGAATGCTACGATTTTTTTGAGGATCTTTGCACCGTTACCGAAATCAAAAGTATTTCTCAGAGAATCGTTGTTGCAAAGATGCTGCGTGACAAAAGAGTTTACAGCGAAATTGTTGCCAAAACAGGTGCAAGCACCGCAACCATCAGCCGTGTAAACCGCTCTCTTCAGTATGGCTGTAACGGCTATGAGGCCATATTTGAAAGAGTTGAAGAAAAGAAGAAAAACGAAGCAGAATAATGGCATACGATATTTTTTCAGAGTTTTACGATGAACTCACCGAAAATGCCCAATATGAGAAGCGTGCAGATTATTTTTGCAGGCTTCTTTCCATGTGCGGCTGTAATGACGGCATACTGCTCGATTTAGCCTGTGGCACGGGTACTATGAGTGTTCTTATGTCTCAGAAGGGCTTTGACGTTATAGGTGTTGATTCAAGCACGGGTATGCTTTCTCAGGCGCAGGAGAAGGCTTTTGAATGCGGCAGGAGTATACTCTTCCTTTGTCAGGAAATGCAGGATATCGACCTTTACGGTACGGTTGACTGTGCAATCAGCGTGCTTGACAGTCTCAATCACCTTGACGGTGAGTGCGAGCTTCGCCAAACCTTTTCAAAGGTTTCTCTTTTCATGAACAGCGGCGGAGTGTTTGTTTTTGATGTTAATACTATTTATAAGCACCGTGAGGTGCTTGCGGATAATGCCTATATTTATGACTGCGGAGATTTATTCTGCGCATGGCAGAATGAATACGACCCGGCAGACAACAGCGTGGGCATTACGCTTGATTTCTTTATTCAGGATGAGGATGATGCATGGATTCGCTCGCAGGAGCAGTTCTGTGAGAAGGCATACGAATTGTCGGATATAGAGAAATGGCTTGAATATGCGGGATTTGAGGTGCAGGGGGTTTATGATGATTTAACATTTGACCCTGTTAAGGAAAATACCGAAAGAGCGGTTTTTGTTGCCCGCAAGAAGTGATAACAAGGAGAATACTATGGGAAAACTTGTAAGAATGATATCTGAGGACGGAACGCTGACCGTTATGGCGGCGGATACCACCGACATAGCCGCAAGAGCGGAGCAGATTCACAATACCACCGCAGTAACCTCTGCGGCTCTCGGCAGGCTTCTGACTGCGGCCTGCTTTATGGGCATTGTACTTAAAGGTAAGGATAATTCCGTAACAGTAAGGCTCAACGGCTCAGGCCCTGCGGGCTCTGTTATTGCTGCGGCGGACAGTTACGGCAACGTAAGAGGTTATATTTCCGACCCAACTGTTGAGCTTCCTCTCAATGAAAAGGGTAAGCTTGATGTTGCAGGTGCTGTCGGTAAAGAAGGAACTCTAACCGTTATGAAGGATTTGGGGCTCAAGGAGCCTTATATCGGTCAGGTGCCTATTGTTTCGGGTGAAATTGCCGAGGATATAACGAGCTATTACGCAATCAGCGAGCAGACACCTACGGTTTGCGCTCTCGGTGTGCTTGTTGACACGGATCTGACAATCAAAAAAGCAGGCGGATTTATTATCCAGCTTCTGCCTACCGCTATGGATGATACCATAGATAAGGTGGAAAAGTGCATAGAGAATATTGAAAGCGTAACTCAGATGCTCGAAAACGGTATGACTCCCGAGGAAATCTGCCGTCATGTGCTGGACGGTTTTGACCTTGAGGTGCTTGATGAGGAAGAGCCCGTTTATCTTTGCAACTGCTCAAGAGAAAGAGTGGAGAAGGCTCTTATAAGTACGGGACGTGAGGAGCTTGAAGAAATGGCAAAGGACGCCACCACTCAGGTGACATGCCACTTCTGTGACAAGAAATATGAGTTCACTTCGGAGCAGATTTTGGCACTCACAAAAAATAATTGAAAAAATTTAAAATTTTTTTGAAAAAAGTATTGACATTTGTTTCGGAATGTAGTATAGTAGCACTCGCCGCTGAAACAGCGGCACGGTTTGGGAGCATAGCTCAGCTGGGAGAGCACCTGCCTTACAAGCAGGGGGAAGTCGGAGGCCAAGCGGTCTTA
>JAZSIQ010000191.1:0-2220 GCA_045533875.1 Acutalibacteraceae bacterium | reverse complement strand
GAGCCAGATTTTCTCAACTGCTGCTGATAATCAGCCCTCTGTTGAGGTTCACGTTCTTCAGGGCGAAAGAGAGTTTGCAAGAGATAACAAGACTCTCGGTGTGTTCCACCTTGACGGAATTCTTCCTGCACGCAGAGGTGTTCCTCAGATTGAAGTAACCTTTGATATTGACGCCAACGGTATTGTTCACGTTTCCGCAAAGGACCTTGGTACAAACAAGGAGCAGTCCATTTCCATTACCGCTTCCAGCAATATGTCCAAGGAAGATATTGACAAGGCAGTTGCAGAGGCAGAGCGCTTTGCTCAGGAAGATAAGCTTCGCCGTGAAGAGGTTGATGCACGCAACGAAGCAGACCAGATGGTATATCAGTGCGAAAAGCTTATGAGCGAAAACGGTGACAAGTTCTCCGATGAAGATAAGAACGGCGTAAACGAAAAGGTAGAGGCGCTCAAGGAAGCTCTCAAGGGTGAGGATATCAACCTCATCAAGAGCCGCAAGGATGAGCTCACCGCAAAGTTCTATGAAATCTCCGAGAAGCTTTACAAGGCAGCCGCTCCCGAAGGTGCACCCGAGGGCTTCGACCCCAACGCCGCAGCAGGCTATGACCCCAACGCAGGCTACACTCAGGCTGATTTCAACGATGTTCCTCCCGCTGATTAATGATTTAAACGATTTTGCCGTGCAGGGCAGCATCTCTGCTCTGCGCGGTATAAGAGCTCCGTTTGAAACGGGGCTTTAAGCCTGTTATAAGGAGCTAATATGGCAGATAATAAGAGAGATTATTACGAAGTCCTCGGCGTCAATAAGGGCGCAACGCAGGATGAAATAAAAAAAGCATACAGGAAAACAGCCAAGCAGTATCATCCCGACCTTCATCCCGGCGATGCTGAAGCTGAGGCGAAGTTTAAGGAAGCCAACGAGGCTTACGAGGTTTTATCTGACGAAACAAAGAAAGCCCGCTATGACCAATACGGTCATGCAGGCGTTGACCCCAATTTCGGCGCAGGCGGAGGATTCGGCGGCGGAGCAGGCGGATTTGATTTTGATTTGGGCGACCTTTTCGGCAGTTTCTTTGGCGGCGGCTTCGGCGGTGGCGGCAGGCATGCAAACCCCAATGCCCCCAGAAGGGGTGACGACGTGCAGGCAAGGGTAACCGTTTCTTTTGAAGAAGCGGCAAAGGGCTGTAAACGTGAGGTTGAGGTTACAAGAATCGAAACCTGCCCCGAATGCTCAGGCTCGGGTGCACAGAAGGGATCAAGCCCCAAAACCTGCCCCGATTGCGGCGGAAGCGGCTATGTGAATGTTCAGCAGCGTTCGCCCTTCGGTGTGGTTTCAACCACCAAGCCGTGTCAGAAGTGCGGCGGCAAGGGCAAGTTCAACGAGAATCCCTGCCAGAAGTGCAGGGGCGGCGGCAGAGTTTCCAAAAAGACCAGAATCGAGGTCAACATACCTGCCGGAATTGATGACAGGCAGATGTTCTCCGTAAGCGGAGCGGGTCATGTGGGTATCAACGGCGGACCGAGGGGCGATTTGAAGGTTGCTGTTTTTGTAAGACCTCATCCCTTCTTTGAGCGTGACGGCTATAATGTATGGTGTGAGTACACCATCAGCTATACTCAGGCAGCGCTTGGCGATACAATAAAAATCCCTACGCTTGACGGTAATGTTGAATTCCGCATCCCTGCCGGCACTCAGCCGGGCGAGGTTTTCTGCATGAGAGGCAGAGGAATTCAGATGATAAACAGCAAATCCAAGGGCGACCAGCTTGTGAGAATTGTTGTTGATGTTCCCAAGAATCTTACCGACAGGCAGAAGCAGCTTCTTACTGAGCTTGAGGCAGAGCTCGGAGTCAAGAGGGGTGCACCTATCGGTTCAGGTGAAAAGAAGGGCGGCTTCTTTGACAAATTCAAAAAATAAAAAGGCGGGCGGTTTTATACCGCCCGTTTTCAGGTGATAAGGATGAATAATTATAAAGCGGTGATTTTTGATCTTGACGGCACTTTACTCGATACTCTTGAGGACTTGGCGGATGCCGTCAATTATACAATGAAAAAATTCGGTTTTCCCGAAAGAAGCCTTGATGAGGTGCGTGAGTTTGTGGGCAACGGCGCAAAAAAACTGATTGAGCTGAGTATGCCCGATGCTTCTGATGAGGTGATTGCCGCGCAATGCCTTAAGGTGTTCAAGGGATATTATCTTCCGAATTCTAAAGTTAAAAC
>JAZSIQ010000056.1:0-3371 GCA_045533875.1 Acutalibacteraceae bacterium | reverse complement strand
TCATCCGTATTTTAAGCTAACTCAATCATACGGCATAACGCCCTCAATGTCAAGACGTGGAAATCCATATGACAATGCAATGGCTGAAAACTTTTTCTCAATTCTCAAAACAGAATGTATTTACAGAACAAAGTTGAAAACGTATGAAGATGCTCGCATCCTCATAAGCAAGTACATACACTTCTACAACAACGAAAGAATCCAATTAAAAACAAAACTGACTCCGCTGGAAAAACGAAGTCAGTATGTCGCTTAATTAAATATTTCTGCCATAGGTGTTCTTTTTGTACTGTCCGCACAATTTGGGGCAGTTCACAAACTGCCGCAGGAGGTGTTTTTCTTATGTTGAGGTATCAATCGGATAATACTTAATAACCGAAATATTCGGTACAGTACAGCTCAAGAGTGTTTATATATTCCATTTCACATAGCGGATCAAGACCAAGTCCGTGATTTGAAAGAGGATAAAGAATATAGTTATGAACAGCGCCCGTATTCTCAAAAGCAGTCTTTATTCTTTCGGCATTGCCTGAAGGAACGATCATATCCGTTCCGCCGTAAGCAAGAATTGAAGGTACAGTATCTTTTGTTACGTAAGCTGTCGGTGAAACAAGGTTTATTACTTCTTCCGCTTCGCCATTGGCAATCATTTCATCGGTAATTTCAATTCCCGAAAGCATACTTGCAAGGCCGGTGCTGCCCCATACCTCTGAATGAAAATCGGAGGGGCCGACCTGATTTGCGGTAAATACAAGCTCAATTGCCGATTCATCTGCCCTTGAAAATCCGTAAAGCATTGAAAGATGCGCTCCTGCAGAGTAACCCGAAACGGCAAGTTTTGTGATATTAAGTTTCTTTTCGTCCGAAAAAGCCTTGAGTTTATCAATCGCTTTGCCGATTTCATCACACATGGTAAGAGCAGTAACCTTTCCGAAAAGTCCGTCTGCATAGAGAGTATAATTCATCGTTGCGGTGATATAACCTTTCCTTGCAAATCTCTCGCATTTTTCTGCCATATCACCTTTGTTGCCGCCGGTCCATGAACCGCCGTGAATATAAAGAATAACACCGTTATGTTCGTTATCGTATGCAGACTCGGGAACATAGATATCCATGATGTTTCTTTCAGCATCACCGTAAGCAAGATTTTTGAATATGTCGTATTTTTCAAATGACAAGCTGCCTACAAAAGTTGTGAAAACGCTGAACGAAGAAAGGATAACAGCAATGATTCTCTGTAAAATCTGTAACATTTTTCCCTCTCCTTTTATATTTAATTACAGAATAAATCTGAAAGCATAAATTATAACATTCAAAATATTGTTGAAAACAAACCTTATAAAAGTGAAAACATAGGGGAATTCAAAATCCCAGTCATCAAAAGTATCAAGCGAGCCTATAAGAGATGAATCATAGGTTATTTCGGGGTTTTTGAATGCCTTTGTTTCAATTTTCATTATACAAAGATTTTTGCAGGCTTCACGCAGAGCGTTACCAAATCCGACAGGGTCCTTTGCGTATGCAAGTTTTACGGCAACTTTATGTTGAAGTGCCTGCAGAGACCACATACCTGTAAGAATGGTATCGTTGCCGTTATAAACAGCAAGAACAGGACTCATATATCCGCTTCCCGTGAAGTTTGATGAATAATCTGAAACAACAAAGCCTTCAAATCCCCATTCATCTCGAAGCAGGTCCTTGAGAAGTGCTGAACTTGAACCGCACCACTTTGTTCCGATTCGGTTATATGCCGACATAATTCCTTTGGGCTGTGCCTCTTTAACAGGAATTTCAAACGCTTTCAGGTAGATTTCACGCATCGCCTGTTCATCGCACCAAGTGAAAATGCCATTTCTGTGTGATTCCTGGTCGTTGAGAGCAAAATGCTTGATTGTTGTGACGAGACTTTCAGAATTTGCGCCCTTGATGATTTCTGCTGCCATAATTCCTGAGACAATCGGGTCTTCTGAGAAGTATTCGAAATTTCTGCCGCCCATGGGATTACGGTGGATATTTGCACCGGGAGCGTACCAAGTGTCTGTACCCATATCGGCCGCCTCTTTGCCAGCACCTTTGCCCATTTCGTAAGCAAGCTGAACATTCCATGTGCATCCGATTGCGGTTGCGCAGGGATAAGCTGTGCCGCTGTCTGTGTAAACAAGACCGTTTCTGCCCTTGACACTTGAGGGTCCGTCATTATCCATCGTATGGGGTATTCCGAGACGCTCGACTCCGTGAGTTTCATATCCGCCGTTGATAACAAGCATGGTCATTTCATCAAGAGTAAGCTGGTCAAGGAATGCATCCCATAAGCTTTCGTCTTTTGCAACATCCTGCAAAGTAATGGTTTCATCATATTTAACACCCATTTTGGGTGCTTCGCCTTCAGTTGCCGGGTCTGGTGTTTTATCAACATCAATCAGAAAATCATCTTTATCAAGCTCACGGAGAACGGGATATGTGCCCTCGGCATCAACTCTTGACATAATTTCATATCCGCTGTAAACATCCTCAAACAGATTTTCAATTTCTGTCCCTGTTACGGAATCGTTTTTGATAATCTTCGTTTCATCAATTTTAAAATCGAACGAAGCAATATGATTTCTTACATCATTTGCAACTATTATTCTGTAGGTACCTTCTTCAAGCAACCAAGCCTCATTATCCTTATAATCATAGGATGCCATATCGTCTGTTTTGAACGAGACTGTGAGGGTTTCGCTTTCGCCCGGATCGAGAAGCTTTGTTTTTGCAAAACCGCCAAGGCAAATTGCGCTCTTTTCAATACCACCATCGGTATAGGGGGCGCTGTAATAGAGTTGCACAACCTCTTTGCCTGCTTTGCTTCCCGTGTTTGTGATTTTGACTTTTGCAATTATGTTTTCGTTATCAAAATCGGTTGAAACAACTTCCTTTTCAAAAGTTGTATAAGAGAGACCGTAGCCGAACGGAAACTGAACCTTATCCTTTGCAAAGGTTTCAAAATATCGGTAGCCGATATAAATGCCTTCATAGTATTCAACAAAGTTTCCTCCGCCATTATATTCATTGCTTCCGAAGCATTTGCTTGAAGGATGATCTGTAGTGCTGTATGCGATTGTATCCGTAAGCTTACCTGACGGATTCACTTTTCCGTCAAGCATCTGCGGTACGGCCGTCATACCGAATTCACCGGGAATCCAGATTATAGCAGCTGCTTTTATACTTTCGTATTCATCAATCCAACCCATTTCCATAGCGTTGCCGATATTGAAAAGCACAACAACATTCTCAAATGCAGTTGTTACCTTTTTAACCATTGCTTCTTCATCATCAGAAAGACTGAGAGTTTCAACCGTATGGTCTGTACCCTCTGCACTTGTTCTGCTGAT
>JAZSIQ010000009.1:0-12039 GCA_045533875.1 Acutalibacteraceae bacterium | reverse complement strand
AGGCTTTCATGACAGAGCTTTACAGACACATCGGTCCCGATGTTGACGTTCCCGCAGGCGATATCGGCGTAGGCGGCAGAGAAGTCGGCTACCTTTACGGCCAGTATAAGCGCATCAAGGGCGCATTTGAAAACGGTGTTCTCACCGGCAAGGGTCTCCCTTACGGCGGCTCACTTATCAGACCCGAGGCAACGGGCTTCGGCGCAACCTATTATGCAGTTGAAGTTCTCAAGCACTTCGGCGAAACATTCGCCGGCAAAACCGTTGCTCTTTCAGGCTTCGGCAACGTTGCATGGGGCGCAGCACTCAAAATTACCGAGCTTGGCGGCAAGGTAGTTACCATTTCCGGTCCTGACGGCTATGTTTACGATGAGGACGGAATCAACACTCCCGAAAAGATCGCTTACATGCTTGAAATGCGTGCTTCCGGCCGTGATAAGGTTCAGGATTATGCTGACAAGTTCGGCGTTAAGTTCGTAGCAGGCAAGAAGCCCTGGGAGGTTAAGGTTGATATAGCAATGCCCTGCGCTACTCAGAATGAAATTGACATGGCACAGGCTGAGCTTCTTGTTAAGAATGAAGTTCCCTACTACATCGAGGTTGCAAATATGCCCACCACCAACGATGCCCTTGAGTATCTTAAGGAAAACTGCAAGGCAGTTGCCCCCTCAAAGGCAGTTAACGCAGGCGGCGTAGCTGTTTCCGCTCTTGAAATGAGCCAGAACTCAATGAGATACAGCTGGAGCGCTGAAGAGGTTGACAGCAAGCTCAAGCAGATCATGAAGGATATTCATGACAATTCCGCAAAGGCAGCAGAGCAGTACGGCCTCGGTTATGACCTTGTTGCAGGCGCCAACATCGCAGGCTTTATCAAGGTTGCTGATGCTATGATGGCTCAGGGTCTTATCTGATTTTATATTGATTATTTTGCCGCTTGTGCAGGTCGTCCTGCGCAGGCGGCTTTTTTCATTAAACAAGCTTTAAATTTAATGTGTATAAAGGTTTATACAGTCTGCGTTTTTGCTAATTACATGTAAATTCGGTTGACAAAAAAGTTGAATGATGTTACTATTTAGTCACCAAGTATCGAAAGGAGTCATTTTATGGCAAGAAAAGCCGGATATGTGAGAGACATTGATGCTCTCGGAAGACTCGTCATCCCCAAGCAGTACCGTAAGGAAATGGACATTCCCGAAGAAGGCGGTACAGTAATTGTTACCTGCACTAACGGTGTTGTTACCGTTGCAAAGGCAGAAAAATCCTGTATCTTCTGCGGCGAAACCCAGGAACTCAGAGATTTCAGAAACAGGTCAGTTTGTCTTACCTGCCTTGCAGAAATGAACAAAAAATAATAACTCCTTACGCCAAAAGGGAGCACCTGCTTAATTGCCGGTGCTCTCTTTTTTTACGCAAAAACAAAAGCGGCAGACCCGAAGGCCTGCCGCAGTGCTGCGAGAAATTAAGGATTAAAGTGCGCCAAGAGCTGTGATGATAAGTTTTACGGTATCAATCATGCCCTGGATTGTGAACATTGACTTAGCAACGTCAACGGGAACTACGGTGAAGTAGAGGTTCTGCCACATTTCGATTTCGAAGAATCTTGCGAAATCGAAGCCGATAAGCTTAAGCTTGTAGAAGATGATAACATTATCAGAAATCTGGAGGATTTCAGCCTCATCCTTGGAATCTACAAATTCACCCTTATCCCAGTACTGAGTCTTAAGACCGTCCTTGGAGATAGTCTTGTAGATGTACTCGTTGTATGTAGACTTATCAGCGGTGTCGTTGGTTTCGCAACCTGAGTTGTAAACGATGAAGAGATACTTCTCGCCGAATGTTGCGTAATCAGCAGTGTAGGTGACGTCACCGGTGAGTGAGTCGCCGTCAGCGCCGAGTGAGCCTTCGGTAAGAACCCAACCCTCGAATACGGAGCCGGCAGGCCATCTGTAATAAGGATGGCTGAACTCTGCAAGTGTTGCAGCAGCGCTGTCGCCGTAAGCCTTGTTGATGGACATGGGATCAGTGCCGTTCTGGGGATCAAATGTAACCTTTACGGGGTTAGCTGCGAAGGTTGCGGTGTAGGTGAAGTCCTGAGCAGGCATATCGCCGGAGGTTCCGCCGATAGTGGTGTCGTATGACCAGTAGGTGAAGGTGTGACCTTCCATAACGGGAAGACCGTATGTGTTTTCAACTGCTCTGGAGATGTTGTCACGGGTGGTACCAACTGCAACTTCAAGAGTCTTGGTGGTTTCGCCGTCGGAGAATGCTGCGCCTTCGGGGCATACAAGAGTAGCAATGAACTTTCTTGCTTCGAAGTTACCGCTGTTAGCGTTTGCATAGAAAGTGATGGTGTGAGTACCGTCAGTAATTGCGTTAGCAACGATTCTTACGGTGTTATCAATAACGAGTTCCTCGGTAAGAAGAGTGTTGATATAAGCTGCGGACCAGCCCTTGAAGCTGTAGCCGGGCTTGTAAAGTTCATCAATTTCATCACCGATTGCGGGGATAGTGCCGTTTGAAGCAGCAGCTATGTCATTGAAGTTGATTGTGTCGCCGTAAGCAACTTCTGCTGCGCCGATAACAGTACCGTCAAGCTTGAATTCAACGGTGAAAACGATATCCTCAAACTTTGCAAAGTAATCGTTTGCGCCGGGAACGAAGGTGTAGGTGTATGCATTTGCGGATTCAGCGGTGGGAGCAAGCTCGTTGCCGTCCTTATCGAACCAACCAACAAAGTGCTGGCCTACGGGAGCTTCGGGAAGATTTGCCTTGGAGATAACGAAGGTACGGAAAGCTTCGTTGGAATTGTCACCGGCCTGACCGTCCATGGTGAGGAAGGGTTCCTCATCGCCTTCGTTAACGTAAAGGTTTGCGGTTGCCTTATAGGAAGAACCGATGTAGAGGTAAGTTACGCTGACAGTACCGTCAGTTGCGTAAGCATACATTTCCTTCTCGGGAGTCTGGCCCTTCTGGTTTGCTGCGATGGTGGTAAGAGCATCATCGCTGTACCAGTTGAGAGAATCTGTGAAGCTGATGCCGTTTTCAGCAGCCTTTGCGTTTGCTGCTGCAAGAGCTGCTGCGAAGGTGCTTTCGTCGAAGGTAGCGTTTGCGCCGCCGTTTCTGAGCTTAAGGTGTGTGTAAACGTCAACCCAGCCTTCGTCATCGGAGAAGTCAGGAATCATGAACTTAAGGGAAGCAGAATCGGTCCAGGTAGCATAAACAGCAGTATCTTCTGTGTTGGTATACTTGCCTGTGCCGAGAGGTCTTAAGATGTTGGTGTTGCCTGTTGCACTGTCATCAGCAACATAGTTCCAGCCTGCGAATACGGTGGTGGAAGCATCGCCGTCATCACCTTCGGGAGCGGTAAGGAGAGCGCTGTCAAATGCGGGGCAGGTATCGTTGTACTTAACAGTAAGAATTGCTACGGGAGCAGCGTCACCCTTTTCGTTGTAAACAGCGACTTCATACTCAGCTACTGCCCATACTGCAAAGAGGTTTGTACGGTCGTTTGCGGGAACTGTGCCGAGGTCTGTGTCAGCCTCAGTGGCGGTTGCGCTCTTTGCCCAGCCAAGGAATTCAGCACCGGTCTTGGTGGGTACGGAGATACCGTCAGCGTTGATAGCATCGCCGTAAGGAAGCTTCTTGGATGTAACAGCATCAGCAGCGAAGGTGCCGCCGTTTGCATCAAAGTTTACAGTATAGCTGTTCTTTGTGAATACGGGATAGTAGGAAGCGTTTGCGGTAGCTGTAACATCACCGCTTACGGTTTCTGTGCTGTTCTGAGCTGCGGCCCAGCCGGCGAATTTGTGACCGGTCTTTGTGGGACCATCAGTGATGATTGTGTAAGTATCGCCTTCAAAAGCAGAAGCAGTGGAGAAGGTTTCAGTACCTGCTTCGTTTGAATAATAAGTGATTGTGTAAGAAGTTTTTGCTGAGAAAATGGGGAAGAATTCCATATCGGAAGTACCCATGGTCTGAGGCCATGAAACGGGAGTGGTGGAATCTGCTGATGAAGCCCAGCCGCCGAAGGTTGTACCTGTGGGAGCGTCGGGAGTTTCAGCAGGAGCAGCAAATGTTGCGCCCTCTTCGATTGCGGAGTAATCGGTTGCAGTTGTGAGAGCTGTGGTAGCCTCAGCGTCTGCATAGAAGGTTACAGCGTGAGTGGAAGCCTTGGGCTCACCAATGATGAAATCGCCGCCGAAATCGGAGGTGATAACGGTGATACCGGTGTTCTGCATGTAGTCTGTAGTTGTTGCGTCAGTGGTGTTGCCGCTTTCAATTGCGGTTGCAAGTCTTGCGGGAATGTTCCAAGGAGCCTGAGCCTTATAATCCTTGAACCAGCTGCCGCTTTCGGCAGTACCGTTGATTTCCTTGTCACCACGGTCATTCCAGATTGAACCGGTGGTACCTTCAGCTGCATCGCTGAGAACCTGGATAGAATGTGCGCCTATCCATTCCTGTCCGTCAGACTGCCACCAACCGTCAAAGCTGCAGGTGAAGAGGCAGACCCAATATGTTGCTGTTCTTGTTGTGGAAAGACCGGTCTTGGTCTTATTAGCGTTTGTGCTCCAGTCAAGACCCTTGTTAAGAGTGTACTGCCAGGCTGCACCGTGCTCAGCGTAGAATGAATGGTCAAGGTTCATGCAGACGCCCTTACTTGCGAGGGTATCGTTTTTAGTAAGAAGGGGATCGTCTACCATGGTAGCAGTGAAGAGGGATCTGTCAATGCTGAAGCCCATGGGGGGGATGTTCATGTAGATGCTGTCAGAGCAAGCAAGGTAGTTTCTTACGATAAGAGTCTGACCTGCTGTTACATAACCGTCGGTAAGGTAGGTTGCGATCTCGTCGCCTTCAGCGTAAACGATTTCGTCAGCCTTTGCTTCTTCGCCAACGGGAACTTCGAGAATATCAGCGGTGTAGTAAGCCCAGCCGAAATAATCCGAAGCTGTTTTGTTGATCTGTGTTGCGAATTTTGTTTCGATCTCAGACTTGGTAAGAATCTTACCTTCGTTGTAGAGACCGTAGGTTGCGTCTTCTGCTGCTGCGCCGATGGTGAATACACCGCCAAGGCAAGCGACTGAAGACATGAGCATTGCACAAACAAGTACAAGGCTCAGAACGCGCTTGAAGTTGGACATAATTTATTTCCTCCTTTTAATTTCCCGCGTGAGCGGTGGATGGGGCGGATAATGCCCCAATATCCAATTATGCTTATACATTATGGCACAATGCAAAAAAAAAATCAACAGTTTCTTTTAAATATAATAATAAATAAAAGAAACACTGTTGATTTTTCACAAAAACGATTGTTTAAATTCGTGCAACTCCACTATCTCTTGCGGCTTTGGCAACAGCTTCGGCAACGGCTTTGCCTACTCTGGGGTCAAAAGCTTCGGGGATGATATAATTTTCGTTGAGCTCATCATCGGGAACGAGAGCTGCAAGAGCGTTTGCGGCGGCGATTTTCATTTCTTCATTGATATCGCTTGCACGCACATCGAAAGCGCCTCTGAAAATTCCGGGAAAGGCGAGAACATTGTTAATCTGGTTGGGGAAATCGCTTCTGCCCGTGCCTACGACACGCGCGCCTGCCCTTTTGGCAAGGTCGGGCATGATTTCGGGAGTGGGATTAGCCATGGCCATAACGATGGCATCCTTATTCATTGAAGCAATCATTTCCTCGCTTACGATTCCGCCTGCGGAAACGCCGATGAAGATATCTGCGCCCTTCATTGCATCGGCAAGCTTGCCGTTTATGCCATTCTTATTTGAGAAAGCAACGTTCTTTGCAAGCTCTTCGGAGTGATTGGAAGTGCTTGAAATTATGCCGTTGATATCGCTCATGATGATATTCTTTGCGCCGCTTGAATTGAGAAGGTTTGCAATGGCAACACCTGCTGCGCCTGCACCGCTCATTGCAATTGTGCAATCCTCAAGCTTTTTTCCTACAAGCTTGAGGGCGTTGGTAACAGCGGCAAGAACGATGATTGCTGTGCCGTGCTGGTCATCGTGGAAAATGGGGATATCGCAGATTTCTTTAAGCTTGCGCTCTATTTCGAAGCATCTGGGGGCGGAAATATCTTCAAGATTAACTCCGCCGAAGCTGCCTGCAAGCAGGGCTACGGTTTTAACTATATCGTCAACTTCCTTTGAGCGGATACACAAAGGAACAGCGTCAACACCGCCGAACTCCTTAAAGAGCAGGCACTTACCCTCCATTACGGGCATACCTGCCTCGGGACCGATATCGCCCAGACCGAGCACGGCAGTACCGTCAGTTACAACGGCTACTGTGTTCCAACGTCTTGTGAGCTCATAGCTTTTATCAACATCTTCCTTGATTTCAAGGCAGGGTGCGGCAACGCCGGGTGTGTAAGCAAGAGAAAGGGACTCTTTGTCCGTTGCGTGAGTTCTTGCTTTTGTTTCAAGCTTGCCCTTCCATTCGTAGTGAAGGCGCAAGGATTCTTTTGCATAGTCCATTATAAAAATCCCCTTTTAAGGTAATTATTCTTTGATATCCCAGTTTCTTGAGCGTTCAACGGCACGTTTCCAGCCGGTATAGAGTTTGTCACGCTCGGCAACAGGCATCTGAGGAGCAAAAACTTTATCAATTTCACGGTTTTTGATAATTTCCTCCTTGCTTTTCCAGAATCCGACAGCGAGACCTGCAAGATAAGCTGAGCCGAGGGCTGTGGTTTCAACGGTCTTGGGACGTACTACCATGCAGCGGATAAGGTCGGCCTGAATCTGCATCATTATATCGCTGACCGAAGCGCCGCCGTCAACACGAAGCTCGGTGAATTCAATACCCGAATCATTCTTCATTGCTTCAAGAAGGTCAGTCATCTGATAGGCGATAGCTTCAAGCACACTTCTTGCGATATGGGCACGGTTTACGCCTCTTGTAAGGCCTACGATGCATCCTCTTGCGTACATATCCCAATAGGGCGCACCGAGCCCTGTGAAAGCGGGAACAAAATAAATCCCGTTGGCATCAGGTACACTTTCAGCAAGCTCGTCACAGCGCCTTGCGGTGTCAATAAGATGTATTTCGTCTCGCAGCCATTTTATTACGGAGCCTGCATTGAAAGCAGAGCCTTCAACATCATATTCTACTTCGTCACCGATTCCCCAGGCAACGCCCGTAAGAAGGTTGCTCTTGGATTTGGTGCGTTTTTTGCCTGTGTTCATAAGCAGGAAGCAGCCTGTGCCGTAAGTGTTTTTAGCCTGACCTGCTTCAAAGCAGCACTGTCCGAAGAGAGCCGCCTGCTGGTCGCCGATAGCACCGCTTATCGGAATGCCTTCAAGGGACTCAAGGCCTATGATTCCCTTTGCAACCGAGCCGTAAACCTTGCTTGAAGGAACGGATTCGGGAAGAATTTTCATGGGGATTCCGAGTCTGTCGCAAAGCAGACGGTCCCAGCAAAGCTTGTCAACATCGAAAAGCATTGTACGGGAAGCGTTTGAATAGTCGGTCACATGAGCCTTGCCTCCGGTAAGATTCCAGATAAGCCAGGTTTCCACCGTGCCGAAAAGGAGCTTGCCCTCGTCTGCAAGCTTGCGTGCTTCGGGAACATTATCAAGAATCCACTTGATTTTTGTGCCTGAAAAATATGCGTCAATTATAAGACCGGTATGCTCCTGAATATATTCCGTCAGACCGTCCTCAGCTTTAAGTTCTTCGCATATATCGGCGGTTCTGCGGCACTGCCACACTATGGCGTTATATACGGGTTTTCCCGTTTCCTTATCCCACAGAATGGTTGTTTCACGCTGATTTGTGATGCCGATTGCGGCAATTTCTGATGGGTCAACCTTACCCGATGCAAGGCAGCTTGTAACAGATTGAAACTGGCTGTATAAAATTTCCATGGGGTCATGCTCAACCCAGCCGGCCTTGGGATAAATCTGCTCAAATTCCTTTTGAGCGCTGACGATTATATTGCCTGCCTTATCAAAAACTATCGCTCTTGAGCTTGTGGTACCCTGGTCGAGTGCAAGAACATATTTTGCCATTAAAATTCATCCTTTCTCATAATTTCAAGCCGAAATATGAAACGGCATTGTTATATGCGATATCCTGAACTATGGGGCAAAGTGTATCGTAGTCCTCGGGATAGAGTCCGTTTTCAACCATATCGCCGATAAGACCGCAGAGAATGCGGCGGAAGTATTCGTGCCTCGGGTAGGAGAGGAAGGAGCGTGAATCCGTTACCATGCCTACGAATTTACTAAGAGCGCCGAGATTGCCGAGAGCCTTCATCTGCTCACGCATTCCGTCAATGTTATCGTTGAACCACCAAGCGGAGCCGAACTGAATTTTACTTGCCGCTTCGCTTGTTTGGAAGTTGCCGAGCATTGAGCCGAGCACATAATTATCCTTGGGGTTAAGTGTAAAAAGTACGGTTTTGGGAAGAAGCTCTTCCTCTGCAAGGCTGTCAAGCAAGCGTGAAAGCTTGTGGGCAACCTCGTAATCGGCTATTGAATCGTAGCCTGTATCGGGTCCGATTTTTTTGAACATAAGGGTGTTATTATTGCGCATTGCGCCGATGTGAAGCTCCATTCCCCAGCCCTTTTTGGCATATTCCTTTGCAAAAAATCTGAGAAGCTCCGTTTTGAATTTTTCAACCTCGCAGCTGCAAAGGTCTTCTCCATTACATGCCTTGGCAAAAATTGCTTCGAGCTCAGCCTCGCCGGCTCTTGCAAAGGGGAACTGAGTAAACGCATGGTCGCTTGCGCGGCAGCCGAGAGAATCAAAGAAATCAATGCGATTCTTAAGCACATCAAGGAGTTTGGAATAGGATTCTATCTTTTCGCCTGCTGTATTTTCCATAGCCTCAAGCCATGCTTTCCAACCGGGCAGTTCAATGCCGAGCGCTTTATCGGGGCGGAAAGCAGGAATCACCTTAGTGGTGAAACTCTCGTCTTTCGCAAGCAGCACATGGTACTCAAGAGAATCCGCAGGGTCATCGGTAGTGCACACGCAGGTGACGTTGGAATTCATTATAAGTTCACGGGGCGTAAATCCTCCGGCGGCGATTTTTGCATTTGCCTTTTCCCAGATTTCATCGCAGGTTTTTGCGCTCAGGGGCTCGTAAATGCCGAAGTATCGCTGAAGCTCAAGGTGAGTCCAGTGATAAAGAGGATTACCAATAAGCATCGGCATTATGCCTGCCCATGCCTTGAATTTTTCGTAGTTTGAAGCATCGCCCGTGATATACTTTTCATCAACGCCGCAGGAGCGCATGGCACGCCATTTATAATGGTCACCGGCAAGCCAGAGATAGGCTATGTCCGCAGGCTGCTTGTTTTCGTAAATTTCTTTAGGGGAGAGGTGGCAGTGCCAATCGAAAATAGGCATTTCGCTTGCTGCGGCAAACAGTTTTTTGGCGGGTTCATTGTTAAGAAGAAAGTCGCAGTCCATAAATTTTTTGCCCATAAGAATTCCTCATTTCCAAGTAAAATATATGGTTTCTAACTAAATATATTATCACAGTTTCATCTGTATTTCAATAATGATACAGTAATAAAATTAAAACAAAAGCAAAAGCGGCTTGCACGGAGATACCATGCAAGCCGCAAAGATTAATTATTCGGATTTATCCGTCAGGCCGAATTATTCAGCTGAGGGAGCGTAGAGATCCTTGAGGCGGAGAAGGTGCTCGTACTTAGCAACGGATGCCTTTTCAGCCATATCAAAGAGAGCTTCTGCACGCTCGGGGAAGGAGCGGGTAAGTGAGGAGTAACGAGCCTCGTTCATGATGAAGTCACGGTAGCTTGCGGTTGCAGGCTTGCTGTCGATGGTGAAGGGGTTCTTGCCTTCAGCCTTGAGAGCGGGGTTGTAACGGAACATATTCCAGTAGCCGCATTCAACAGCCTTCTTCATCTCTGCCTGGCAGTTAACCATGCCGCCCTTGATGGAGTGCATTTCGCAGGGAGCGTAAGCGATGATGAGTGAGGGACCCTTGTAAGCTTCAGCTTCTGTGATAGCCTTGATGGTCTGGTTTGCGTTTGCGCCCATAGCGATCTGAGCAACGTAAACGTAGCCGTAGCTCATAGCGATTTCGGAAAGGCTCTTCTTGGAGATAGCCTTACCTGCTGCTGCGAACTGAGCAACCTGACCGATCTGGGAAGCCTTGGAAGCCTGGCCACCGGTGTTGGAGTAAACTTCAGTATCGAATACCATGATGTTTACGTCTTCGCCGGAAGCGAGAACGTGGTCAACGCCGCCGAAGCCGATATCATAAGCCCAGCCGTCGCCGCCGAAGATCCATACGGACTTCTTGGAGAGGTATTCCTTCTTGGAAACGATATCCTTGCAAAGGTCGCAATCGATATCCTTGATAGCTTCAACAAGAGCATCGGCAGCAGCGCCGTTTGTTGCGCCGTCATCAACGCTGTTGAGGTAAGCGTTTGCTGCAGCCTTAACTTCGTCGCTTGCCTTGTCAGAAGCGGCAACTGCTTCAACCTTTTCTATAAGGCTGTTGCGGATAGCCTTCTGGCCGAGGTACATACCGAAGCCGTGCTCAGCGTTATCTTCAAAGAGGGAGTTTGCCCATGCGGGGCCGTGACCCTTCTTGTCGGTAGTATAGGGGGATGTTGCAGCGGGGCCGCCCCAAATGGAGGAGCATCCTGTTGCGTTGGAGATATACATTCTGTCACCGAAGAGCTGGGTGATAAGGCGTGCATAAGAGGTTTCAGCACAGCCTGCGCAGGAGCCGGAGAACTCAAGGAGGGGCTTCTTGAACTGGCTGCCGGGAACGGTGGCGTCAGCAATGCCCTTATCTGCGACCTTTTCAACCATGTAGTCAAATACAGGCTGCTGATCGTCCTGAGTTTCTCTGGGAACCATCTTGAGTGACTTGGTGGGGCAAACGCCGATGCAGACGCCGCAGCCCATGCAATCAAGAGGAGATACGCTCATGGTGTACTTATAGCCCTTAGCCTTAACCTTACCGTCAGCGAACTTAGCCTGTGCAGGAGCAGCGGCAACTTCGTCATCGGAAAGAGCGAAGGGACGGATTGTTGCGTGGGGGCATACATAGGAGCAGAGATTGCACTGTGCGCAGGTTGCTGCATCCCATTCGGGAACCATAACTGCTACGCCGCGTTTCTCATAAGCGGAAGCGCCCTGCTCGAAGGTGCCGTCTACATGATCCATGAAAGCGGAAACGGGGAGAGAATCGCCGTTCATGCTTCCAACGGGCTTCATGATGGAGTCAACCATCTTAACAAGCTTTGCGGGGCCGTTTTCTGTGGTAGCCTTAGCTTCATCAGCAGCGTTTGCCCAGTCAGCGGGAACTTCAATCTTCTTGAATGCGCCGAAGCCTGCGTCAATAGCCTTGTGGTTCATGTCAACGATATCCTGGCCCTTCTTGAGGAACTTGAGGGCAGCATTCTTCATGTAGCCGATTGCTTCGTCCTTGGGAAGAACGTTTGCAAGAGCAAAGAAGGAAGCCTCCAGGATCGTATTGGTTCTCTTGCCGAGGCCGATTTCTGCAGCAAGGTCAATAGCGTTAACAGTATAAAGCTGGATGTTGTTGTTTGCGATGTAGCGCTTTGCTTCTGCGGGAAGCTTTTCAGCAAGCTCAGCCTCATCCCACTGGCAGTTGATGAGGAATACGCCGCCGGGCTTAACATCGTTAACCATCTTGTAGCCCTTTTCAACATAAGAGTGGTTGTGGCATGCAACGAAGTCTGCCTTGTTGATGTAATAGGGGCTCTTGATGGGGCTGTCACCGAAACGAAGGTGAGAAATGGTGATACCGCCGGTCTTCTTTGAGTCATACTGGAAGTATGCCTGAACATATATATCGGTATGGTCGCCGATAATCTTGATGGAGTTCTTGTTAGCACCAACAGTACCGTCGCCGCCGAGACCCCAGAACTTACAGGAGATTGTACCTGCAGGAGCTGTGTCGGGAGCAAAGGATTCATCAAGAGAGTTGTTAGTAACGTCATCAACGATGCTGAGAACGAAGCCGTTCTTAGGTTCAGCAGCGTTAAGGTTAGCATATGTAGCAAAGATGGAAGCAGGAG
>JAZSIQ010000084.1:0-13430 GCA_045533875.1 Acutalibacteraceae bacterium | reverse complement strand
CATCTTCTGACCGCTGTATTCCTGATGTCTTGTGAGGTCGAAGTTGGTTCTGTTGTGAGTGCCGTTGACTTCACCCCAGCCGAAGGGGAAGAGGAACTCGATGTCGCAGGCAGCCTTTGCGTAGTGAGCGAGCTTTTCATGGTCATGGAAGCGGAGATTTTCAGCGGCGATGCCGAGATCCTGATAATACTTCATGCCGTATTCCTTGAAATAATCGTAAAGCTCGGTGTCTGTTCCCTCTTTGCAGAAGGTCTGGAATTCCATCTGCTCAAACTCAATGGTTCTGAAGGTGAAGTTACCGGGAGTGATTTCGTTTCTGAAAGCTTTGCCTATCTGACCGATGCTGAAAGGAAGCTTTGCTCTCATTGTTCTCTGAACATTGAGGTAGTTAACATATTCACCCTGTGCATTTTCAGGGCGCAGATAAATAACATTTTTGCTGTCATTGGTAACGCCCCTGAAGGTCTGGAACATGAGGTTGAACTCTCTGATGTCGGTAAAATCATGCTTGCCGCAGTGGGGGCAGGGAATTGAATGAGCCTTGATGTACTCAAACATTTCTTCCTTTGTCATACCGTCAGCGTGTGCTTCAGGGTCAAAATCGTCAATGAGATTGTCCGCCCTGTGGCGCTTTTTGCACTCCTTGCAGTCAAGCAGAGGGTCAGAAAAGCTGGCAACATGGCCGCTTGCTTCCCATACTCTGGGGTGCATAAGAATATCAGCATCTACTTCGTAGCTGTTCTTTCTTTCCTGAATAAATCTTTTGCGCCAGGTGTCCTTAACATTATTCTTCATCCTTGCGCCGAGGGGACCGTAATCCCATGTGTTTGCAAGACCGCCGTAAATTTCGCTGCCTGCAAAAATAAATCCTCTACCCTTGCAAAGAGCAACGATTTTTTCCATTGTTTTTTCCTGGTTTTTCATAGCTGCACTACTCCCACAATACAAATTTTATACCTTTCTATCATACCTAAAAACACCTGGATTGTCAATGCTTACCGCATTAAAAATCATTTATAATAATGCCATCTTCACCCGCTTGCGACAAAAAAATTTCAATCCTTCCCCAAAAAACATTTACAAAGGTATATAAATCTGTTATTATTTAATAAATATGAATACACGGAGGGATATTATGTCCGGCAAAAAGAATTCAATTCCTGAAAGCGGAATTTACAACGCCAAGGAGCTCGGCATCCCCAGAACGCTCATTCTCGGCGTTCAGCACATGTTCGCAATGTTCGGCGCAACGGTGCTCGTTCCCATCCTTACGGGTCTTGATGTAGCAACCACTCTTTTAATGGCAGGCGCAGGCACCCTGTTTTTCCACCTCGTTACCAAGGGTAAGGTTCCTGCTTTCCTCGGCTCCTCCTTTGCTTTCCTTGCAGGCTATGCCGCAATTGCTCCCGCTGCAGGCGATTACGGTATGACTCAAAAGGAGCTTCTCCCTTATGCATGCCTCGGCGTTGCAGGTGCAGGTCTTGTTTACCTTGTGCTTGCTGCTCTTATCAAGCTTGTAGGCATCAAGAAGATTATGAAGTTCTTCCCCCCTGTTGTTACAGGTCCCATCATCATTGCCATCGGTCTCGGTCTTGCAGGCTCCGCCGTTTCCAACTGTAAGGATTACGGCACAGGCAACATGATTCTCGCCGTTGTTGCTCTCGTAGTTGTTATTGCTTTCAACATCTGGGGCAAGGGAATGCTTAAAATCATCCCCATCCTTCTCGGTGTTGTAATCGCTTATGTTGTAGGTATCGGCCTTGACTTCGCAGGCTTCGATGTAATTGACTTTACCGCTATCAAGGAAGCTGACATAATCGGTCTCCCCGTTCATGCCGAAAATACAATCCTCGGCATCGACTGGTCACGCACCGACCTTATAGTAAGATCTCTTGTTGCCATTATCCCCATTGCTCTTGCCACCATGATGGAGCATATCGGCGATATTTCCGCCATCGGCGCTACCTGCGGCAAGAACTATATCAATGACCCCGGCCTTCACAGAACCCTTATCGGTGACGGTCTTGCAACCTCGATTTCCGCTGTTTTCGGCGGCCCCGCAAACACCACCTACGGCGAAAACACAGGCGTTCTCGCTCTTTCCAGAGTGTATGACCCCAAGGTTGTCCGCCTTGCGGCAGTTTTTGCAATTATCCTTTCAATCTTCCCCAAGTTCTCCGCCGCAATTGAAACCATTCCCACCGGCATCATCGGCGGCATCTCCTTCGTGCTTTACGGCATGATTTCAGCAATCGGCGTTCGCAACCTTGTTGAGAATAAGGTTGATTTCTCAAAGAGCCGCAACCTCATCATTGCAGCGGTTATCCTTGTTTCCGCTCTCGGAATCAAGATGGGCACCGCAGACGGCTCGGTTGACCTTGCACTCGGCAGCTTCACTATAAGCCTTACTCCCCTTGCAATCGCCGCAGTTGCAGGCATCGTTCTTAACGCTGTTCTCCCCGGCAAGGATTTCGACTTCAGCGAAGAAACAGCAGAGAACAAATAATCAGTCACTTTCCGCTACCCTACGGTTGCGGACAATATATCAAAAGAGAGGTAAAATAATGAAGAAGTTTCTCATCAGCCTTGTATCGGTTGTGCTCGTTCTGAGCATGGTACTCGGTACAACACTTTTCACCGCTTCTGCTGCTGAGCAGGGCACCTTCCAGAGAGTTGCATCAGGCGCACTCGGCGGACTCATTCAGGGTCTCCTCGGCGGCATCAACGCCATTTTCCCTGACGGCAGACACTTTGTTGACAAAGAAGATTTCGACCCCAACGAGAATTTCTATGCCGGCACAGGCATTCTCGAAGGCGAAAACACCAACGGTCAGTGGAAGCTCGGCCATAACGAAGTAAGCCTTGTTCCTCCTGACTGGAAAGAACATACCTACTACCTCGGCGGCTTCATTGCTATCGAAAACGGCTTTACCAACAATGTTGAAGGCGTTTACGATGATATGATGGCAAGAATCGTTGCCATTGAGGACGGCAGCGGCAGAGGCATAAATGTTTTTGCTACCATCGACTGCATCGGCATCACCAATGCTGACATCAAGGAAATCCGCAAGCAGCTCGTTGAGCTCGCAGGCGACAAGTACGAGTTCGCTTCCGTCAACGTTTTCTCAACTCACGCTCACAGCGGTATTGACACAGAAGGTCTGTGGACCAACCTTTTCGGCAAGATTCTCAAGAACATTCCCCTTTCACTTTTCAGAAGCAAGAATCTTGAGCAGGGCACCGACCCCCACTTCATGGAGTTCCTTTATAAGACTGTATCAAACGGTATGCTCACCGCTTGCGACAATATGGAAACAGGCACAATGACCTACGCACGCAAGGATATCGGCGAAGAGTATTTTGACAATAAGAACCGCTCCTCTGCCAGCGCTCTTATCACCGATATGGTAAGACTCACCTTCACCCCCGACGATGCAGATTCCGACCCCACCATGATTGTTAACATCGCCGGACATCCCGATGTTGCAGGTCTCCCCACCGAGGATAACTCAGGCCGTGAGGTCAGCGGTGACTATGTTTACTACATCGGCGAGGTTCTCAATGAGGCAGGCTACAACTGCATGTTCTTCAACGGCGCTATTGCAGGTATCTATATGAACAGAGGCGCAACCAATGACGCTCAGGATATGGAGCACCGTGCAGAGCAGTCCGCACGCTACGGCAGAGAAATCGGCAAGATTGCCCTTGCTCTCACCATGGACCTTGATGAAATCAAGACCGGCGAGCTCAAGGAAATCCTTTATAACGAAGAAGAAATCAACGCTGAAATCGCTATGGCTCAGAAGAACGGCGGCGAATATTCACTCTGGTGCGAGGGCTGGACAAAGGCTACTGAATACGGCGAGGTTGATCCCCTTCTCAATGTTGTAATTGACCATGTTTACATCCCCGTTACCAACCCCTTCATTCAGCTTGCAGGCAAGCTCAAGCTTGCTAACTACGATGTTCTTGTAACAGGCTTTAAGAGCTATGAAATCTGCGTTGAAATCGGTTACATGGAATTCGGCGATGAGCTTCAGGTTGTTATGATGCCCGGTGAAATCGTTCAGGACCTTGTTGTAGGCGGCGACTCCCTTACCGCTTCAGGCTCCTACACAGGCAAGGATTTCAAGTATCCCTGCATCACCGAGATGTTCAAGAATGAAGATATCATCTGCTTCGGCCTTGCAAACGATGCTATCGGCTACGTTGTTCCCGATAACGATTACTCCATGGCTATTGTTTATGACCATTATCAGGAGCTTATCTCCCTTGGCAAATATGCCGCAAGCTCCATCATGGAAGGCTTTGAAAAAATCGCAGAGGACGTTGCTTAATCCTTAATTAAAAAATTATTCCCGGAGGCTGAAGCTTCCGGGAATTTTTTTCAAAAAACAGCGGCAAGCACGGGGATATCCTGCGCTTGCCGCTTGATTTGTTTAATTATTTATACTTGGGTCTGGGAGTGTAGGAGGTGTGGAGAACCTTGTGAGCAACATGGCTGCCGGGCTCGCCGAAGAACTCCTCATAAACTCTCTTAACAGCTTCACTTTCGTGAGACTTTCTTACGGGGAGATTCTTGTCTGCCTCGTAAAGAGCCGCACCTCTGATGCCCTTGAGGTTTACGAAGTTGTGAACAACTGCCGCCTGAACAGGCTGACCGCCGCCGTTTACGCATCCGCCGGGGCAAGCCATGATTTCAATAAACTGATAATCAGCAGTGCCGTTCTTAACCTTCTCCATGATTTCGTGAGCGTTCTTAAGGCCGCTTACCGCTGCAACCTTAACCTCAACGCCGCCCACTGTGTAGGTAGCTTCCTTGATGCCGTCAGTGCCTCTGACCTCTGTGAAATCAAGACTTGCAAGCTCTTCGCCTGTAAGCTTTTCAACAGCGGTTCTCAGCGCAGCTTCCATAACGCCACCTGTTGCGCCGAAAATAACAGCAGCGCCGGTGGATTCGCCGAGAGGATTGTCAAACTCTTCTTCGGGAAGCTTGGGGAAGAAGAGACCTGCGGACTCAATCATTCTTGCAAGCTCTCTTGTGGTAAGAGCGTAGTCAACATCGGGATAGCCTGCTGCATCCTGGTCATCTCTCTGAGTTTCAAACTTCTTTGCAGTACAGGGCATAATACCTACTACAACGATGTTTGCAGGGTCAAGGTTCATCTTCTTTGCATACCATGTCTTAATGGTTGCGCCGAACATCTGCTGGGGAGACTTGCAGGATGAAAGGTGGTCGAGCTGATCGGGATAGTAATGCTCGCAGTATTTAATCCAGCCGGGTGAGCAGGAAGTAATCATGGGAAGAACGCCGCCGTTCTGAATTCTGTCAAGAAGCTCGTTAGCTTCCTCAACAATTGTAAGGTCGGCTGCGAAATCGGTATCAAATACCTTATCAAAGCCGAGTCTTCTCAGCGCTGCTACCATCTTGCCCTGAACATTGGTGCCAAGGTGCATGCCGAATGCCTCGCCAAGGGTAACACGGATTGAGGGAGCGGTCTGAACGATAACATACTTTGAGGGGTCGTTGATAGCGGCAAACACCTTCTCGGTATCGTCCTTTTCGGAAAGAGCGCCTGTGGGGCAGTTTACGATGCACTGACCGCAGGATACGCAGGAAACATCCGCAAGGTCCTTATCGAACGCAGAGCTGATGTGGGTATCAAAGCCTCTTGCGTTTGCGCCGATTACGGAAACAGCCTGATTCTCGCAGGCGGCAACGCAGCGGCGGCAAAGGATGCACTTGCTGTTGTCTCTGATCATGTGAGCTGCGGAATCGTCAAACTCAAACTGGGGCATCTTGCCCTTATAATGGTCCTCATCCTTAACGCCGAATTCCTTGCAAAGCTTCTGAAGCTCGCAGTTTCCGCTGCGTACGCAGGAGAGGCAGTTCTTGCGGTGAGTGGAAAGAATAAGCTCAAGAGTATGCTTGCGGCTTGTTCTTACCTTTTCGGAGTTTGTGAAAACTTCCATACCCTCGTTTACGGGGTAAACGCATGCGGTTACGAGTGAACGGGCACCCTTAACCTCTACCATGCAGATACGGCATGCGCCGATTTCGTTGATATCCTTGAGGAAGCAAAGAGTGGGAATCTCGATGCCGGCAAATCTTGCCGCTTCAAGAATAGAAATACCCTTAGGCACGCTCAGAGGAGTGCCGTTAATTTTAATGTTTACCATTTCCATTTTTAACTTCCTCCTTTCTTAACCTTTAATAATAGCGTTAAACTTACAGTTATCCATGCAGACACCGCACTTGATGCACTTCTCGGGGTCGATGGTGTGAAGCTCTCTTACCTTGCCGCTGATAGCGTTAACGGGGCAGTTTCTTGCGCAGAGTGTGCAGCCCTTGCACTTCTCAGCATCAATTGTGTAGGAAACCATAGCCTTACATACGCCTGCGGGGCACTTCTTGTCAACAACGTGAGCAATGTATTCCTCACGGAAGAACTTGAGTGTTGCAAGAACGGGGTTGGGAGCAGTCTGGCCGAGGCCGCAAAGTGAATTCTGCTTGATGTATTCGCCAAGCTCTTCAAGCTTGTCAATATCCTCAAGAGTGCCCTTGCCCTGAGTGATTTTCTCAAGGATTTCAAGCATTCTCATGGTGCCGATACGGCAGGGTGAGCACTTACCGCAGGACTCGTCAACGGTGAAATCGAGGAAGAACTTTGCAATGTCAACCATGCAGGTGTCCTCGTCCATAACGATAAGTCCGCCGGAGCCCATCATGCAGCCGATAGCTGTGAGGTTATCATAATCAATGGGAGTATCGATAAGGCTTGCGGGGATGCAGCCGCCGGAAGGTCCGCCGGTCTGAGCAGCCTTGAACTTCTTGCCGTTGGGAACGCCGCCGCCGATATTGTCAATAATCTCGCGAAGGGTTGTGCCCATGGGGATTTCAACAAGACCTGTGTTGTTGATTTTGCCGCCGAGAGCGAAAACCTTGGTACCCTTTGACTTCTCAGTACCCATGGAAGCGAACCACTCTGCACCGTTGAGGATAATCTGGGGAATGTTTGCGAAGGTTTCAACGTTGTTTTCGGTGGTGGGCTTGCCGAAGAGACCCTTAACTGCGGGATAGGGAGGACGGGGACGGGGCTCGCCTCTGTTACCCTCGATGGAGGTCATAAGAGCGGTTTCCTCGCCGCATACGAATGCGCCTGCGCCAAGGCGGATGAAAAGGTCAAAATCAAAGCCTGAATCGAAGATGTTCTTGCCGAGAAGACCGTATTCTCTTGCCTGCTCAATAGCAATCTCAAGGCGCTTAACAGCGATGGGGTACTCAGCGCGTACATATACATAACCCTCAGTTGCGCCTGTTGCGTAACCGCAGATGGTCATAGCTTCAATGATTGAGTGGGGGTCACCTTCGAGAACGGAACGGTCCATGAATGCACCGGGGTCGCCCTCGTCAGCGGTACATACTACATACTTCTGGTCAGCTGCGTTAGCTGCGGTAAAGCTCCACTTAAGACCGGTGGGGAATCCGCCGCCGCCTCTGCCGCGAAGACCTGAATCCTTGATGCACTTGATAACGTCCTCGGGGGTCATTTCTGTAAGAACCTTACCGAGTGCTGCGTAACCGTCCATAGCAATGTATTCGTCAATGCTTTCGGGGTCGATAACGCCGCAGTTTCTGAGCGCAACACGCTTCTGTGACTTATAGAAAACGGTGTCGTTAAGTGAAACATTAGCAGAGCTTGCGATTTCTTCCTTTGTTTCCTCTGCAACATCGTTATAAACGAGTCTTTCAACTACACGGCCCTTGAGGAGATGCTCTTCAACGATTTCAGCAACATCCTTTTCCTCAACACGGCTGTAGAAAGTACCGTCAGGATAAACGATAACAACAGGGCCGAGAGCGCAAAGACCGAAGCAGCCTGTCTGAACGATTTTTACTTCTTCGGAAAGTCCGCACTTCTCAATTTCCTGCTCAAAGGTAGACATGAGAACTTTACTACCCGATGATGTGCAGCCCGTACCGCCGCAAATCAATACCTGTGAACGAATCATATTTGTTTACCTCCAATACGCATTAAACGTTGCTGCCGATTGTATACTCCTCAACAACCTTGCCGCCCTTGATGTGATTTTCAATGACGGTTTCAACCTTAGCGGGAGTCATCTTAACATAAGTAACCTTTTCCTTGCCTGCTTCAAAAACCTCTACTACGGGTTCATACTGGCAAACGCCGATGCAGCCGGTCTGTGAAACGGTAGCCTTGTCAGAAAGACCTGCCTTGCTTACGCCTTCAACAAAGGCATTGAGGACGGGTCTTGCACCTGCTGCGATACCGCAGGTTGCCATGCCTACAACAATTCGGATTTCTCCTGTGCCTTCGCGAAGAACTACCTTGTCCTTCATTTTTTCTTTGATTGCCGCGAGTTCAGCCAATGACTTCATAGCATCTATTCCCTTCCTGTAAAAAAATTAACTGATTTATTTAAATAAATTGAGCGTACTCCTCATTGAGCGAATCCTCAATCCATTTAATTACTTCATAGCTGTTGAGTTCAATATCCTCACCGAGCACTTCCCTCATCTGCTTTGTATCAAGCTCAACACTTTTTCTTCCGAATGTGTGAAGAAAATGCCAGTCAATATCCGGCGAGCCGTGAATGAGAGTTACCAGCGAAGATACCACATCCCCGAGCGGAGTAAAATCAATGCTGTTCTTATAAAAGACAGCGGTTGTTTTTGTTCCGTGAGAGTCGGGGTAAAGCGCTTCGGGCTTCGATTCGATTGTAACATCGCCGCCCGTCTGCTGCGCCGCAAGCATCAGCAGAGGGATTCCCATGCCTACCTTGCGTGTGGTGCGTGTTGTAAAGAACGGGTTGGTAACGCTTTCAACCTGTTCCCTTGTCATGCCGCAGGCATCGTCCTCAATGCTCATAACAAGCTTTTCCTCGGTTTCGGTTATAAGAATTTCTATATTCTCAGCACCCGCTTTTACCGAGTTTTTTGCTATATCCAAAATATTTAATGAAAGCTCCTTCAAGGCTTTATCCCCCTTCGCAGGCAGGAAAAAAGCTCGCTCCTTACCGCCGCCTCATCCTGACAGCCAAGCGTGAAGTAATCCTGCTGTTCATAAATATTCTCAAGATAGTGAGCATCTGACGAAACAAACCACGGCTTGTTTTCGAGAATGGGAAATCTCTCTTTTAGCCCGTCTATTTTGGCGCTGTCCCTGTACTCCGTAAAATCAAAATGCGGAGTTTCGGGAAAAACGCCGAGCGTTTCTATTACAGAGTTTGCGCTTCGGTCAATATGGGCAGGGAAGCAGATTCCCGAATATTTCTCAACCTCCTGCGGTGCGGCTTCAAAAGAAATATCGGTAGCGTTGGGAAGCAGAAATTTTTCCTGCTCAATAAGCTCATCCTCGCCGTCGAGCACAAGCTGCTCACCGAAAATCTCCACCCTGTTGGGTATAAGCACCCTTCTGGAGTTTACCGCCTCACCGAATTCCAGCGCCGCTTCAAGCTCCTCAAACAGGCACACCACATGGATATCCTCCGCCGTTGTAAGCTCCATGCCCGCAACGGGGATTATTGAATATCTCCTTGCCGCCTCAAAAAATGCAGGGCAGTTTTTAGCGCTGTTATGGTCAGTCAGCGCAACGATATCAAGGCCGTTTATCTTCGCCATGCCCGCTATGTTATTAGGGGTCATATCGTTATCCCCGCAGGGAGAAAGGCAGGAGTGAATGTGAAAATCGTAGTAAAAATTCTTCATTTTTCAAGCGCTTTAAAAACAGCCGCCGCAGTTTCAAATACGGGCTTATCTGTTTTAAAAATGTTTACGCCCTTTTCAAAAGCAGTCTGCACGGTATTTTCCTCCATGCTGACACCCTCAGCAAGTATAACAGCCGCAGTATCGGCAAGCGTTGCAACTGCGATAACATTGATGTTGGACATTATCGTTATCCACGCATCGCCGCTGTTTGCTCTGCCCATAACCCAGCTTAGCAAATCGCCTGCGTAGCCGCCCGTTACCTGCTTTTCGGGGCAGGGACAGCAAACCGCCTCAAGCCCGATTTTCTCTGAAAGCTCAGTTACGGTCATCGGTTGTCCCCTCCTTGCTTTTGTCTGCTATATACTTTTTAATAATATCAGCATAGCCGATTACGCAATCGTTGATATCTGCGCTGCCCATGACTATATCCTCCGCAAAAGCTCTGCAGGTAGGTGAGCCGCAGGCGCCGCAGTCAATTCCCGGCAAATCGGCACGTACCGCCTGAATTCTCGCCATAAGCCTCATTGATTCGCCCAGGCTGTCGCTGAGCCTGCTCAAGGGCTTGTATGACGGCATACCGTTGAAAAATCTGTTCTCCGGTATGTATTCGCCCGCATGGCTGCTTACTGATACGGGAAGGTATCGCCTGAGTGTCTGCAAACGGTTTCTCGAAATAAACGCATTTTCAATCGTAAGCACTCCGCCAACGCAGCCGCCCGTGCAAGCGTTAAGCTCAACAAAATCAAGCGGCGGAATGTTGCCGTTCTCAATTTTATCAAGCACTTCAATAACATTGTTGATTCCGTCAGCCGCAAGCACTCTGTCGGTCAGCAGACCCGATGCCTCGCCTCCGCTTGATGCCCAGCTTATGCCGATAACTCCGGTTTTGCTGTTAATAGAGGGAGTTTTATCTCTCTTCATAACATTGATAAGCTGGAAATAAACATCACTTATCGGAACAACAAGGTTGATTTTGCTTTTGTAATCTCCGAAGCCGTTCTGAACATAGCTTACCTTGGCGGGGCACGGCGTAATAAAGCACACGCCTATATCCTCCTCGGTAAATTCGGGATGTTCCCTGAGGGCTTCTTCTCTCGCCATTGCCGCCGCAACCTCAATGGGCGGAAGCAGGGGCATTATATTGTCCTTAAGATAAGGAAATCTCAATGCGATAAGCCTTACCACAACGGGACAGGCGGAGCTTATTACGGGCTTTTTAACTGAGGGCAACTTGAGATATTTCCTTGAATAGGATGTCACGTACTCCGCCGCACGCGAAACCTCAAAAACATCGTCAAAGCCGATATCCAGCAGACCCTGAAGCACATAGTCAAGGTCATCGAGCCCGTCAAACTGAGCAAACAGCGCAGGCGCAGGAAGAGCAATCTTCCACTTGTATGCGTTCATTTGCTCAAGCTTATTGTAATTGGCTTTTTTAGCCTTATGGGGGCAGACTCTTATGCACTCGCCGCAGTCAATACAACGGTCAGGGTCGATTTGAGCATGACCGTTGCGCACACGGATAGCCTCCGTGGGGCAGTGCTTCATGCATGTTGTGCAGCCCTTGCATTTCTCGCTGTCAAGCGAAACAGAGTGAATATATGAGTTCATGTGATTCCCCGGCTTTATAATTAATAATAAACCTTCATGGTAATCGTTGTGCCCACACCGACCTCGGATTCAATCTCCATGGAATCGGTATATCTTTTCATGTTCGGCAAGCCCATGCCGGCGCCGAAGCCAAGGCTTCTTATATTGTCAGGCGCAGTCGAGAAGCCCTCCTGCATCGCCTGCTCAATGTTGGCAATTCCGGGGCCCTTGTCGGCAAGGATGATTTCAATGCAATCATCGCGAACAATAACCTCCGCCTTGCCGCCGTGAGCATGGATAACCATGTTTATCTCGCCTTCGTACATCGCTATGGAAACGCGGCGTATAACCTCGGGCGAAAATCCTATCTGACTCAGGTTCTTTTTCACCATCACAGAAGCCTGACCTGCTGAGGTGAAATCGTCACCGTCTACTTGATAACTGAAAACAAGAGGCTCAGACATCGCTTTCACCGTTTCCAGTAAGACCCGCCGAATACAGCTTACCGCAGGCTTCATACATACGCATCGGCGTAGTCAAAACGGTAATGCCGCACTCTTCGGCAAGCTGAATCATCTCAGGTGTTGGAGTTTTTGACCTTACAAATACTATGCAAATCATATCCATCATTGCCGCCGTGCGGATAACCTGAGAATTTACAAGACCCGTCATAAGAACTGCCTGATTTTTTACATAAGCAAGAACATCGCTCATCATATCACTGCCGCATGCCGAGCGCACATCCTTTTCAAGCGAAGCCTCGCCGCAAAGAACATCCGCATTAAGCAACGACTGGATAGCACTTATTTTCATACCGGCACTCCGTTCTTTGTTTAAAAATTAGTCCTTGTATTTTGCAAGAATCTTGTCAACTTCCTCGGGAGCAACTCTGCCGTAAACATCATCATTGATGGTGAAAACGGGAGCAAGGCCGCAGGCGCCGATGCAGCGGCAGCCTTCAACCGAGAACTTGCCGTCAGCAGTGCATTCGCCGGGCTGAATGCCGAGGTTGATGCAGATGCGGTCAAGAAGATCCTGAGAGCCCTTAACATAGCAAGCTGTGCCGAGGCAGACAGAGATATTATACTTACCCTTGGGTGAAAGAGCGAACTGTGCATAGAAAGTGGATACACCGTAAACCTTCTCAAGAGGTATGTCCATACCCTCTGCAATCATAACCTGCACTTCAAAAGGCAGATAACCGTAAATTGCCTGTGCCTGCTGCATAACGTGCATAAGAAGGTGCTTGTCGTGCTTGCACTCCTCAATTACTGCGTTAAGCTGTGCTTCTTGCTCAGGCGTTCCGGAAAAAGGAATTGTACTGATTTTTTTAAGCATTCGCCGTTCCTCCTAAACAGATTATATACTAATCGGATTTTAACCCGAAAAGCGTTCAGATTATTATAACATACCGTTTTCAGAATTTCTACGATTTTTGTAATATTTCTTGTAGAAAAAAGCTCATACTTTGCAATTTTTTTGAATATTTTTCACATAACATCTGATTTGTAACGAATATTCTTCCTTTTAATAAAATATCAGCCCCTTAAAGCGCATAAAAATACATTTAAAATATAAGTGCCGTAAACGCAAAAAACACCGCAGATTTCTCTGCGGTGCGTAAGTTACATATCCATGTACCCTGAAAACTGAACAAAGGAAAGCAAGGATAGTAGTGGAAACTCGGGGAGTAAGCACTAAAGACTTGTTAAGGTCAAGCCCTCGACCTATTAGTATTGCCAAGCTGAACGTATCACTACGCTTACACATGCAACCTATCAACCTCATAGTCTATGAGGGGTCTTACTTACTTACGTAATGGGATATCTTATCTTGGAGGCGGCTTCACGCTTAGATGCTTTCAGCGTTTATCCGTTCCGCACTTAGCTGCCCGGCTGTGCTACTGGCGTAACAACCGGTGCACCAGCGGTGCGTCCATCCCGGTCCTCTCGTACTAAGGACAGCTCTCCTCAAATATCCTGCGCCCACGACAGATAGGGACCGAACTGTCTCACGACGTTCTGAACCCAGCTCGCGTACCACTTTAATCGGCGAACAGCCGAACCCTTGGGACCGAATTCAGCCCCAGGATGTGATGAGCCGACAT
>JAZSIQ010000085.1:0-5145 GCA_045533875.1 Acutalibacteraceae bacterium | reverse complement strand
GGTGAAGGAACTTTCCAGAGTATCGCAAGAACCGGCCTTATGTCAACAATTACCCCCCACCCCAATGACCGAACAAGGTTTATAACCCTTGCGAACTTCGCTTCAGGTACTTTCGGCGAAAAGCTCCCTGAGCAGATTCTTACAATTCTCATTGACGTTGTAAGAGGAATGTTCATAAACAATCCCGGTAAGCTCAATACCGTTTATACCGGATTGTTCGTAGGAATGGGTCTGTTCACAACCCTTGTTTCTAGCGGCGCATCATTCTGGTTCTTCTATAATTCGAAAGAAAGAGTTATGCAGTCTATCAAGTCCCCCAGCATAATAATGTCTATTAAATCCATCATTAATAATAAGCCTATGCTTCTTATTACTCTTTCTGATTTCCTCAGCGGCTTCTCAATCAGCGGCAGTAAGTCGGACTACTATACAGACGTTCTTCATTTCTCATCAATGACGCTTGTTGCTGGTATTCCCGCAGCGCCTATTTCTCCTTTGAGCTACGCTTGGGTACCCTGGATGAGAAGACGTTTTTCAAGCCGCTTGCTTTACATAGTTTCCAAGTATATTTCAGCTTTCCTTGATATCCCTGTTTTCTTGTTCGGCTGTATCGGTATGAAGAAGGATTTCTCAGGCGGTATGTATCAGAAGGTTGTTCCTATGGGCATTGCAATGGCTCTTTGGGAAGTTATCTGGACGTTGTTCTATGGACTTAAGTCGGTTATCGGTACTGAAATGTATAACGAAGCAATGGACTACTGCGAATGGAAGAACGGTTACCGTACAGAAGCTATGACATCAGTTGCTAAGGGCCTTGCAGCTAAAGTTGCCACAAGCGTCAGTACCGTTGTTACCACCTTCCTCAAGAAGCTTATCGGTTATGAAACTGATGCTTTCCTTGCAGGTACAGAACAGACTGACAGAGTTAAGTTCTATCTCTTCGCAATGTTTACCATTATCCCCGCAGTTACCGGTTCACTCGGTATTATCCCCATGCTGTTCTATGATCTTAATAATGATAAGAAAGAAATCATGTACGCTGAGCTTATCGAACGCCGCAGACTTATGTCCAACGCAGTAGGCAGCGGCGATGCCGACGAGGTCGCTCTCGCAGCAGAAGCACAGCTCAGCCTGAGAAATAACAGCAAGGACAAGAATCTCTAATATAACACAAAAACCGTAAAGCTTAAGTCTTTACGGTTTTTATTTACAAAATCTAAGTTGGTGATTGATATGAAAAGGTTCATCTTATTTATTTGCCTGATTGCTCTTGCTTTTTCTTTAGTAGCCTGTAACAAATCACAGAGCACCTCTGATACTGAAAAAAGCGGCTTAGTAAATGAATCTGCTACTATTGTGGGTGAAAATGACGTTGCACCCGAAGCTTCGCCGGGTAATGAACCGGTTATCGGTGGCGTTACTCAGACCGACCAGACCCAATCCGGCGCAATTTTATCTACTACCGAAAATACAATTAAACAGGTTATTCTCAAACTTCCCGAAGAATATGAGCTGGAATATACATTTACTCAGACTAAAAACGGCAAGGTTATTTCCACAACAACCTCAAAAGCAATAAAAACAGATAAAGGTGTCTACTTTGAAAACGGAGAAAATAAAAATCTGTTTATCAAACAGAAAAACGGTAAATACTTAAGCTACAACTATGATGCTGCATCCGGTAAGTTCAAATCAATGTTTTCCGGTGAGAACGGAACACTGGTTGAAGGTTTTATCAACAAGGATGAGCTGATGATGGAGGAAGAAACTGTTATGTCATACGGTTCATCCATCACTCCTTACTTTAATTACTATAACAGCTACGCAAACTCTATGTACTACGATTCTCAAAGAACAATTGAAGCTGTAAAATGTGATGTATATAAGTATGATTACAGCCATAACGGTGAAGGCTTCAGGTATGAGTTCTGTATCGATCCCATAACCGGCATCTGCTTTATTTGTAATCAGGAAACTTTTTCATCCACCGATTCAAGCGTATGGAGGATGGAATGCACAGGCTATAAGACCACGTCAATCTCTCTTCCCGCTTATGAATAATTATATTTTATCCGCCGTGAAAACGGCGGATTTTTTGTATCATATTGACAACTGAAATAAAAACAACTATAATTTAGCATACCCCCAGGGGGTATACTTCGGAGGTGTTATTATGAATGATATATGTAATGAATGCCGTTACAAAAATGCCGAAAGAGATGAAGAAAGTAAAAAGCTTTTGAAAAACAGAATAAACCGTTTAATCGGTCAGCTTGGCGGAATAAATAAAATGCTTGATGATAACCGATACTGCGGCGATATACTGACTCAGGTTTCTGCGGCACAAAGCGCCCTTTCTTCCTTTGGTTATGAAATTTTGCGTAACCACATGGAAACCTGTGTTGTTGATTCCGTGCTTGAGGGAGATAATGATATTATGAACGAAACGGTTGAGCTTATTAAAAAGCTCAGATAAGAGGTGAAAATATGGCAAAACAGAATTTTGCAGTTACCGGTATGACTTGCGCCGCATGTCAGGCAAGTGTTGAGCGCTGTGTATCAAAGATTGATGGAGTAAACAGCGTTAATGTGAATTTGCTTGCAGGTCGAATGGCTGTTGATTTTGATGAAAAGCTCGTTGATGAAAGCGTTATTTGCTCGGCGGTTATGTCCGTTGGCTACGGCGCAAGCACGGTGCGTGACAAATCTTCCTCTTCCAATAACAGCCGTACTGAGCATAAAAATAATCAGATCAACTCAATTAAATCGCTTAAATTCAGATTTATTGCTTCCTTATGCTTCTTAGTAATCCTTATGTACATTGCTATGGGCCACATGCTTTCACTTCCCCAGCCCTCTTTTTTTATGGGTACACAGAATTCAATAATTAGTGCTTTTACTCAGTTGTTATTAACTGTGCCTGTTCTTATTATTAACGGAAAGTTTTTTACTGTTGGATTCAAAGCAATTATTAAGAAATCACCAAATATGGATTCGCTTGTTGCTCTTGGCAGCAGCGCTTCATTTATTTACGGTATATTTGCAATTTACAGAATGCTTTTCGGACTTGTAAACGGCAATTATGAATTGGTGCAACACTATTCGCATCAGCTATATTTTGAATCCTCTGCAATGATTCTGACACTTGTGACCCTGGGTAAATTCCTCGAATCACGCTCAAAGCTTAAAACAACCGATGCACTTGAGCGTCTTACTAACCTTGCACCGAAAACTGCTAGGATTATTGTTGGCGGTGAAGAAAAAATCATACCTGCCGAACAACTAAAAACAGACGATATTATTGTTATACGACCGGGTGAAATTCTTCCTGCTGACGGAGTGATAACTGACGGCAACGGATATCTTGACCAGTCGGCAGTTACGGGCGAAAGCATACCGGTTGAGAAAAAGGAAGGCGATGAGGTGATATGCGCAACCGTTAACCAAAACGGTTCGTTTAAAATGCGTGCATCCCGCGTGGGAGAAGATACTACACTTGCACAGATTATCAGGCTTGTTGATGAAGCTTCGGCAACGAAAGCACCCATAGCCCGACTTGCAGATAAAATAAGCGGTATATTTGTACCGACAGTTACCATTATCGCAATTATCAGTGCGATTGCTTGGCTTATTGCGGGCAAAGGAGGAGAATTTGCTCTCTCATGTGCAATAAGTGTACTTGTAATTTCATGCCCGTGCGCATTGGGTCTTGCAACTCCTGTTGCGATTATGGTTGCCACAGGCAAAGCTGCAGAAAACGGTATTTTAATCAAGTCGGCAGAAAGCCTTGAAAATCTCTGTAAAGTCGATACAGTTGTGCTTGATAAAACAGGAACAATAACCGAGGGAAAGCCGTATATAACCGATGTTATAAATATTAATTCAGATTATACTCAGGAGCAATTTTTGGCTCTTTGCGCAGCTGCTGAAAGAGGCAGCGAGCATCCGTTTGCAAAAGCTGTTACTGAAAAGGCTCAAGGGCTTGAGGTACCTGAAGCTGATGAGTTTGAAGCTGTTTCGGGTAAAGGAATAATTGCAACGGTAAACGGAATAAGGATTCATGCAGGAAACGCAAAATTCATAAATGAATTCTGCTCACCAATCGAAATTTCAAGCCATACACAAAAACTCTATTCTCAGGGCAAAACACCTCTGTTTTTTGCCTTTAACGGCAAAATGGCAGGAATTATTGCTGTTGCTGATAAGATTAAAGAATCAAGCGTTCAGGCAATTGATGCAATGAAGAAAAGCGGCATTGATGTTGTTATGCTGACGGGTGATAACTCGGCAACAGCACATAACGTAAAAAATGCCGTAGGGATAAATAGAGTAATTTCTGATGTATTACCGCAGCAAAAAGAAGCTTGCATCAGTGATTTGCAGGCGCAAGGTCACAGGGTTGCCATGATTGGCGACGGAATAAATGATGCCCCTGCCCTTGCCCGTGCAGATATAGGTATTGCCATTGGTGCCGGTACGGATATTGCAATTGACTGTGCGGATATTGTGCTTATGAAAAGCTCACTTATAGATGCCGTTACCGCTATTGAGCTTAGCAAAGCAACCATGAAAAATATTAAAATGAATCTTTTCTGGGCGTTTTTCTATAATGTGCTCGGTATTCCGATTGCAGCAGGTGCGCTGTACCCTCTGCTGGGATTGCGCATGAATCCTATGATCGGTTCTGCTGCAATGAGTCTTAGTTCTGTAAGTGTAGTTGCAAACGCATTGAGGCTGAAAAAATTCAAAGGATCGGTTGTTGCAGATTCATTTAAGAACGACGAAGCGCGAAAACTTCTTACAGTTGACGGTATGATGTGCGACCAATGCAGAAAACACGTTGAGAAGGCATTGTATGCTGTTGACGGAGTAAAGAGTGTAGAGGTTAATCTCGATAAAAAAGCAGTTGCCGTTATAATGAGTAAGGAGCTTAGTGATGATGACCTGATGAAGATAATCAGGGATGCAGGTTATAAGCCTCTTAAATGCGAGCAAATGTGAGTTATAATAGTAACCCCCCGGCTTAGCCGGGGGTTCTTCATATGCGGGCAAAGCCCTATGTTACTGGCATCGCCTTAAGGCGTACCCGACGCGTTCCTTTTGCAAAGGATGCCTTTTTAAAGACAGAGTTGATATTTAAATTCT
>JAZSIQ010000067.1:0-3996 GCA_045533875.1 Acutalibacteraceae bacterium | reverse complement strand
TGCTTGAAGCGTGAACACTCACAATAAAAGAAACACGTGAATTAGGTCCTGCCTCAATGGCCTGCGTTTCCTCTCCGCTGCCCGTTTCATCGCAGATTATAATCTGCGGAGAAAACGAACGCAGAGCAATCATTATCCCTTCACCCTTCGGGTATGAGGTTAAAACATCACAATTTATGCCCACATCGTTTGCAGGTATCCCGTTATGCACGGCGGCAATCTCGCCCCGTTCATCGCAAATAACAGTCCTTATAAATCTGCCCCTTTGTTCGCCCGAAAGCTGACGCGCAAGGTCACGCAAAACCGTTGTTTTCCCTGCAGAAGGCGCACCTGCAATTATCACACCCGGCAACGAATGAGCAAAAAGAGCCGAATAAATACCGTTGGCACTCCCTTTAATCTGCTTTGCGATGCGTATGTTGATGCAGTTTATGTCCCTTACGGAACAAACACTTTCTCCCTCTCTCATCGCCGTACCGCATACTCCTGCCCTGTGACCGCCCTCAACCGTTATGTAGCCGCTGTTTATTGAGGTGCGGTGACTGTGAACCGAGTAACCGCAAATCCTTTTGAAGGTTTCCTCAAGCTGTGCCGCACTCACTTTCAGCGCCCCTTGCGAATACACAGGGCTGAGCCTTGAGCCGTAAACAAACATAGCGCCCTCGCCGCAGGTAAGTACAAGCGGCATTCCGCTTCTCAACCGAATCTCTGTTATTAGATTCTGCTGAGTTGTCGGCAGGGAACGCAGTACATCTCTGAGCGGTGCATACAGGCAATCTGCCGCCTGCAGAAAGCGGTTATTGTTGATATCCTCTTTCATCCATGTCCCCCTTTTTGTAAAGTGTATGATACCTTGTCCCCGCTTAGAACACAGTTTTCACAGATTGTTCACTTGAAATATCTTCCTGTATATGATATATTTTTAAATGTTAATTCCATAAAGCAGTTACCATTCAGTCAAAAACACGGAGGTTTATATATGGATATTCCTAAAAACAACACGTTAAAGAAAAAGACGCTGTTTGAAAGAATTTTTTCAGACAACGCTTACAGCTGGCTTGCGGCAATATGCACGGGCTGCATCGCCGTGCTTATCGCTTACTGCTTTGATATGATTCCGTTCGGAGACGTTACAATACTGAGAATGGATATGTATCACCAGTATTGCCCTCTTTTTGCCGAGCTTTATGACCGTGTTACCGGGCTTCAGAGTTTCCTGTATTCCTGGCAGTCAGGTCTCGGCTCATCATTTATGGGTAACTTTTACAATTACCTTTCAAGCCCCTCTGCCATATTTGTACTGCTTTTCGGTCACGAGAATGTTCCCGAAGCTATTGCGGCTATGATTTTTTCCAAATCAGCCCTTGCAAGCGCCGCTTTCACCTACTACATCAAGAAAAACTTCGGTAAAGCTGACCAGGCAAGCGCAGCATTCGGTATACTGTACGCAATGTGCGGCTGGTTCATTGCATACTACTGGGATGTCATGTGGGTTGATGCAATGGTTTTCTTCCCCTTCATTATTCTCGGTATTGAAAAAATCATTGATTTGCGCAGACCCGCCATGTATATGGCCGCTTTGTTCCTCACAATTTTCACCAACTATTACATGGGCTACATGGTATGCCTGTTTTCGGTAATATACTTCCTTGTTTATTACTTCTCAAAATACGAGTTTGGCGCACTTGACGGCAAGGAGTACTACTGGCAGGATTCCGATACAAAAAGAAGCGTTCCTTTCGGCGAAAAAATCAGGCACTCCATTTTCCTTAAAAGCGGATTTACTTTCGCAGGCGGCAGCATTGCCGCTGCAGCCCTTTGCGCCTTCGCACTTGTTCCCATCTATTTTATTTTGCAGACAAGCTATGCTGTAGATGATGCTTTCCCCGAAAGCTGGAACTCTTATTTCACCATTTTTGATTTCCTTGCTAACCATCTCGGCAGCCTTGAGCCAACAATCCGAAGCAGCGGTGACGTTGTTCTGCCCAATATTTTCTCAGGCGTAGGAACAATAATGCTCGTTTCGCTTTATCTTTTCACAAAAGCAATACCCATTAAAGAAAAAATCGCAAACATCGCCCTGCTTGGCATCCTGTTTGCCAGCTTCAACCTTAATAAGGTAAGCTTTATATGGCATGGGTTCCACTATCCCAGCGACTTGCCCTACAGATTCTCATTTATGTATTCCTTTATCCTGCTTATTATCGCTTACAAGGCATTTATCAACATTAAGGAATTCACGGGCAGACAGATTCTCGGCACAGGCGTTGCACTTATAGGTTTTATAGTGCTTGTACAGGAGCTCGGCTCAAAGAATGCGGAAGATATCGCAATAATTCTCAGCATTGTTTTTGCCGTAACCTATACAATAGTTTTCAACGTTGCAAGAAGCGGAAAGTATCAGCAGACCGCAGTTGCGGTTTTACTGCTTTGCTGCATCATTGGAGAGGTTGTATGCTGCAACACCCAGCATTATGATATCGACCAGACAAAGACCAACTTTGCCGGCGATTATTATGATTACAAGGCGCTTCAGACAAGGCTTGATATTGATGAAGAGGGCGACTTCTACCGTTCTGAGCTCACCTTCAACAGAGCAAGAATGGACCCCGCCTGGTATGGCTACAACGGAATTTCCACCTTCACTTCCATGGCTTACGAATCCCTCTCAAAGCTTGAAAAAGCCCTCGGTCTTGCAGGCAACAACGTAAACAGCTACACCTATTACCTGCAAACTCCCGTGTATAACGCAATGCATGCACTTGAGTATGTTATTGACAATGACGACAAGGTAACGGTAGAAACAGATTATTTCACCCTTTCCGATTCCGTGGGAAAATTTACGGCATATAAAAACAATTACTCCCTGCCCATCGCTTTCAGCGTAAAGGAAGATCTTACACAGTGGTATACCGAAGGCGGAGACCCCTTCCTCGTACAGGCGCAGTGGTTCGAGCTTGCAACAGGCGTTTCCGATGTGTTTGAGAGAATGGAAATAAGCAATATTGCATATTACAATGTTGATGAAATCACATCGGGCCTCGCCAACGGCAATATGTACTTTAACAAAACCACCTACGGTGAAGACGGAGAAATTACCTTCTCGCTGACTGTACCCGAAACAAAGCACTGCTATTTGTATGTTTATTCAAACGCATTTGATTCTGTTCAGATAAACAGCGGTGACAGCGGCACCGTAACACAGTCAACGGACGAGCCTTATATTTACGACCTCGGAATATGCGAGGCAGGCGAAAGCGTTACCGTGCTTATCCCCATTGACGATTCTCACGATTACGGAAGCATTGAATTCCAGCCATACGCCATGAATGACGAAGCCTTCATCAAGGGCTACAACATTCTTAACCGCAACACAATAAGCATTGATTCCTTTGAGGATACATCCATAAAGGGTACCGTAAGCGTTCCCTCCGGCTCCATGATTTATACATCCATTCCTTATGATGAGGGATGGAGCGTTAAACTCAACGGAGCAAAGGTTGACTCCGAAAACATCGTTGCGCTCGGCGAAGGTTTCCTCGGCATAAAGACCGAACCCGGCGATTATGCAATTGAATTCAATTTTGTTCCCAAGGGACTTTACATCGGCTGCGCCATCTCAGCAGGAACAGCGGTTATTCTTTTTGTGATTTTCCTTATATGGAAGAAGAAGCAAAAAGAAAATCAGCTTGCAGCAGAAAACCACACCGTTCAGACTGAGGAGCAGGAGGATTTCAACGAAACTCAGAATCCTGTTGAAATCGAGCTTGATGAAAAAATCAAGAATGCTGACGATATTTTCATAAACGATTACAAGCCTGAGGAAAAAGAACAGAACGCCCCCGAAAATAACGAATAATAGTAACCCCCCGGCTTAGCCGGGGGTTCTTCATATGCGGGCAAAGCCCTATGTTACTGGCATCGCCTTAAGGCGTACCCGACGCGTTCCTTTTGCAAAGGATGCCTTTTTAAAGACAGAGTTGATATTTAAATTCT
>JAZSIQ010000087.1:0-20135 GCA_045533875.1 Acutalibacteraceae bacterium | reverse complement strand
GAGAGCAAAGGCTCACTCCTTGTAACAATCTGGCAGTTTGTTAAGTTTATCGTTGTAAGCCTTCTTGCAATGATCGTGCAGTTCGTTCTGTTAAACACTCTCAACTTAATCCCTGCAATCAAAGATCTTTATTCTCAGCCTTTTGAGTGGTGGGTATTCATTTATCCTGTTGCAGTTGGCGGTCTCGGTTATTTCATCGTAAGCAACGTTGCAAATATCGTTGCTCAGATTGTTGCTTTCTTCGTTAATAAGGAAAAGACCTTCAACTCCGGCGCAAATGTTGCAATCGCTCTTCCTATTTACATAGTTTTCACAATCGCTCTCATCTTCTTCTCAGCATGGCTCAACCCCACCCTTAAGGAGCTCCTTATCAACAAGGAAATCTTTGGTTATCTTATTAACGAAACCGCTGCAAAGAACATTGCTACCATGGTATGCTCTGCGCTTCAGTTCTTCCTTTACTTCCCTGTTGACAAAATCCTTTTCCACAAGAAGAAGGAAGAGAAATAATTTTACAAAGATTTACGGGGCCGCATCAAGCGACCCCGTTTTTTCTATGTATTTTCCTCATTCTTTTTAATTCCGAAAAGCATCCTGAGAATCCCTCTGAAGGCTTTCGGACTCCTTACTACCACTATTTTCATTAAGCTTTCCCCTCCTGCTTAACAGTATCTGCACAGGCTGAGTCCAGCAATCAGCAGTAAGGCGGCGATTATTAAAATCAATGCCTTATTTGGAAAACAACAGGCAACTATAAGCCCCGCCGCAAAAGCAACGCAGTAAAACCAACTGAATTTTCTTCTTATAAAAATCACCGCCGATATACTTAAACTTAAGCCCTTGCTTAGTACAGTATAATCGGCGGTGTTAATTTTTGTTACTTCAACTCCCACTCATTAAGCTGACGCGCACTGTCAACCATTGCGACATAGCTCTCATGACGGGAGGGTGAAATTTTACCATCAGCAACAGCCTCAAGAATTTTACATCCCTTATCTTTAACATGCAGGCACGTTGAGAACTTGCAAGTACCGAGATACGGTAAAAACTCTTTAAAGCCGAAGGCTACGTTTTCCTTAAGCATAAGGTCATCACCTTCAAATTCAAGGGAGGAGAAGCCGGGTGTGTCGGCAACATAACCTTCCTCAAGCTTTATAAGCTCGCTTTGTCGTGTGGTATGCCTTCCTCTGCCAAGCTTCTGGCTGATTTCACCTGTTTCAAGCTCTAGGTGGGGAAAAACAGCGTTAAGTATTGATGACTTACCTACGCCGGTGTTACCCGTAAATGCGCTTATATGACCCTTAAGGGCGTTTCTAATGTGCTCAACCCCCTCGCCCGTAACACATGAAACCGCAAAAGCCTCAATACCGGCTTTGCTGTAAACCTCAATGTATTTATCAGGATTTGCGAGGTCACATTTTGAAAAAACCACAACGGGTTCAATTCCTTTATTACAAGCAAGTGCTGTCATACGGTCAATAACAAGGAAATTGGGAGAAGGCTCAACAACGGAGGAAACAATGAACAGTTTATTGATATTAGCAACGGGCGGTCTTGAAAACACACTTGTGCGTTCATAAATACTGTCCACAACGTTTCCGTTAATTTCGCTCAGAATCACTTTAACTCTGTCGCCGGCAAGCGGTTTCATTCCTTTTTTTCTGAAAACTCCCCTTGCGCGGCATTCGTGAATACCGCTATCGGTTTCAACATAATAGAATCCGTCGATCCCTTTTAAGATAATGCCGTCAGCAACGATATCATTAGCCATTCTTATACCCCTTCAAATACGCCTACGGTAAGTGTTATTTTTGTATCAAGCGGATAACTTGCCGCAAAGAGAGAGGACGAAGATGCATCGGGTGACTGGTCAAGAACAATACCGTTCTGGATTGAATTGTTGACTGCAACTTCTTTAATTTCAATATTATTGAAGCCCTGAGTGAGCAAATCAAGCTTTGCACGGCTCAATGTGAAGCCGACAACTGAGGGAAGAGTTGCCTTAGCGGCGCTTATATTATTATACTGAGCATCGCTGATTGATGCGGGAGTTTTGGTGAAATCAATCTGGCAGGTGTAAAGGAGAGTGCTGTCAACAAACACCTTCAAGGTGTTGTCCTCACCTGCACCTTCAACTGAAAAACTGTAAACGCTTCCGTCAAGGAGAAGGTTCTTTTCAAAGAGAACATCATTATTGAGAGTAGCCATAACCTTGCCTGTAGTACCTGTTGAATAACTGGGAAGCTGAACGGAAATTGAAGCTGTTGAAGCCTCAGGAATACCGTTACTTACGGTTACACCAACCTTAGTGCCTGCTTCAACCTTAGTTCCGGGGTCAAGTGACTGACCGATAACTTCACCTTCGGGAGCATCGCTGTTTTCACTCTTGATGTCAGCGTTGTCAAGCTCGAGGTTAAGAGAAATAAGAAGCTGTTCAGCAGTTTCAAGATCCCAACCTATAAGCTCAGGAACAGAAATAAGGCTCTCATCACTTGCATAGTAAATCACAACCGTTGTGCCTTCCTGTACCTCGGTATTGGGTTCGGGATAAGTAGTAATAACTGTGCCGAACTCCTGAGTAGAGCTGGTCTGAGGAGTGGCAGTTACATTAAAGCCCTTACTTGTAAGCATCTTCTTGGCTTCAGTATAGTTATATCCCGTAACATCAGGAACAGGAACCATCTGAATGGTGCTCGCAACAGAAATAATAACGGTATTGTTGTTTTTGTCAATCTTCTGACCTGCACGCGGTTCCTGATTGAATACATGGCCGTCCTCATGGGTGCTGTTCTGAACATATTCAACCTCAAACTTGAAGCGGTCATAATCAGAATTGCCTGCAATTTCCTCTGCATAGTTCTTGCCTACAAGGTTCGGAACTGTGAGACGGGAATTTGCAAAGAATTTAAAGAAAAGCACGCCGAATACAATCAACAGCACTACAAGTAAACCCGAAACCACACCTATGATAACGGGTGTTTTGCTGTTTGAAGTCTCTTGCTCATCAATTGGCTCAGCCTGATTTACAACGGGTACAGCCGCAGGAACAGATACATCATTTATAGACGGCATACTGACCGCTTTGGAGCGTATCTGAGCGGAGGGAATACTTCTTGTGGGATTTTTATCAGCAAAATAGCTGTCGGTAAAGCGTGTGTTCGGATTGCGTTTAAACTCTTCAATATCAAGGAGCATTTCAGCAGCGGACTGATATCTGTCCCTGACATTTTTCTGCATGGCACGCATTGTAATCTGATCAAGACCGACGGGAATATTACTGTTAATTTCTCTGGGTCTTTTTGCTTCATTCTGCAGATGCATAAGCGCAACAGAAACCGAGCTCTCAGATTCAAAAGGAACTTTACCCGTCAGCATTTCATAAAGAACAACACCGGCAGAATAAAGATCTGTTTTATCATCAGTGATGTCGCCCCTTGCCTGCTCAGGGCTGATGTAATGAACAGAACCGATTGCACTGTCCGTCATTGTTTTGGTATCGCTGCAGCTGAAGCGTGCAATACCGAAATCGGTAACTTTGATGTTTCCGTTTGACAACAGTAAAATGTTTTGAGGTTTGATATCCCTGTGAACAACACCTTTGTCGTGCGCATGCTGAAGAGCACGGAGAATCTGCATCATGAAATGCACTGTTTCACGCACCTCGAGCCTGCCCTGCTGCTCGATATACTCTTTAAGCGTTATTCCTTCAACATATTCCATGACAATATACTGAAGTTTGTCACCATAGCTTACATCAAACACCTTTACTATGTTGGGGTGAGAAAGCACGGCAATTGCCTTAGATTCGTTCTTGAATCTACGTCTGAACTCAGCATTGGCAAGATATTCTTCTTTAAGAATCTTTACCGAAACAATGCGGTCATTTATATTGTCATAAGCTTTGTAAACAACAGCCATACCGCCAACGCCGATTACCTCATGTATTTCATACCTGCCGTCAAGTCTTTTACCTGTGTAATTCTGCATAGGTTGTTCCTCCTTACTTCACAAATGCCACAACAGTTATATTATCAGCGCCGCCGTTTTTATTGGCAAGGCTGACAAGTCTGTCAGCGAATTTATGATACTGACCGTCTGCTGTGAGGGAAAGCATATCCTCTTCGGTTACAAATCCGGACAAACCGTCCGTGCAAACCACAAGAATATCCCCCTGCGTTATATCAACACTCAAAAAATCCACGTTGATTTTATCATTCACACCCACGGCGCGCGTGATAATATGACGGTCGGGGTGCGACTTGGCTTCATCGAGGGTAATCTCACCTCGCTCAATCATCTGAGCTACAACAGAATGGTCACGGGTAAGCTGGGTAATTTCACCATTATCTCTTATAATGTACGCCCTGCTGTCACCTACATGAGCAATATAAGCAATATCACAGTCAGCAATCACGGCAACAGCGGTGGTACCCATACCGTAAAGCTCATCACTTGATTCCGACATATCAAACAGGCAAGCGTTTGCGCTCTCAATAGCGGAAACAACAATATTTTTAACGGTATTTTCGCTGAGCCCATCTCTGTAACAGTTAATGATCTTTTCAGAAATCATTTTAACGGCAACTGAGCTCGCAACAGCTCCGCCTGCGGCACCGCCCATACCGTCACACACAACTGCCCATGCTGCACCGTTAGGCAGTTCACCCGTGTTGTAGGAATCCTGATTCTGTTTTCTGACCAGACCAACATCGGTCTTTGCAACTATTTTCATAAAGCATCACATCCTTTTGCAAAACACATTCAGTCCTTATGGCGCAGCCTTAACTGCCCGCAAGATGCATCAATGTCTGAGCCGAGTTTACGGCGCACGGTAGTATTGATGCCGTTTTTTTCAAGAATTTGTGTAAATTCCTTTACACGTTGCGGAGAGCTAGGATGAAACGGGCTCTCTGCAACTTCATTGACCGGTATAAGATTAACATGGCAAAGCATACCTTTGAGCTTTGATGCAAGAGTTTTTGCGCATTCATCAGTATCATTAACACCCGACAGCATAGCATACTCAAAGGAAATACGCCTGGAACTGTCCTTAGCATACTTTCTGCAAGCTGTGAGAAGCTCATCAATATGGTATGTTTTATTAACCGGCATAATTTTACTTCTTAAATCATCAAAGGGTGCATGAAGGGAAATAGAAAGCGTAAGCTGAAGCTTTTTCTCAAGCAAATCATAAATCCTCGGTACTATACCGCAGGTGGAAAGCGAAATATTCCTCATTGATATATTATGACCGTCAGCATTGGTAATTAAATCAATAAAGCGCATCACGTTGTCATAATTATCAAGAGGTTCACCCATTCCCATAAGAACAATATGTGAAACGGTGATACCAAGGTCGTTTTCGGCGGTATAAAGCTGGGAAAGAATCTCGCTCGGTGCAAGATGACGGCGAAAACCGCCGACTGTTGAGGCACAAAAAGCGCACCCCATTTTGCAGCCTGCCTGAGTTGAAACACAGACAGTATAGCCGTATTTGTATTTCATAATTACGGATTCAACCAGTTCTCCGTCATGCAAACGGAAAAGATATTTAACGGTTGAATCTACGGTCGATACCTGTTTACGCTCAATTGAGCAGGAGTAGATTTCAAAAACGTTTTCAAGTTCTGAGCGTAAATCCTTGGGAATGTTGCTCATCCGAGCAAATTCATCAACTTTCTTTATGTGTAGCCACGAATAAACCTGCCCCGCTCTGTATGAAGGCAGACCCATGGCAGAAAACTCATCTTTAAGCTGAGTGAGAAGCATTGATTTTATATCTTTCTTCATTACTGCTCACCTCTTTTTTGAAACACCGCAACAAAGAATCCGTCCGTTTTGCTGATATGCGGAAGTAATGTAAGATATTTTGAACCATCCGTTCTTTCGTATTCCTCCATAAAATCAACAGCGGCAAATTCACGGCACTCACTTAAAAATCTGTCGCAGACCTCCTGATTCTCAGCAGGATTAAGAGTGCATGTAGAATAAATCAGTCTGCCCCCCGTCTTTACATAACGTCTGGCGTTGCAAAGAATTTTATACTGTAATTCAGGCAGATTTTCAATTTCATTCTGCTTTTTAAAACGGATTTCAGGCTTCCTGCCGATTATACCAAGCCCCGAACAAGGAACATCGCAGAGCACTCGGTCGGCAAAACCGTAATGCTCATTAAAAATTGAAGCATCGGATAAGAACGGTTTAACATTATCAAGCCCTAATCTGCGTGCTCCGTTTCTGATAAGATCAACACGTGATTGATAGATATCAAAAGCATTTACAACTCCGGTGCCGTTCATGTATTGAGCAACAGTAAAAGCTTTGCCACCGGGGGCTGAACATACATCAAATACTGTTTCACCCGGCTTTGCATCAACTGCTTTACAGCAAATCTGTGAAGCAAAATCCTGAACATGGAAAAGACCGTCTTTATATGCCTGAAGGCGCTCAAGTGCACCTTGTTTAGTAAGAACAAGAGCGTTTTCAACTGTTTCGCTTTTTATAGCATCAATGCCCTGCCCTTTAAGTTTTTCCATAAGCTCATCGGCTGTTAATTTACAGGTATTTACCCTGAGAACAACGTTCTTGGCGTTAAGAGCATCCAGCGCAATAGCCTTTGCATTCTCCAAGCCGTAGGAGTCAGCCCACATTTTAAGTATCCACGCAGGGCAGGAAAACTCAATTTCCATACGTTCAAAAGAGTTTTCATCCCCTTCGGGAAGAACAAATCCGTTTGAGGCAACTCTCCTGAGCACTGCGTTCACCATAGATGCGGCAAAGGCTGATTTGTTTTCCTTAGCGAGCCTCACACTCTCGTTAACAGCGGCAGAATCAGGAACCTTGTCCATAAATAAAATCTGATATGTACCCATCCTCATTATTGAAAGCAGCTCAGGACGAAGCTTTTTGATGGGCTGAGTAAGATAAAGCGATAAATTATAATCAATAGAAATCAGCCGCTCAAGAGTACCGTAAACAAGAGCACAGACAAAGGCGGTATCTCTACCGTCAAGTGCAGTATTTTCATTAAGCATACTGTCCACTGTGAGGTTGGAATACGCGCCGTCACGGTGAACACGAAGCAATATTTCAAAAGCTGTCTGTCTTGCTGATTTCATAAAAATTAAACCGTCCTTTAAATTTATCTTCTTCTGTTGCCGAAACGCAGAACAAGTCGCAAAAGGTTAGCAAGAGAAACAATGAGCGATGCTACATAAGTCATAGCCGCAGCACTAAGAACCTTTCTTGCCTTGCCTGTTTCGTCATCGTAAAGTAATCCTCTTTCTTCAATAGCCGCCATAGCACGGCTGCTTGCATTGAATTCAACAGGGAGAGTTATAAACTGAAAAATTGCAATAAATGAATAGAGGATAAGACCGATTGAAACGAGCGGCTCAAAGCCCATAACATAGCCGATAATTGCGAGAGGCAAGCCGAGGGAAGAGCCTATATTGCAAACAGGAACAAGGAAATTCCTTATTTTTATGGGCGCATATCCCGTAGCATGCTGAATGGCATGACCGACCTCGTGGCAAGCAATACCCACCGCTGCGATTGAATCGGAATCATATACACCCTGCGAAAGGTTGAGAGTTTTATTACGCGGATTGTAATTATCGCTCAGAGTGCCCTGACATCTCTGAATGGTAACGTCGGTAATGCCGTAATAGGTAAGCACCGTCTGCGCTGCCTCTACGCCTGTTATACCGCGGATATTTCTGATTTTTGACATTTGCGAATATGTGCTCTTGACTCTGATTTGCGCAATAAGAGCAATAATCATGGCAGGAACAACAAGCAATAAATAGTATTGATCAAAATAAAGCCAACCCATAATCTTTCTCCTTAGCGATTATATTATGATTAACCCCTTATCAACAGGATTACCCCTTAAATAGTCCGCAGAATTCATAATCTTTTTTCCCTGAGCCTGTAAGGAAAGAATTTCGACACATTTACCGTCACCGCAAGCAATAACAAGCTTACCATTGCTTTCAACAACCTCACCTGCTTTTCCGCAGCCTTCAGCAAGTCTGCTTGATATAAGCTTGATAACTTTGCCCTGTATGGTTGTGACGGCGCAGGGCCATGAATAAAGGCCTCGTACTTTATTGTGTACAGCTTGCGCGCTTTCATTCCAATCAACTTCACTTATTGACTTGGAAAGCAAGGGTGCATAAGTAGATTTTGAATCATCCTGTTTCGTTCTTACAAGCTCACCGTTTATGAGTTTTTCAAGAGTTTGCTCAAGCACCTGAGCTGCGAGAAGTGACAATCTGTCCCAAAGCTCAGCGGAGGTTTCATTCTCACCAATTTCAACCTCAGCTTTAAGGAGCATATCGCCTGTATCGAGCCCTTCATCCATGAGCATTGATGTAACGCCTGTTTTTTTCAACCCGTTAATTACCGCCCACTGAATAGGTGCCGCTCCTCTGAGCTCAGGCAGAAGAGAAGCGTGGATATTGATGCATCCGTACTTCGGAAGCCCGAGGATTTCTTTCGGTAAAATCTTACCGTAAGCTACAACAACAATCAAATCGGGATTAAGCTTTTGTAAAATTTCAAGAGCTTCACCGTTTCGCAAAGTTGCAGGCTGAAACACGGGAAGCGAAAGCTCCAGAGCTGTTTCTTTTACAGGCGGTGCGGTGAGAATCATTTTTCTTCCCTGCGGTTTGTCCGGCTGGCAGAAAACACCTGCAATTTCATGACCGAGTGAATGAAGCTTTTCAAGGCAACTCACCGCAAAGTCGGGAGTACCCATATAAACAATTCTCATACAATTACCTCAATTCTCTGCAGAAGCTTCGGGAGCAAGCCTCTGAGTGAAAACTATGCCGTCAAGGTGGTCAATTTCATGGCAAAAGCATCTTGCTTTCAAATCTTCACCTTTATATATGCACCATTTTCCGTTTCTGTCCTGAGCCTTTACTCTTACAACGGCAGGTCTTAAGGTTACACCGCATTCTCCGGGGAGAGAAAGGCAGCCTTCCTCCACTCTCTGCTCACCCTCAAAGCTGATTATTTCGGGGTTTACAAGCTCAATATAACCGTCACCGCAATCAATTACAACAACACGCCTGAGAATACCCACCTGCACAGCCGCAAGACCTACACCCTGTGCTTCATACATGGTCTGCTTCATATCGTCAAGCAGAGTCCAGAGACGTTCGTCAAATTTTTCAACGGCACGTGATTTTTTGGCAAGAATGGGATCACCGATTTTTACAATATTTCTTAAAGCCATATTCTTTACCTTCCTATATTACATTATTGAATCAGGATTAATATCGGCATGGGATGTAACTATGGAAAACTCCTTGCGCTCACCCAATTCAATAAGAATTTTCGATATCATTTCTCTGAAACCTTTTGAATTCTTACATTTAACAATGAGGCGGTAACGGTATTTATTATTTACCTTATATATTTTAGCCTGCCTCGGACCGAGAACAATAATCTTTTCCTTTGAATATTCTCCGTTTGTTAAATCCATTATTCTTTCAAGAGCAAAATTAGCCGCCGCCCTGCATCGAATTTCATTTTCACTTATAAAAGCCAGAACACAAATGTCACAATATGGCGGATAAATCATAGATTTTCTTATTGAAATCTCAGTTTCAAAGAAAGCTTCATAATCCTGCTTTGCGGCAAGGCGGATAATTTCGTTTTCAGGTGTCATAGTCTGAATTACAGCCCTTCCCTTGTGCTCGCCTCTGCCTGAACGGCCTACAACCTGAGTGAGCAGCGAGAAGGTTTTTTCAAGACTCCTGAAATCGTCATTATACAGTTGCTGGTCTACCGAAACTACACCGACAAGAGTAACGTTTTCAAAATCAAGACCCTTGGCAACCATCTGAGTACCAATCATTATATCGTATTTCCCCTGCGAAAACTCGCTTAAAAAACGCTCATGCGAGTTTTTGGCAGAGGTTGTGTCCGTATCCATACGCAGGATACGTGCACCAGGGATAAGCCTTGCGAGCTCATCCTCGATTTTCTGAGTGCCGAAACCTGAATACCTCACACTGTCCTGCCCGCACTCGGGGCAGGTTTTGGTAAACGGAACAGACCTGCCGCAATAATGACACATAAGTCTGCCGTTTGCCGAATGATAGGTCATGGAAATACTGCAATTAGGGCAGCTTACAACATGACCGCAGGCATTGCAGGCAACAAAAGTATTATATCCCCTTCTGTTAATAAGAAGAATGGATTGCATTTTATTATTTAAGTTTTCTTTAAGTTCATCAAGTAAATACTGACTTATGGATTCACACCCGTCAGCCTTTGGTTCTGTAAGCATATCAACCGTTACAACATCGGGCAGTACGGCACGACCGTAACGGCGAGTTAATTTTTCCAAGGAATACCTTGAATTTATGGCATTAGCATAGCTTTCAATGCTCGGAGTTGCAGAACTGAGTAATAATAAACAGTTATGCTCAACCGCTCTGAATTTAGCAACCTCAATTGCGCTGTATCGCGGTGACTGCTCGGATTTATAAGTATGCTCCTGCTCTTCGTCAATGATGATAAGACCTATATTCTCAAGCGGAGCAAAAACCGCACTACGTGTACCGATAACGATTTTAGCGTCACCGTTTTTTACACGCTTCCATTCATCTGCACGCTCACCGGCAGAAAGAGCACTGTGAAATACGGCAATACTCTCACCGTATCTGCGCCTGAAAAGCGAAAGAGTCTGAGGGGTGAGCGATATTTCAGGCACCATTACGATAACCGATTTACCTGCACTGACAGTATCGTCAATTGCTTTCAGATAAACCGATGTTTTACCGCTGCCCGTAACACCGTAAAGCAGAGTAACACCTGCCTTACCGCTCATTATCTGTTTACTTATGTTAGTATACGCCTTATTCTGTTCCTCAGTTAAAACTATGGGAGAATCATCAGTTTTATCATATTCTCCGGAAGGAGTACGAAGCACTTCAAATTCAACCCATTTCGCAACACCGTTATTAACAAGCGCATTAGACACTGCGGGAGTTACCCCTGTAAAATAGCAAATCTCCTTAACGGTTGCACATCCGACATCCCTGAGTGTTTCCACAACAAGCTTCTGCTTGGCTGTAAGACGGGTAAATTCGGGCTCATCCTCATTAAGCATAAGCATTCTGACGCTTGCATCACCAACATTACGTACAATGTCGGTGTTACATACAAGTATTCCTTTTTTAACAAGCGTTTCTGCAACATTGTCAGATGAAGACAAACCGAGATTTTTATAAAGCGTATCCCTTTTGACATACCCTCCACAAGAGGCAAGGTAATCAAAAATTTCACGCTGAGTGCCCGAGAGGTTTGCGGCGTCAGGATTATCGGCAACGGCTGAAAAAGAGATAACGATGTGGTGGTTAATGCCAGTAGGAAGCATTGCTTTTGCCGCTTCAAACAAAGTGCAGAAGGTACGTTCCTTCATCCATTGGGCAAGGCGGAGCATTTCAGCATTAAGCAAAGGTGATTCATCAAGCACTTCTATAATCGCCTTTAAGCCCTTACGTTTTTCACCGTCAAAAACATCAAATATTATTCCTGCCCGCTTTTTTGAACTTTTGCCGAAAGTTACAGACACTCTGCAACCCGGTTTAGCGTTTTCAACAAGCTCTTCGGGAATTGAATAATCATAAACTTTATCAAAGCTGAAAGCGGCATTGGAAACTGCAACAGCGGCAATTTTCATAAAACTCACCATTGCGCAGAAGCCTGCGCCCCTTTCTTAATAATCAGTTGCTGATAATTAAAGATTTCTGATTTCTTCGGGTTCAACTATTACATAATCGCCGCGCTGAATTTCATCAACAGCAAGAGTTACGGGCTTTTCTACCATAATAACCTTATCCTCTTCAGCTTTTTCAGCAATGGCTCTTGCTCTCTTTGCGGTAGCGATAACAAGAGAATAACGGCTAAGATGATTCTTCAAAAGTTTTTTCATATCGGGATTAGTCATTGTTAATTACCTCGCTTATAATTTTTTTGTTACGTAAAGTTTTATGTGACTCGGAACTGATAATAGACAGAACATCATCAACCGCATCTTCAAGGCGGTCATTTACAACAACGTATGTATACTCAACGCATCTGCGTATTTCTTCCTTGGCTATAAGCAGACGTCTCTGAATATCCTCTTCATCATCACTTGCTCTGCCGCGCAAACGACTCTCAAGCACACGCGAAGAGGGCGGAAGTATGAACACGGTAACACAGTCAGGATAAAGAGTTCTGATTTTTTCAGCACCCTGAACATCAATTTTCAGAATAACGTTCTTGCCTGCTGCAAGCATTTCATCAACGGGAGCCTTGGGGGTTCCGTAAAGATTGGTGCCGTATTCGGCAGACTCAAGGAAACCGCCTTCATCAAGCTTTTTCTGAAAATAATCACGGGAAACAAAGTAATAGCTTTCGCCGTCAATTTCACCTTCACGCTTGTTACGGGTTGTCAGAGAAACAGATACTTTAAGCTCACTGTTTTTCTTAAGCAGTTCAGTGATTACAGTATCTTTACCCGAACCCGAAGGACCGGAAAGAACTATAAGCATTCCTTTTTTAGCCATCATCTTCCTCCTCATCAATTTCATCTGCTTCATCATTGAGGCGGTTTGCAACAGTTTCACTCTGGAGATAAGTGAGAATTACATGGTCGCTGTCAGTTATTATAACAGCTCTTGTACGTCTGCCGTGGGTGGCATCAATAAGCGTACCCTTCTCCTTGCTCTCCTGAATGATTCGTTTAATGGGAGCAGATTCGGGGCTGACGATAGCTACAAGTCTGCCGGCATTTACCATGTTGCCGAATCCGATATTTATAAGCTTCATATCAGTACCCCTCCGTTATTCAATATTCTGAATCTGCTCACGGATTTTTTCAATCTCCGCCTTAATATCAACTACCTTACGGGCAATTTCAACATCCTGGCATTTTGAGCCGATTGTGTTTGCCTCACGGTTAAGCTCCTGCACAAGGAAGTCCATTTTTTTACCGATTGCTCCGTCACCGTCAAGGAATGATCTCAACTGAGCAATGTGGCTCCTGAGCCTTACGGTTTCTTCCGCAACGGCAATTTTATCGGCAAATATGGCAGCCTCTGTAAGCAATCTTTGCTCATCAACGCTTACATCTGACAAAAGCTCCTGAAGTCTCGCAAGAAGCTTTGCGTTGTATTCTTTAACAGTTTCAGGTGAACGTGTTTCAACAAAAGCAACGCAGTCAAGAATTGAATCAAGCCTTGTATTGACATCGTTTTTAAGCTTTGTACCCTCACGCTCACGCATTGCGGTAAAACCGTCAAGCGCCGCTGCGGCAACAACGCTTACCGCTGCCCAGATTTTTTCTTCATCAGTCTGCTGCTTGCGAACGGCAAAAATATCAGAAACCCTTGCAAGAGAAGAAACAGTTATGTCATTTTCAATTGAATAGGTTTCACTGAGTTCTTTATATGCCTCAAGATAGCCCTTTGCAAGCGGATGGTTGACACTGATAACGGTATCCGGCTCTTCAAGTGCTTCAATCTGAACGTTACACTCGACCTTACCTCTGGAAATAATTCCTGAGAAAAAGCTCTTAAGCTTTTCCTCAAGAAAACCGTAGCTTCTGGGAAGCCTTGCGGCAAATTCAAAATATCTGTGATTTACACTCTTTATTTCAAGAGTAATGTTCATTCCGTCTACGGTCTGCTGTGAACGTCCGTAACCGGTCATACTTCTAATCATCGGAACATCTCCAAAATTTTATTTATTGCAATTTGAACAGCATCCGCCAATGAAAACATCGGGAATGTCTACGGTATAATAATCGCCTTCAAGCTCAAATTTGAGCGACATAAGCACCTCGGCGCACGCTTTACTGACGGATTGAGCAGCAACATAAGCGGTGAAGGAATCACGGTTTGCCGCATAAGTCAATGCCGAGCGCACAAGACCTTCAATGGTAAGTGGGGCATCACACGGGGCTTTAAGCTCGTGAATGTGTGTATTCATGCCGTCAACGGTAAAAACACATCTTGCCGCTTCATAATCGGAATCAGCCGCAATGTAAGCAACTGCATTCTCGCCGAAAGCGGATTTAACAGAGGCATCATTCAGAAGTGGTTTGAATTCAATCATCTTTTTGAGCCGTTCTTCTGTCTTTTTATTCCTGCTGCAGAGAACAGCTTGTCCACCTCCTGTTCGGTTAAATCACGCCACTGACCCTGCTGAAGCATACCTAGCTTTAAATTACCAATGGCAATTCTTCTCAGCCTTGCAACCTCAAGCTCAACAGCCTCGCACATTCTTCTTATCTCACGGTTTCTGCCTTCGTAAAGGACAATTTCAAGAACTACCCTGCCCTCTTCCTTTGTAACGACACGTACATCGGCAGGTGCGGTCATTCTGCCATCAATCTCAACACCTGTTGCAAGCTTTGTAAGTTGGTCCTCATTAACTGAGGGTCTGACAGTAACACGGTAAGTTTTCGGAACATGATGAGAAGGGTGCATCATTGCGTTTGCAAATTCGCCGTCATTGGTAAGCAAAAGCGCACCTTCGGAATTTCTGTCAAGCCTTCCGACGGGGTAAACACGTTCATTGATATCGCTGACAAGCTCAGCTACGCATTTTCTGCCCATTTCATCGTGGTTTGTTGTTACAAATCCTCGGGGTTTGTTAAGAAGAACATATCTCATAACTGTTTCCCGCATAACTTTTTTACCCCTAACCGTGACGGTGTCCTTCTTAGGATCGACGCAGTCACCGATTCTGGCTTTAACACCGTTAACCTTGACCTCGCCGTTTTCAATCATTGTTTCTGCTTTTCGACGGGAAGCAACACCCGCTTCGGAGAGAAACTTCTGTAATCTGATTTTGTTGTTATCCGCCAACGGATACACTCCTTTAATTACCGCAAAATAGGCTCATTAGCGCTGATTTAATGCGGTTTATTACTCTTTCTGAAAAATTTTGCTTCTCTTGTACAGGGTCCTGAGACTCAGAGGGTTCAGCTATCATTTTTACACACGCATCCTGCGCTGCGACTATACAACTGCGTCCGCACACCTCGCCGTTACTGATGTATTCAATACACCCGACGCATTCGCCAGTGTTTACCGGTGCATATTCAAACTGACGTATATACACCTTGTATTCGACAGGAAAATCGCTGACAATTGCAGGTATATTATCAACCTCAACTGCAACACCCGACACATCACTTCCGACAACCGGCAGCAAAACTGACGATAAGTCAGGAAAAACCTCAGATTTTTTCACCTGTGAAAAACCGTACTCAAACATATTGATATGGTCATTCCAATCGTCACGGTCATTAAGCGTGACTGCTACAAGGGTTATACCGTCCCTCTCAGCGGCACTTACGAGGCATCTGCCGCTCTTTTTGGTAAAGCCTGTTTTAACTCCTATTGCATGGGAGTAACTCCACAAAAGTCGGTTATGATTGGTAAGAGTTCTGCTGTACGGTGGATTGCCATAGCAAAGTGTAGCTGTTTTTTTTGCGCAGATACTGCGGAATTCAGGGTTTTCAAGAGCCTCGCAGGCAAGCAAAGCCATGTCATAGGCTGTTGAATAGTGCGCTTCGTCATCAAGACCCGAAGCTGTAACAAAATTTGTATCAGCCATGCCGATTTCCTCAGCCCGTCTGTTCATCATGGCGGCAAAGTTTTCAGCACTTCCGCCCACAACAATAGCAGCCGTGTTGGCAGCATCGTTACCCGATGCAAGCAGCATACCGTGAACAAGTGCATCAAAGCTTACCGTATCGCCCGGCAGCAGACCCATGGAAGTACCCTCGATTGACACCATCTGCTTGGTAACATTAACCTCACGAAACGGAGTTCTTTCCTCAAGCAGAAGCAGGGAGGTCATTATTTTTGTTGTACTTGCCATAGAAAGCTGTTTATGCTCATTTACGGCATAAATCACTTCACCGTTATCCGCACACATCAGCACCGCTGCTTCGGCGCTTACACCGATTGCCGCATCAGCCCTGACAGGAAAAAAAATCAGAAAACAAAAACAGCACAGTAAATACAGAATTTTATTAAGTCTCAAAACATATCACCTGCAAAAATAATTTGTAAATAATATGCAGATGATATAACTGTTAATTACTTTTAGTTGTTTGCAATGTATTCATCAATTGCTTCGTCAACCTGAGTGTCCTTGTGGGTAAGCTTTGTAATAACTTCACTTGCCTTATCAACAACATCGGGAATCATGCCGATTGCTCTTTCAACCGAGCCTTCGGAAGCGTTGAGGTACTTAATGGAAACGTTACCGTTATTTACAACAAGAAATGCAACGGGAGAAATGGTGATGCCTGCTCCGCCGCCACCGCCGAAAAGGTCCTTGCTGTTCTTTGAGGGGAAATCAGTACCGCCTGATGCAAAGCCGTATGTAACTTTGGAAACAGGGATAACCTGAAGTGTGTCGCTGATTACGATGGGATCACCGATAATTGTACTGACATCTACGAGATCCTTAATCTTTTCAATTGATGTGCCGAGGATTCCTGCTGCTGACTGTTCTTTCATTTTAGTTTCCGCCTTTCATAAAAATTTGTGATTATTATTTTAAATGCTCCGATGTTGCAGGCTTTTTAGCCTTTGAACCTTTGAGCAATTTAAACAGAACCTTTCCCGTAAGCTCAAATGCAACGATAATAACGGCATTTATAAGCCTTCCGGGTACTACCGAAACCTTAGCGTGAAATCTCACGATATTGCGACCTTCGATAAAGTCGGGTAAAATCTCGGTTTTGTGCTTTTTTATATTCATGTGAGTTGTAAGGTATCCGAGAATAGGATAAACTGCGGCGCAGGTTTTACCGTGCTTGATGGCAGTCTGCGCAGAGTCTGAATCACCAACAATAAGCGATATAAACAAATCGTCAATTATAAACGATTTGAAAATCCTTGAAAACATACCGCCAACGGCATTCATAAGGCCTTTCAGCAGTTCAATAAAACCGGGGATACCGTTATTGTGATAAAAGCGAGTGATAATATTGTCGCCCTTTTTCTTGGGTTCTTTTACGGTTTCGTCAACGGTTTCCTGCTTTGGCTCTTTCTTCTTTTTTTCTTTTTTCTTTTTCGGTTTCTTTGCTTCATCCTTAGGCATTATCTGCTTTTTGATGAAAAGCCAACGCACATCAACCGCTACATCTTCATCATAGTGGATAACCGCCGTAAATCTTACCGAAAACAAAAGCACAAAGAAAAGGATAATTGCGAGAATGATTATTAACGCTTTCATTGCATCACCCCTTTATCGAAAGCTTTGTTCTTCGTTAATTTCCTCAGTCTGATTGAAAAATCCGCGAATCTGCTCACCCTGCTCACTGTCAATCTCGTCATCATCGTCATCATCAAGCTCTCGCTTGTCAGGAAGCTCGGGAAGCTCCGAAAGCGATGTGAGGCAGAAGCATCTGAGAAAGTCAGGCGTTGTACCGTAAAGCAATGGTCTGCCGGGCAAATCAAGGCGCCCTTTTTCTTCAAGCAAACCTTTTTGACACAGAGTTGCAATAACACCTGAACAATCAACTCCTCTGATTTGCTCAACATACGCTTTGGTAACCGGCTGGTTGTATGCAACAACTGCAAGCACCTCAAAGGCTGCGTTGGAAAGAGGAGCATTCTTCTTCTTTTCAAGCACACTGCGTATTTGACCTGCATACTCGGCACGGGAGCAAAGCTGATATTTATTGCCAAGCTTTAAAAGGCAAATTCCGCTTTCCCTCTGCTCAAGCTTTGCCGCAAGATTTGAAAGAATCAAAGCAGTTTCTTCATTTTCAATTTCAAGAACCTCAGAGATTCTTGCTATTTCCAGCGGCTCACCAGAAGCAAAAAGTATAGCTTCGCATGCCGCACATTTCTCGTTATTCGTCAATTTCTATGTTCTCCCCTCTGCCCTGAAGCAGGATTATTTCGGCGCTGTCGCCGTCACCCTCAATATAAATTCTTTTCGCTTTAGCCATAGCAAGCAAAGCCAGAAAAGTTGCAACCATTTCCGAACGGGATTCGGAATGCTCGAAGAAGGACAAAAACCTCTGTTTGGTTGAACTTGAAAAGCGCTTGATTATACCGTCAATCCTTGAAGCAACTGACACAATCTTATGAGCAACAATACCCGAAAAAGCTTCAACAGGTGGCGGCAGTTTTCTTTTACCTTTCCCCACAGCGGCAAGATATGCCTTAAAAATTTTAGCGGGTTCATGTATTCTGGTATAAGTAAGGTCAGCTTCAATCTCTTCCGGTTCACGCCAGAAGTAATCAAATCCGTTTGCCTGTTTGGCAAGTTTACCTGCAACCAGTTTACAGTCCTGATACTCGGTAAGCTCACCGCGAAGTTCCTCAACAAGCTTTTCGCTCTCCTCATGAACGGGAAGAAGTGATGCGGTTTTGATGTAAACAAGCCTTGCCGCCATTTCAAGGAATTCGCTTGCAACGTCAAGATTCTCCTGCTGCATGCGCTTCACATATTCAAGATACTGTTCGATTATTTCAAGAATGGGCACATCATTGATGCTAACCTTTTTCTTGCTGATAAGGTGAAGCAGCAAATCCATTGGCCCTTCAAAAACTTCAATTTTATAAGATAACTGCTCCAATTCGGGGCGCTCCCTTCAAACTAACTGATAAAACTAAAAGGTAACAATGCAATCCATTCAACAGCAATCATAACCTTACCCGTAAGCCAGGCAAGAGGAGTTGACAGCACGCCGAAGAAAAGCAAAGCAAGTATGCCGAGCATGATGTATCGCTCATACTGCATAATTTTAAAATAATACTTTGCAGGAATAAGAAGAGTTGCAATTCTTGAACCGTCGAGCGGAGGAATGGGAAGAAGATTAAAAACGGCAAGACTTACGTTAATATAAGCCGCATAATAGAAGAAATAACGGCATACAAAAAGCACAACACCGTAAGTATCTGCAGCATTAACACCGGACAAAGCATAAGCGCTGAGATTGCTGAGCAAAAGGAAAAGCAAGGCCATTAAAAGGTTAGATACAGGACCGGCAAGCGCAGTGAGCGCCATACCGCCCCTCGGATTTTTGAATCTTCTTGCGTTTACGGGTACGGGTTTTGCATAACCGAAGCCGACAAGAACAATCATCAATGCACCGATAAGGTCAATATGAGCTAACGGATTTATTGTAAGCCTACCCTTGAGCCTTGCGGTATCGTCGCCTAACTTTGTGGCGACCCAGGCATGAGCAAATTCATGAATGGGTAGTGTGCAGAAAACAACAAATATACTTGAAAAAACACCGATGAGAGTCTGCGTAGAAAAACCGCTGCGAAGCAGATTCATAAGCATTGTAAAATCATCCTTTCATTTTAGCGGTAACCATTCTCGGTTGACCGTAAATATCAATGTGTTCCTTCACCTCAATACAATAATCAGGGAAAAGCCTTGCTATTGCCGAAGTTTGTTCTTCACCGCATTCAAAAGCAATAAGTCCGCCGTGCTTTACCCTTGGCAACCATCCTGACAAAATAACACGGTAAAAATCAAGGCCATCCTCACCGCCGTCGAGCGCCATAATCGGCTCGTGCAAAACTTCTTTCTGAAGAGTTGAAACAACGCCGCTCGCTATATACGGAGGGTTTGACACAAGCACGTCAGCACAGGGTAAATCGATAAGCTCAGGTTTGAATATATCACCGATTATAAGCTCAGCATTTTTAACTTCGAGCAAAGAAATATTCTGCCTGAGGTATTCAGCCGCTTTTTCGGATTTCTCAATAAGATAAACCTTGCAACCGGGATTTTGCTTAGCAATGCTTAGCCCTATGCAACCGCTGCCTGCGCACAAATCGTAAACAACTGCGTTACGGCGACCTTTCAGAAATTCGCAGGCACAATCAACAAGCATTTCGCTCTCAGGGCGAGGTATAAGCACTCCTTCGCCAACCTTGAATGTGTATGAATAAAAATCCCACTCGCCTATGACATACTGAAGAGGTACGCCCTCTGCGCGTTTTGCGATGGCAATTGAAAAAGCAGCTTCAATCTTATTATCGGGATATACGGAAGAATTGATAATCAAATCCCTTCTACTCACACCGAGAGATTCAAGTATCCAGAGCGCCTCATTTTTTGCATTTTCAACTCCTGCA
>JAZSIQ010000192.1:0-8341 GCA_045533875.1 Acutalibacteraceae bacterium | reverse complement strand
GGCTCACAGAACGACATGGCTACGATCCGACTTATGGTTGAATGTCAAGAGGAATTTGTCGCCACGAAAACAGGTTTTCCACAATAAAAATGTGGAATTTTGTTTAAAATGCCGATAGTGCTCAAGCGGTAGTGCTGCCCCCGAAAAAACTGCACAAGATGTGTGAGATTTTCGGGGGCAGGGTGTTCAAAACCTGTTAAAAACTTTTTAAAAAATTTTTCTCAAACCGTGTGATAAAGTGCTGATACTTTACAGATTACTTGAGAGTGACAATTGTAACACCGTCTTCACCCTCGCCGTAGATGCCGAGGCGCGAGGTTTTGACGTAGGGCGAGGCTTTGAGATAGCGTGTTACGGCGCTTCTCAGGGCACCCGTGCCCTTGCCGTGCACTATGGTGAATTCGTTAAGACCCGAACGTATGGCGGAATCCATAAACAAATCAAGTTCTATAAGGCAGTCATCCACGGTCATGCCTCTCAAATCAAGGCGGGTGCTTGCCTGCATATTGAGGCGGCTTGAAACGCCTTTGGTGCTTACGGTGTTTTTCTTTTGCGGCTTATTTTCCGAATCGTTTTCGTTAAGGCGCAGATTTTCAAGCTTTACTCTTGTTTTGATAGCGCCTGCCTGCACTTCGACGTTGGAGTTTTTATCGGGCAGAGAAAGCACCTTTGCGCTTTTGCCGAGGTCACGGATTATAACCGTATCGCCTACCTTGAGTGGGCGGGGGAGAGTATAATCCTCATCGTCATCATCGATGCCGATAATCGGGTCAGCGGCGGAATCAATGGCTTCAACGCCTTTTTTGACTATTGCTTTTGCACGCTTTGCAAGCTCTGCGGCATCCTTTGCTTTGGCTTTTTCCTTTTTGATTTTTTCAAGCTCCTGCAAAAGAGCATAAGCCTCACGCTTTGCCTGCTCAACAGTCTTTGCCGCCTGAGCCTTGGCTTTTTCGGCTTCCTCCTCACGTATCTTGGCAATCTGAGCCTTAATTTTTTCAGCCTCTTCCTTTTCGGCAAGAGCCTGCCTGCTCAGCTCACCTGCACGGTCAAATTCACGCTCCATGCGCTTGCGTGTTTCTTCGAGCTTATCAACAACATTTTCAAACTCCTTGTTTTCGGATGAAACAAGGTCATTTGCTCTTTTAACAATATCGGCATCCATGCCGAGCCTCTCGCAAATCGCAAGAGCGTTGGATTTGCCGGGAGCGCCTATGATGAGGCGGTAGGTGGGGCGAAGGGTGGCAATATCAAATTCACAGCAGGCATTTTCAACCCTCGGAGTTTCAAGAGCATAGGCCTTAAGCTCCGCATAGTGGGTGGTGGCAGCGATTTTGGCACCCTTGAAGTGAAGAGCCTCAAGAATTGCCATTGCAAGCGCTGCACCCTCAACGGGGTCTGTGCCTGCACCGAGCTCATCTATGAGCACAAGGCTTTGCTCGCCTGCTTTTTTATAAATATCAATTATATTGGTCATGTGCGAAGAGAAGGTGGAGAGCGACTGCTCTATGGACTGCTCATCGCCGATATCTGCAAAGATATTGTCAAAAACAGATATTTCGCTGCGGTCACCCGCAGGGAGCATGAGTCCGCACATCGCCATAAGCGAAAGCAGGCCTACCGTTTTGATGGAAACGGTTTTACCGCCCGTGTTGGGACCTGTTATAACGAGAGTGTCAAACTCATCACCGAGCTTTATATCAACCGCAACCACCTTTTTGGGGTCTATAAGCGGATGGCGAGCATTGCGCAGGTTGATAATTCCCTTGTCGTTGAGCACGGGAGGGCAGGCTTTTATGCTGTAAGCGAACTGTGCCTTTGCAAAAATGAGGTTGAGCTCAACGGCGCAGGCGTAACTGTCCTTGATGCCCTGAGAGAAATCGCCTGCACTTGCGGAAAGCTCGCTTAAGATGCGGTCAATCTCCTCACGCTCTTTCGACTGGAGCACACGTATTTCGTTGTTTGCCTCAACAACCGCCATCGGCTCAACGAATACGGTAGCTCCGCTTGATGAGGTGTCATGCACAAGGCCCGGGATTTCGCCCCTGTGCTCGCTTTTTACGGGCACAACGAAGCGCCCGTTGCGCTGTGTGATGATAGAATCCTGCAGACATTTTGAAAGCTTTGAGGAGCGAGTGAGCTTTTCAAGCTGTTCACGCACCCTTGATTCCTGCACCCTGATTTTGCGCCTTATGTCATAAAGCGTGGGGGAGGCGGAATCTGAAATTTCCTCCTCGGAAATTATTGCATCATAAATAGCGGATTCAAGGAATTTATTGGGGACAAGGGAGCCGAAAAGCACATCAAGCGAGCTTTCAACTCCCGAATTTGAAGCTCTCCACTGAGAGAGTGAGCGTATGGCACGCAAAACACCTGCGATATCAAGCAATTCCCTGGGGTTAAGGGTACTGCCTGCGCTCGCCCTGCTCAGGGCATTATTGACATTTTTTAATCCGCCGAAGGACGGTCCTCCGAATCGGGCAAGGAGCATGTGGGCATCTCTCGTCTGACTCATGAGGGCGTTTGCAAGGTCAAGATTGCTTTCGGGCTTGAGCTCCCTTGCGGCAAGCCTTGCATCGTCACAAGCGGTAAATTCGGAAAGACGCTCAAGAATTTTATCAAATTCAAGCGCCGTGAGATGTTTATTATTGGTGTTCATAATTAAACTCCGTGAGTTACAAGTTGATTATGCTTCCTTGCTTTCAGCTTCGCTGTGGCGTTTTTCATTAAGCGCCTTGAGAATCCGTTTGTGCTCTGCGTTGGGTAATGCATATTTCCAGGTAGGAATTACCGTAAGCAGACAGCCGATTGCGGGCGGAATTGAAACAAGGAAGAACATAACTGCCATAAAGGGCTGGAAATCAGGGTTTTCCCTTGCAAGACCGAGCCCGTTTTGCATATAGAGCATTACTTCCTGGCGTTTTTCCTTCTCAAAGCCTATTGCAAAGTAGCCGAGAGAGCAGAGTATGGATGCAATGCCTGAGGCGAGCTTTGTAATGAAGGACTGTCCTGAGAAGAAAACACCGTCAGGTCTGCGGTTGTTGTGATATTCCTCGTAGTCGATACAGTCAGCAATCATAAGCGACTGAAGCACGGTGCCTGCGCCTATTGATGCACCCGCAAGGGTGAACATAACAGCATAAGCAATAACAAAAGGTGTTGTTGTAACATCGTTGCGCGGTGCAACAAGATACAGAACAAAAATCATTGCAAACGGGATAACGCTGATGAGGTTGGAAGCGTTGTAAAGGGTTTTCTTTTCAACCTTTTTAACAAGATTGGGGATAATTGCCATGGAAATAAACTGGCCGAGGAAAAGCCCTGCACCGAGCTTTACATACCAGCCAATCATCTGAGCGGAATCATTGTTGGCGTAGTAGATGTTTACAAGGGTAAAAGCAACGAGCATGATTATGTTTTTGGGGCTTGCAAGCACGCCTGAAACAAGAATCTGACGGAAGGGCTTGTTTGCCCACATAAGCCTGAAGTTATCCCTTATGGAAGTCTTTTCGGGGGTTTGGGTGCGGATTCTTTCAATGGAGTAGATGCCTACAAGCTGGAAAAGAGCACAGCCGATAAATGAGAATATAAAAGCTACAAGAAGGAAGCCGTAGCGCTGACCCTGAAGATTGGGCAGGTCACCCGGAAGGTCAGCGAAAACACCTGAGGCGAGCATATCGCCTACGGCAACACCTGCAGGCTGCATGGCAACAACGGCAATACCGCCGCCGAGGCCTGCGAAAATCCTTGCAAGGGAGAGGATTTTGTTTCGGTCGTTGTCATCCTCGGTCATAACTGCGGTGATGCCCCAGAGGGGAATATCGCCTACGGTGTAGGTCATTCCCCAGAGCAGATACATGAAAGCTGCCCAACCGACGATAAGACCCTTGCTTGCTTCGGGGTCGGTGTAAAAGCCGAAGTTGACGAAGCAGAGGGTGGTGATAATGAGAATGGGCAGAGGAATACAAAGAAGATAGGGACGGAATTTACCGATTTTGGTGCTTGTACGGTCGGCAATGGTGCCCATCATCGGGTCGTTGAATGCATCCCATACTCTTGCGGCGGTCATGATGATACCGATAGCAAGGGCTGGCATGAAAATAACCGATTCAAAGTAATACTGAAGCCCTGCGCCTATTACATTATATATAATGTTCTGACCTGCAAGGCCTGCAAGATACATATTGCGTTCTTTTTTTGTGTAGGTATTAAGTCCTGCACGGCTCAATGCGTTTTTTGGTTTTTTCATAACATCCTCCCAAAATTTTTACGGGATTATTTGCCTGAATTTCTTGCCTGGATTTCAGCAACCATTTCACGCTGTCTCTTTTCTGTGATTTTGTAGAAGAACATGGGAACAGCGCAGGCGAACATACTGACAACGCCTGAAAGAACGAGCATATTCCAAAGGGTGTTTGCGCCCTCTGCTGAGATGAAGCCTGTTTCGGAGTTGATTCCTGCAGCGGAGAAGGAGATAACGCCGATGAATGCGCCTACTGCCATGCCGATTTTGTTGATAAGGGTCTGCATGGCAAAGCAGATGCCTTCGCCTCTTTCGCCTGTTTTCCATTCAAGGTAATCAACTGTGTCACCAATCATAGCGTAGGTGATGATGTTGTTTACGCCCTGAGGAATTCCAAGGAGAACAAGACCGATAGCGCAGATGACAAGTTTCCAGGGGGCGTCATAGCCTACAAAATACATAATTGCCATAACAATGCCGCCGAAAATGTGAACGGCAATGTAGGACCATTTCTTTGTGAATTTCTTTGACATCCAGGGAACAAGAACGGATGCAACAAGACCGCCGGGGACAACAAGGAGGGTTATAAGGCTGTACATACCTTCGTTCTGAAGAACGTACTTTGCAAAATAAAGACCGCCCGTGTAGGAGTAAACCATTCTTGCGCCGCCGAGAATACCGGAGAGAACGATGAGAAGGAGCTCCTTGTTCTTGAAGAGGAGCTTAAGGTTGTGACCGAGTGAAGGGGGATTGTCCTGAGCGGTGAAGCGCTCCTGGGTATTCTTGAAGCCGTAGAAGAACATGGGAACAGCAGCAACAACAAGAACAACAGCGCAGATGAAGTAAATCATCTTGAGGGTATCGGCGTTGGCCATTTCCTGACCTGCCTTAACCGTGCCGACGAATGCCTGAGCAGCTTCTTCGAGAGAAATGCCCTTGAGGGCGGCAGTCTTGGCGATTGCGCTTGCTTTGTCGGTAAGGATAAGACCGATATCATCAGCGGTGTATTTGAATTTTGCGGTGATGCCGTTTGTGATAATGGGAACAAAAACGGTAACAATACCGGCACCGAGGGTGCAAACAAGCCTTGCAACAGTAAGTATGTTACCTCTTACAACGGTGTCATTTGTCATGCAGGTGGAAAGTCCCCAGTAGGGAACATCAGCTACGGTGTAAACAACGCTCCAGATAATGTATACAACAGATACGATAACGAAGGTAGAGGTAGCTTTTGCTTCAAAAACGGGAAGGAAGCAAGCGATGGTTGTAATGGCGATGGGGATTGCCATCCACTTGAGGTAAGGGCGGCATTTGCCCCACTTTGTGCGGGTGCGGTCAACGATTGAGCCCATGATGGGATCGTTGAAAGCGTCAAAGATACGGGTACCGAGCATAAGATATGCAACAGCTACTGCGCCGGTAAGAGAGCCTACCATGACGCCGTCTGCGCCGAAGAGAAGAGCATCAGTAAGGAAGATTGTCAGGTACGAGCCGATAATGGTGCAGATGAAATTCTGACCGAAGCCCGCAACGCTGTAAGCAATTGCTTCCTTGGGCTGAACGCCCTTGCCGGGGGTTGTGCCGAAGAGTTTGTGGAGAAACTGATTCATTTTAACAAGTCCTTTCTTGATTATTGCCTGAAAAGCCGATTATAAAAATCAAGCGCTTTATAATTGCGCCCTGATTGTGAAATGAGGTATTTTTCGCTCACGCGGCAAAGCTGCCTGAGGGAATCAGGCGGCATTTCAAACGAAAAAAGTTTGTTTGCCGGAGCGAGGCATATATGCCGCATTGCGTTGAGAACGCCTGCGGTTATGCTTAAACCTGTTGATGAGCATTCGGGGCAGGATATGCAGCCGCTTGAGGGGATAAATTTGACTGCACCCGTTGGTGTCGCATTGCATACAGAGCATTGCGCAAGGTCAGGCATATAGCCCGAAAGAGTCATGATGCGAAGCTCCATAACCGCCTTTAAAAATTCCTGCGAGCGCTTGCCCGTAACAAGCATGTGAAGGCAGTTGAGTATAAGCCTCAGATATTCGCTTGCATCGTCCATTTCGGGGGCGAGCTCATTCTCAAGCTCGCAGAAGTATTGGGCAAGGGAGAGCTTCTCTATATCCGAGCGCAGACGGAAAAAGCTTTCGATGCACGTGGCATCGTCGATTATGTAGCTGTCCCTGCTTTTGTAAATTGAAAAGCGGGAGTAGCAAAGGGTCTGCGTTGCGCTCTGTCTGGAGTTTTTTAGCTTTTTTGCACCGTTTGCGAAGGCGCGGATTATTCCGTATTCGCCTGAAAGCAGAGTTATAACTCTGTCACTTTCGCCTATATCCGTCACCCTGAGCACCAGCGCTTCGGTGTTCATTCTCATTATTCTGAGCCTCCGATACCGCCTGAGCAGTTTCAATGCGGCGGAATTCGAGATAATCTTCAACAAGACCTGAAAGTGCGAATTTGTTCCAGGCCTCTGTTTTTTCGTTCATTGTCACATCTCCCAACCAAGGATTTTAATTATACTTTTCCACCTTTGGCAGGAGGTATGACAGGTAAATTTTTTATTTTTAATCCAGACCGAAATTGTGAATAATTCCTTCCCTGTTGCGCCAGCCTTCTTTTACCTTGACCCAGCACTTGAGGTTGATTTTGCAATCAAAGAAGCGCTCCATATCCTCCCTTGCACGGGTGGAAATTTTCTTGAGCATTTCGCCGCCCTTACCGATGATTATACCCTTGTGGCTGTCTCTTTCACAGTAAATAACAGCTTCGATATCAAGGATATCGGCATTTGAGCGCTCACGCATCATCTCGATTGAAACGGCAATGCCGTGGGGCACTTCCTTATCAAGCAGGTGAAGCATTTTTTCGCGGATTATTTCGCCTGCAAGCACTCTTTCGGGCTGGTCTGTAAGCGTGTCATCGGGGAAGAAATGAATACTTTGAGTGCTGAGCTTTTTAAGCTCGTTAAGCAGAGTGTCAATGCCCTCGTTTTTAAGTGCACTTACAGGCACAACTGCCTCAAAATCGTAAAGCGCCGTAAAGGTCATAACTCTTTCAAGGAGCTTTGATTTCTGCTCAACGGTGTCGATTTTGTTTATTGCAAGCACGGTGGGGATTTTTGCCGCTTTAAGCTTTGCGAGCAGCTCTTTTTCCGTGTCACGGATTTCGCCCTCGGGCTCGGTTACAAAAAGGCATCCGTCAACACCTGAAAGACTTTCACCTACCGCCTTAATCATTTTTTCGCCGAGCTTGTTATGCGGTCTGTGAAAACCGGGTGTGTCGGTGAATACAAGCTGAACGCCTTCGTCATCGGTGAGCACACCCATGATTTTGGTGCGTGTGGTCTGCGGTTTTTGCGAAACAATAGCGATTTTGGTGCCGAGCATTTTATTGAGAATTGAGGATTTGCCCACGTTGGGACAACCTATGATTGAAATAAAAGCAGATTTGGATTCAGTCATTTTTATGCTTCCTTATACTTATCTTTTTAATATTACCTACCTTGCCCGAAAAAATGAAAATCAGGCTTACGATAAGGCTGATAACAAGCGCTGCGAGCATTGCGGGGTGAGTTTTGTAATAATCAAACATGGCGCTGAATGCCTCGGGCTGCCAAAGGATTGATACACCGCATATTACGGCAAAAACTGCCGACACAAGCACTGCGCCTGCCGCACAGTCCTTGGCGATTTTGGCAAGCTCGTTATGCTCCTTGCAGGCGATGTCAACCGCACGTTCAACGGCTGTGTTGATGATTTCTGCGGACATTACTGCGCCGCAGGCTACCGCAAGCAGAGCAAGCTGAGTGCGGCTTACCTCAAAAAAATCAAAAACAAGCAAAAACGAAAACATGTAAACGCAAAAGCACAGGTGAATTCTCATATTGCGTTCGTTTTTTATTGAAAAGACGATACCTCTGAAGGCGTAAACAAAGCTTTTTAATAAGCCTTTGAAGCTTTTCATAGCTTATTCATCCTCCATGTAGTAGCTGTTGTTGCGCTTAAGACCGAGCTGAGTGCGTACGGTTTCTTGCTTTTCACGCATATGTACGCTTTCAAGCCCGCCATTGACATGGTCATATCCGAGCAGGTGAAGCATTGAATGAAC
>JAZSIQ010000055.1:0-21175 GCA_045533875.1 Acutalibacteraceae bacterium | reverse complement strand
CAATAACAGCATACACTTTATGGGAGGAAGAAATATGCCGAATATTGACAATAATGCAATTTATAAGCTTTCTTACGGCCTTTTTGTGCTTACCGCAAAGCAGGGCGATAAGGATAACGGCTGCATAATCAATACCGCCATGCAGGTAACCGCAACTCCTTTGCAGATAGTAATTGCGGTAAATAAAGATAATTATACCCATGATATGATTGCCGATACAGGAGAATTCAATCTTTCCGTTATCAGCACGGCTGCAAGCTTTGACCTTTTTAAGCATTTCGGCTTCCAAAGCGGAAGAAATACCGATAAATTTGAGGGTTTTGCGGCGTTTGACCGCTCGGAAAATTCAATTGCTTATATAACACAGGGCATAAATGCCGTGCTTGGCGCAAAGGTTGTTTCAAGCGTTGATTGCGGTACTCATACTCTTTTTATGGCTGAAGTTATTTTTGCAAAAGAGCTTAGCAAAGATGTGTCCATGACTTATGAATATTACTTTGCAAACGTTAAACCCAAGCCAACGGCAACCGGTGGCGCCAAAAAGAAATTTGTGTGCAAAATCTGCGGTTATGTGCATGAAGCGGAGGAGCTTCCTGCCGATTTCGTATGTCCGCTGTGTAAGCATCCGGCATCCGATTTTGAAGAGATGCCTGCCGAAAAGAAAAAGAAAAAATTTGTGTGCAAAATCTGCGGTTATGTTCATGAAGCAGAGGAATTGCCTGCTGATTTCGTATGTCCTCTGTGTAAGCATCCGGCATCTGATTTTGAAGAGATTTGACGGAGGATAAAATGAGCAGAAAAACAAATGAAATAAGGCTTAATCAGGACGGTAAGCTTGTAATAATGCAGGTCAGTGATCCTCAGGATATGGTGTATGTCCGCAAGGCAATGGTTAAAATGCTTGACAGTGCTTATGATAAGGTCAAGCCTGATCTTGTGTTGTTTACGGGTGACAATATTCTCGGCAATCACTTGCTTGATGCCAGATTCGGCAACCGTCAGGTGGCTTCGGGCTGGCAGGCTACCTATGACAGGATTGAAAAATCCCTTGCCCATATTCTTGAACCTCTTGAGAAGAGGGGAATCCCTTTTGCAATGGTTTACGGTAACCACGATGACTGTAACTGTGTAACAAAGCAGGAGCATATTGAGGCATACCGAAAATATTCGATGTGCCTTCCCATGAACGATTCCGACCGCAGGGTTGACTGTGATACATACAATATTCCCGTTTTGTCAAACGATGGCACAAGAACTGTTTTTAATCTCTGGATGCTTGACTGTGCGTGGCACGATCATCAGGAGGACAGAGGCTATGAGGCGATAAAAAAGGAAACGGTTGAGTGGTACAAGGAAAAAAGTGCTCAGTTAAAAGAGGAAAACGGCGGCAAGTCCGTTAAATCACTTCTCTTCCAGCATATTCCGCTCAATCAGACCCTTGAGCTTCTTAAAGAATGCAAACCGACAAAGCGAGGTGCAGTCAAGGATTACAACAGCAACAAATACTATTGCCTTGATACTGAAAAGGCAATCGGCTTCCTCGGTGAATACTTTAACGGCTGTGATGATGAATTCGGTCTGTTTGAAGCAATCAAGGAATCGGGTGATGTTATGGCGGTTGTTACGGGTCATGACCACTGCAATAATTTTGTGGGCGAGGTTGACGGTATTAAATTCGTTGCAACTCCTGCCGCATCCTTCAGATGCTACGGAAACGACCAGCGCGGAGTCAGAGTATTTGTGCTTGATGAAAACAAGCCCGATGAGTTTGAAACATATACTCTCGATTACATCGATTTGTGCGGAGATTCTCTGGGTGCAAACCTGCGTTATATATGGGATGCTGATGATAAAATTCTTGAAAAAGGAATTCTTATCGCAGGCTCAGTCTGCGCCGCAACCGTACTTACGGTCAAAACCGTGAAAGCTCTTAAAAAGATTTTTGACTAAACAATAAATCCCAACCCCGGGCGTGTTGCCTTGGGTTGGGATTTTTTACTGTCAGTCAAGTGATTTTATAAGTTCGGAAAGAACGGGCTCAAATCTTGCGCCGTACCAGTGACTTTCATCACCCTGAGTCATTTCAATGCATTTCACCGCATAGTCAGCGGCGATTTTGGCAGCATCAAATGCGCTTTTGCCTCTCATAAGAGCGCCTGTGAAAGCGGAAGCGTAGATGTCGCCTGTTCCGTGGCAGCCCTTTGCAAGTTTCTTGTGCTTGTAGTAGCTGTATTCACCGTTTTCATAAACAACTACACCCGTGCTGTCAGGGTCATAGGCTATACCTGTAAGCACAACATTCTTTGCGCCGAGTGCACAGAGCTTTTTAAGAATTTCGTCAATAAACTCTCTGTCATATTCAGCAGTGTAGGGGGTGTCGGTGAGAAGGCATGCCTCGGTGATGTTGGGGAGAACATAGTCTGCTTTTGCGCAAAGAGCCTTCATTGCGTTTGCAAATTCTGCATCAAATCCGGGGTAAAGCTTGCCGTTGTCAGCCATTGCAGGGTCAATTATTTTAAGGCAGCCGTCTGCCGCTACCGTGCTGAAAAGGTCACATACATATTCAATCTGTTTTTCGCTGCCGAGATAACCTGTGTAAATTGCGTTGAATTTGATTCCTTCGCTTTCCCAATGCTTGCGGATAAGCGGGATATCCTCTGTAAGGTCACGGAAGGTGTAGCCCTTGAAGCCGCCTGTGTGTGTGGAAAGTACAGCCGAGGGTAAAACGCAGGTTTCAAGTCCGCAAGCGGAAATGATGGGCAGAGCAACCGTGAGAGAGCACTGTCCGTAGCAGGAGATATCCTGAACGGTGAGAACTTTTTTGTTTGACATATCTTTTTGCTCCTTTACAAATTTTCTGATTTCAATTATAATACAAATTGGTGATATTTAAATAGTCAAAAAAGGAGAATTTTATATAACCAGATGACTGATAAAAAATATTTGGAGCTTTACCAAAGGGAAAAGAAAAAAATAATAAGCGGTGAATACAAACCAAATGAACGCCTGCCTTCAAAACGTGTTGCTGCCGATAAGGCGGGGTGCAGTACGGTTACTGTTGAGGCGGCTTACAGAAGGCTTGCCGATGAGGGGTTTATTACGGCGAGGGAACGCAGCGGTTATTATGTTAACGCTGCAACGGATTTTTATGCTCCGGCAGAGGTTTCGCCCGGGTCACCTCTTGTTTTACTCGAGGATGAGACCGCAGGCGAAAAAACGGATTTTGAATATTCCGTATGGTTTAAAACGATAAGAAAGGTTATTGCTGATAACGGCGAAAGGCTCTTTGAAAAATCGCCTAACAAAGGGTGCGCAGTATTGAGGAATGCAATTTCCGAGTATCTTCTGCGTTACAGAAGCATGCTCGCTCAGCCTGAAAGCATAATTATCGGTTCAGGCTCTGAACAGCTTTATGAATCCGTTGTAAAGATTCTCGGTATGGATAAGGTGTTTGGAATTGAGGACCCGTCATACCGTCAGATTGAAGCTGTTTACAGTGCGGCGGGGGTAAAAACAGTAAAACTAAAAATGGGAGCGGACGGAATAGAAAGCTCCTGCTTTGAAAATGCCGATATGGATGTTCTTCATGTTACACCGTTTCACAGCTATCCGTCAGGTGTTACCGCAAGCTTTTCAAAAAGATGCGAATATCTCGGCTGGGCAAAAAATAATTCGGGCTTCATAGTGGAGGATGACTTTGAAAGCGAATTTTTCATGCCCGGCAACCCCATAGAATCATTGTATTCCCTTGATAAGCATCAGCGTGTAATTTATATGAATACCTTCTCAAAGAGTCTTTCTCCTTCAATGAGAATGGGGTATATGATTCTTTCCGAAGAGCTTATGAAAATATACGATGAAAAGCTCGGGCACAACTCCTGCACGGTTCCTGTGCTTGACCAATATGTGCTTGCGGAATTCATAACAAGCGGCAGTTTTGAAAGGCATCTTAACCGCACCCACAGAAGGATGAGAAGAACGGGAAAAGATTTGTAAGGTGTATATAAATTCCTGTGATTGATTTTGGATAAAATGACAGTTAGTATGCATCCGCTTGAAAACGGCGGACTGTGTGTGGTATAATTCACATATAAATAAGAGAATCGGGAAAGGTCTGATTTTATGTCAAATGAACCCCGTGTTGTACCGGATGAAGGCGGATATGTAAAAACAAGGAATCTTTTATCCTATGCCGTCGGTCTTGCAGGTCAGAACATGACTTACAGTTATATCTCAGGATGGCTGTTTTATTACTGTGCTTCTGTTCTGAAGATAGCACCCAAAACGGTTGGTTACATAACAAGTATTACCAGAGCGTGGGATTCCGTAAATGACCCCATTATCGGCGCTATGGTTGACAGGCACAGATTCAAAAACGGCGAAAAGCTTCGCCCGTATCTTGTTTATCTGCCTCCTGTTATCGGTATCCTTTCGGCGCTTATGTTTATTAATTTCGGCTTGAGCCCAATGGCAACGGTTGTGCTGATTTTTGTTGAATATCTGCTATGGGATTTGTTTTATTCCGTGCAGGATGTTGCGCTGTGGGGAATGGTGGCGGTATCATCGCCAAGTTCAAAAGAGCGTGCCAAGGTTTCTCAGTGGGTAACAATCGGTGCAGGCGCCGGCTCAATTATCGCAGGTGCGTTTCAGATGATTCGTTCCTTTGTATCGGGAACTTTCGGTTGGGATGACGTTACCGTTTTTGCCGTGTTTGCGCTTGTTTTCGGTCTTGGCGGTGAAATGATATCCTTGTCAGCTCACTCGATGAAAGAAAGAGTAGAAACTCCCAAAACAAACGAAAGCATCTTTGAAGCAATTTTTGTTTTGAGGCACAATAAAACCCTACTTCTCATATCTCTTGCAAGGTTCCTCAGCAATATTACCTCGGCGCTTCTGCCCTGGGCATATTTCTTTGAAAGCAGAGAGAGCTTTAACTTCGGATTTGCAAGCTTTGACGGAGGCACTTCGCAGGTTGTTTACAGTGTTCTTATGGGTGCTCCGGGCGCCATTGCTCTTTTTTTCGCTACCAAAATATCGGATAAAGTAGGCGGAATGAAGAGAATTCTTATTCTTGCACAGGGTACTTCCATTATTCTGAGAACAATCAGTTATTTTGTAGGCTTTGAAAGTGTTGGAGCAATTTATGTTGTTTGCGCTCTTATGGCGATAGTTGCAATTCCGTCAAACATGATGGACGTTGCACACCGTTCCCTTACAAGCGATTCCATTGACTATGTTGAGTATAAAACAGGAAAACGCACAGAGGGTATTTCGTTCTCAATTCAGAATTTTATTACCAAAATTGCCTCAGCGGTCAATCTTCTGCTCAGCGGCTTAATACTTGACTGGATTAAGTATGACGGCTCACTTAAGAATCACCAGCAGGGTGCGCTTTATATGAAGTGGCAGTGGCCCATTTTCATGCTCGGTCCCGTTATCGGTCAGATTCTTTATGTTATCGCTATCATGTTTGTTAAGGATGATAAAGAGCAAAGAGCCTTTATTGAAGCGGAACTTAAAAAACGCAGAGAGCTTATGGCAGAAAAAGAAGAAAAAATCAATGCATAAAATAAGGCTGTATCAGCACCTGAGCGGTTGCCGATACAGCCTTTTAAATTATAATCAGTTAGTTTTTGAAAGAATGAAGCAGGTCCACAGGGCTATTACAAAAAAGCCCTCGGCAGGGATGGCGAGCTTGGTGTAGGGGCATTTCCAACCCTTGTCAACACAAAGAAATATTGTTCTTGTAACGAAAACGGTTGTTGCAAAAAATAAACCGCCTACGAGTGAGTAAAATGCAGTGCCGAGTGATACGGTGAGGAAAAGCAGAAAAGCGCCGAGTGCAAAGGATATTCCGCCGTAGTAAACACGGATTTCGGTTTTGCCTGCGTTGTCAACAGGTTTTACGGAAAAGCTTTCGGCGTTTTTAATTGGGTTGATGATGAATACAATTGCCATGCCGAAGAAATAGCCGATAAGGCAGATTACCGCAAAAGCGGCGTACGGGTCAGCGGACCAGATTTGTTTGAATAATTCCATAATATTCTCCTTATTTTGTTTATTGTACTATATTTTTGCTTTTGGCAATAGCGATAATTGACAGAATGATGTTTTCAATAAATACTGCAAGAGACACAAGGGCGCTGATTACAAAAGCATCATAGAATCTTTCAAGGGACCACATACTGTCACCGAAATAAACATGCCCCGGGATAATAATGCTGAACATTCCAAGTCCGTCATTTTGCACGGGGTCTATGTTGCCGAGAAAATTGAACAGCAAATCAACGCTTATCACAGTTGTTATTGCAAGAAGTATCAGCGATGCTATGCGAAATTTTTTCATTTAATCATCCTCGCTTCCGAAATTTGTCAATTAATCATATCACAAAATGTCGGAAGTTTCAACAATATGGTGTACACATTGACAAAAGTAAAATTTTACTATATAATGCATAAGGTTATAGAAAAACAGTTTGTTTAAGAAGGTTGTTTTAATTTTATCAAATTTTAATTAGGGAGAGGAACAGTTATGAAAAGATTAGTTTCAATTTTACTGTCGGTTGTGCTTGTGCTCAGCTTTATGCTGCCTGCTTTTTCGTGGGTCAACATAGACGAAACTCAAAGCCAGATTCCCGTTATCCGTATTTCGGGTGATGGCGAGGCGCTGTATGACACTGAGGGAAATAAGATTTTTCATTATAACGATTTAACAAAGCTTTTTTCCGGCGACAATGCAGAAGGTACGGACAACAGCGAAATCTACAAAGAGCTTGCCAAAACATTTCTTCCGGCGATTGCAAAGGGCTTGACAATGAATAACTGGGATGACCTTTATGCAGGCCTTGAAACAGAACTCGGCAAGCTTTTTGCAAGCTCCCTGCTTGATGAAAACGGCAATGTAACCAACGGCTCCGGTTTGTCCGAGGTCCGCAAGCAGGAAATGGAATATAAAAGAAATAACGACAAAAAGGGCGATAAAGGTTACTATTCATGGATTGATTACTGGTTCTATTATGACTGGAGATTGGATCCCATGGAAACAGCCGATGTTTTTCACTCATATATCCAGGATATAAAAAGAACAACCGGATGTGAAAAGGTCGGAATCACCGCAACCTGCCTGGGCACCAATGTTCTTCTGGCTTATGTTGCAAAGTATGGTGTTGAAGATATTCAGGGTGTCGGCATTGACGGCAGTGTTGTAGGCGGCGCTGAAATCCTCAGCGAGGTTATTTGTGCAAAATTTGATGTTGCCCCTCCTGCGGTTATGCGAATCCTGCGTGATGTTGACGGACTTGGTATGTTCAGTATTGATGAGTTTGTTATGGAAACCATTGAAATGCTTGTTCAGACAGGTCTTATTGAAGGCATTATCAGCACAACCGAAAATATCTTTTATGACAAGCTTGTTAAGGGTGTAACCTCTGCTTTTGCTCTTTCAACCTTCTATACATGGCCTAATTATTGGGCATGCGTTTCACCCGAAGATTATGAATCTGCAAAGTATTATGTTTTCGGTGAAGAGGGCAGCGAAAAGAGAATAAAGTATGCAGGTCTTATTGAGAAGCTTGATAATTATGACAGAGAGGTTCGCCAGAGAGTTCCTGAACTCCTTCAGAAAATCAAAGACGGCGGTGCAAATTTAGGTATTATTTCAAAGTACGGCTATCAGATAGTACCCGTTTGTGCAAGTTCTGATATGGTTGGCGACCAGTTTGCTTCTGTTGAGCGTTCATCCTTCGGTGCAACAACCTCAAGTGTTTATGAAACTCTTTCTGAGGATTATATCGCACAGAGAGTTTCAGAAGGCAAAGGTAAGTACATTTCGCCCGATAAGCTCATCGATGCTTCCACGTGTCTTTACCCGGATACCACGTGGTTCATTAAAGGCTCAAGCCATTCCAACTGGACCACTTATGAGCTTCAAATGCTTTATGATATTTGCTCGGCTGACAGACAGCTGACTATTGATGATTTCCCGTATACTCAGTTTATGCTGTATAATACTCAGGAAGATCTTCTTTTCCCGATGACTGAAGAAAATTGCGACGTGGAGTTTTGGGATGCCGACCCCGACGTTTATACGCCTAAAACAATTTTTGATAAGATCAGGGTAGCCATCAATGCATTTGTGCGTTGGTTCAAGCTCTTTATTGAATTTATTGCCAACAACGTAAATAATAACGGTTGAGCGTAATAAATGTTATTGTAACATACGGAAAACGAGGGGTATTATAACCCGAAACTGATTCATAAAATAAACAAGTAATCCGAACCTGAGCTTCTCTGAAGAAGACAGGTTCGGATTTATTTTTTGCATGATTGCTAATAACGTGTTTGTTTTAAACAAGCAAAATAAAACTTCGCTTGACAAATTGGGATTTGTCAATTAATACTGTTAATTTGAGTTTAATTATAACCGCCTGCAAATTTACTGTATAAGATATATGTTATTTGTTCTTTCTGAACGCTGATATAACTTTGCTGAGTGCTTTGTATGAATTGCTTTCAAGCTCTTTTTCTGCTTCTTTCAGCTGCTTCCTTATCTCAATGCTCTGCGGGCAATGCTTTTCGCATTTTCCGCAGGCTACGCACTTTGAAGCCGGTGCATATTGCTGTGAAATTGTATTTTTGACATACTCTTTAAATCCTGCAAAGCTGCTGTCAGTAAAACGACGGTTATATGCAGAAAAAGTTCCGCTGATATTAACGTTTTGAGGACAGGGCATACAGTATCCGCAACCGGTGCAAGGAACTTTCATTTTTGCGTTGATAGCTTTAACAACTCTCTTGAGCATTTCTTCATCTTTGGCGGTCAGCTCGCCGATTTCGGTGTCAGATGCAGTTTTTACATTATCCTCTACCATTTCATCGGAATTCATGCCCGAAAGCACAACCGTGACCTCGGGTTGATTCCCCAGCCAGCGAAACGCCCACTGCGCAGGCGTGTGCTTAACGGTATGTCCGTCAAAAATCTTTTTTGCGTCCGGAGGAAGATCATTAACAAGTCTGCCGCCGCGAAGAGGCTCCATGATCATAACGGGAATCCCTTTTTCGTTAGCGTGATTCAAGCCTTTACGCCCTGCCTGAGTATGTTCATCCATATAGTTATACTGAATAAGGCACATATCCCAGTCATAGGCATCAATTATTTTGCAGAACATATCCGAACCACCGTGATATGAAAATCCGATCTGACGAATTGCTCCGCTTGCTTTTTTCTCTTCTATCCACTTTTCAATTCCTATGCTTTTCAAACGTTCCCAAATCTTAATGTCAGCCATCATATGCATAAGATAAAAATCAATGTGGTCCGTACGAAGCCTTTTTAACTGTTCGTTAAAAAACTTATCAAGGATATCTGTACTGCGCATAAGCTGTGGGGGAAGTTTCGTTGCAATATAGACTTGATCACGGATATTGTTTTTTTCAAAAATTTCTCCTATTGCCGATTCGCTTCCGGGATAAATAAATGCTGTGTCAAAATAATTTATGCCCTTATTAAAAGCTGACATTATCTGACGCTCTGCATCCTCCATGTTTATTCTGCCCATTTTCTTTTTAAATCGCATACAGCCGAAGCCTAAAACAGAAAGTTTGTTGCCGTATTTATCTTCACGATATTTCACAAAACTACCTCCGATCAAGACTAAAATATTCTGTAAATTCAAGTTTCTCAAATTAATTGTATCATAAAAGCATTAACATTTCAATGAAATATGCATTACAGCTGAAATTAAATCCGTTCTTCTCCATACAAAATCGGATTCCGTTTTGCGGTAGTGGGAGTTATCCCGTCCTTAAGGAGGGATTTAGCTGAAAAGAAAACACCTTTTGTCTACGGACAAAAGGTGTTTTTTCTGGTGCCGGTGGTGGGACTCGAACCCACACGGTATCGCTACCAACGGATTTTGAGTCCGTCACGTCTGCCAATTCCATCACACCGGCGCTTGATGCTCTGTGTATTATATCGCAAAGTGTTTCAAAAATCAAGTGTTTGAGCACAAAATAATTTCGGTAAGCGTGCTGTGGAATATTTGTTGAAAATATTGTAAGTTTTATAAATATATTTCTTGAAATAAGTCGCTGTTTGTAGTATATTAAATTCGTAGCATATTAAATAATATATTTATTATTTACGAGTTTTGCGTGTGGAGGGATACGGTGAAGATTCTTAAAGAAAGAATCATAAAGGACGGAAAGGTTTTTCCCGGTAACGTTTTAAAGGTAGACAGTTTTATAAATCATCAGATTGATACCGGGCTGTTGGCTGAAATAGGTGAAGAGTTCAACCGCCGTTATGACAATTGCGGCATAACAAAGGTACTTACCATTGAAGCTTCGGGCATTGCAATAGCAAGCTTTGTTGCTTATAAAATGGGCGTTCCGCTTGTTTTTGCAAAGAAAACGCAGACCAAAAACATAGCCTCCGATGTTTACACGGCAAAGGTTACTTCCTATACTCACGGCAGGGTATATGATATTATCGTTTCCAAAGAGTTTATAAATGCGCAGGATACTGTTCTTATCGTTGATGATTTTCTTGCAAACGGTCAGGCGCTGCTTGGGTTAATCGAAATAGTAAGAAGCGCAGGCGCCGAGGTTGCAGGCGCAGGTATTGTTATCGAAAAATGCTTTCAGGACGGCGGCAAGCTTATACGCAACAGCGGCATAAGAGTTGAATCCCTTGCAATGGTTTCGTCCCTTGAAAACGGAACGGTGACTTTTGCACAATAAAACGGGCAATAATAAAAATTGCAATATAAATTTAAAAGCAGGAGGAAAATCATGAAAAAATTATTGGCACTTCTCATGGCTGCAGTTCTTCTCTTTGGCCTTGCAGCTTGCGGCGGCTCAGGCGACGACAAGGGCGAAAGCACAGGCGCAGAGTCACTCAAGGTAGGCGCTATTCTTATCGGTGACGAAACTGAGGGTTACACACTTGCTCACATGAACGGCATTGAGGCAGCCGCAGCAGCTCTTGAAGCTGAAGGCAAAACAGTTACCATCGAGTATAAGAAGAAGATTCCCGAGGATACCTCCGTTGAAACTAACGCAAACAACCTTATCGCAAGCGGATGTGATATCATTATCACAAACTCCTACGGTCATCAGTTCAACTTAGGTACCGTTATTGAGGACAACCCTGATATTACTTTTGTTTCCATGACCGGCGACCTTGCAGCAGGCACAGGCCTTCCCAACTATGTAAACGCATTTACCGATGTTTATGAGTCAAGATACATCTCCGGCGTTATCGCTGGCACAAAGCTTAAGGCTCTTCTTGATTCCGGCGAGCTTAATGCTGACGATTATCCCAAGGCATATACAGAAAACGGCGCTATAAAGATTGGTTATGTAGGCGCTTTCAATTATGCAGAAGTTGTTTCAGGTTATACCGCATTTTATCTTGGAATCAAGAGTGTTGTTGAAAACGTTGAAATGATTGTTAAGTACACAAACTCCTGGTTCAGTGAGGAGAGAGAAGCTGCTGTAGGCGAGTATCTTCTTGAGCAGGGCTGCGTAATCATCGGTCAGCATGCTGACTCAACCGGCGCTCCCGCAGCTGTTCAGAAGGCTAATGCAGCAGGCACAAATACAATGTGCTTCTCCGTAGGTTACAATGTATCTATGCTTGACGTTGCTCCCGATGTAGCTCTTACCTCTGCTTCAAACAACTGGGAAGCCTATTATGAAACTCTCTTCAGAGCTGTTCTTGAGGGTAAAGAAGTTCCTCAGGATTGGTCTGAAGGCTACAATAACGATGCGGTTTGCTGCACTGAGCTTGGTTCCGCATGCGCAGAGGGCACCAAGGAAGCTGCAGAAGCTGCTATTGCCGCAATCAAAGACGGTTCTCTTAAGGTATTTGATTGCTCCAAGTTCACCGTAGACGGCAAGAATATTACCACTTATACTGCTGCTTACGGTATGAACGGCGCAGAATGCATCAAGACTGAAAACGGCGTAACTTATTTTGAAGAGTCAGTTCTCCGTTCCGCACCTTATTTTGATATCCGTATTGACGGTATTACAGAGATCGCTTCCGATTACGAAGCAGAATAAAATTTAGTTTATTACAAAAACGGAGGGGAGCCTTCAGGCGGAGGCTTCCCTCTTTTGGATTAACAGTATTGCAAATGCACTGATGTGAGGGAAGAATATGGAGCAAAAACAAAAGCAAATTGCAGTCGAAATGCGAAACATCACCAAAACCTTCGGCTCCGTTGTTGCAAACAAGGATGTGGATTTTATTACTTATAAGGGTGAAATTCTCTCCCTGCTGGGTGAAAACGGCAGCGGTAAAACAACCCTTATGAATATGCTTTCGGGCATTTATTTCCCCGATAAGGGTGAAATTTTAATTAAAGGCGAGCAGGTTTCAATCCGCTCTCCCAAGGATGCTTTTGAAAACGGCATCGGTATGATTCACCAGCATTTTAAATTGGTAGATATTTTCACGGCGGTGGAAAATGTTGCCCTTGCCATGAATGAAAAGGGCAAATACAGCCTTAAGGCTGTTGCCGCCAGAATTAAAGATATATGCGATAAATACGGCTTTGAGCTTGACCCTGAGCAAAAAGTTTACAACATGAGCGTTTCACAGAAGCAGACTCTTGAAATTATAAAGGTGCTATACAGGGGAGCGGATATACTTATTCTCGATGAGCCTACCGCCGTTCTTACCCCGCAGGAAACAGAGAGACTGTTCAAGGTTATACGCAATATGCGTGATGACGGCAAGAGTATTATAATAATCACTCACAAGCTCAATGAAGTGCTTGCTGTTTCTGACAGGGTTACGATTCTGCGCAAGGGTGAGCTCGCAGGCACGGTTGAAACCAAGGATGCTACAGAAATGTCTCTTACCGAGATGATGGTAGGCCAGAAGGTGGACCTTGATATTGAACGCTCTGAGCCTGTTGACCCGAAGCCAAGGCTTATTGTAAAGAACCTTACCTGCAAGAATGCGGACGGTATATCAGTGCTTGATAATGTTTCATTTACCGCCAACAGCGGCGAGGTGCTCGGAATTGCCGGCATTTCCGGCTGCGGTCAGAAGGAGCTGCTTGAGGCAATTGCAGGATTGCAGACTGCGAGCCCCGGCTCAAGTATAATGTACTATCCCGAGGGCAGCGATAAATCCAAGGAGCTTGTAGGCAAATCCCCCAGGAAAATACGTGAACTCGGCGTTGCTCTTCCGTTTGTGCCGGAGTACAGACTCGGTATGGGTCTTGTCGGCTCAATGGGCATGACCGAAAATATGATGCTTCGCCATTATAAGCGAGGCAAGGGTATTTTTGCCGATAAAAAGTATTCACGCAAGCTTGCCAATGAAATTAAGGACGAGCTTGAGGTTGTAACCCCCGGTATTGATACTCCAATCAGGAATCTTTCGGGCGGTAATGTTCAGAAGGTACTTATCGGCAGAGAGATTGCCGCAACCCCCAGCGTGCTGATGACTGCTTATGCGGTAAGAGGTCTTGATATCAACACCTCGCTTACCATCTATCATCTTCTTGATGAGCAGAAGAAAAAAGGCGTTGCAGTTATTTTCGTAGGTGAGGATCTCGACGTTTTGCTTGCGTTTGCCGATAAGATTATGGTTCTTTGTGCAGGCAAGGTTAACGGAATTGTTGATGCAAGAACCACAACAAAGGCCGAAATCGGTCTGCTTATGACTAACATGAGAGAGGAGGAGTCTCTTAATGGCTAAAGCAAAAAAACATGATGATGCCAACCGTGAGCCTTTTGTGCGCATCGTCAAAAAGGGAACTCCTTCCCGTAAACGCTCTGTGGCGGTAAGAGCAGGCTCGCTTTTTGCGGCACTTCTTATCTGCTCGGCATACATACTTATAGTCGGCAAGGGTGAAATCTCAATCGGTGAAGCTCTCAGTCAGATGTGGAACGGCACCTTCGGTATCCCCGGCAATGAAAGAAGTATGCGTATCATGATGTGGGATACCGCCATTTATGCCGCAAAGCTTCTTTGCATCTCGGTTGCCCTTACTCCTGCATTCAAAATGAAATTCTGGAATATCGGCGCTGAGGGTCAGGTGGTAATCGGCGGCCTTGCAACCGCAATTATCATGCATGATTATGCCGGCAGTATGTCAAAACCCATGATGCTTGTTGTTATGATTACCGTTTGCATTATTGCAGGCGCTGTATGGGGAATTATTCCTGCTGTTTTTAAAGCGTATTTCGGCACGAATGAAACGCTCTTTACTCTTATGCTGAACTATGTTGCAATGAAAATAATGGACTATTTCTACAACATGTGGAAAGGCAAGCTTTCGGCACTTCCTACCTTTGATAAAGAAACTTGGTTCCCTTCATTGCTTGACCACAGCTACACCTGGAATATTATAATTTTCGTGGCTCTTGCTTTTATAATGTACTTCTATCTTAAAAAGACAAAGCACGGCTATGAAATTTCCGTTATAGGCGACTCTGCAAATACTGCAAGGTACGCAGGCATTAACGTTAAAAAGGTTATCATCAGAACAATGGCAATTTCGGGCGCAATCTGCGGTCTTTGCGGCGGTCTTACCGTTGCGGCGCAGAACCACTCCATTGCCTATTCTGCCGAGGCTGTGCATACCGTTACAAACGGTTACGGCTTTACTGCAATTATTGTTGCGTGGCTTGCCAACTTCAATACAATCGGTATGATTTTCATTTCATTGCTTATCCTTTTCCTTGAAAAAGGAACGGGACAGCTCGGCAACAGCTTCCCCGAATTCTCTGTTGGCGCAGGCAACGTAATGATAGGTATTGTTCTTTTCTGTATCATAGGCGGCGCATTTTTCCTCAATTACCGCCTTGTTTTCTGTGATTATGTAAAGAACATTTTCAAGAAAAAATCAGCCAAGGGAGGTGCGCAGAATGCTTAGTACCGTGCTTTCATGGATAGTAAGAGCAATTCTTTTCGGCGCTGTTATCATGTACGGCTCTCTGGGTGAAACCCTCACCGAAAAATCGGGTAACATGAATCTCGGCACTCCCGGCATCATGTGCATCGGCGGTGCTTTCGGTTTTGGCTGCACCTATCTTTATGAGATGAATACAGAAAATCCCAACCCTGTTCTTACCATTTGCATTGCGCTTTTCTGTGCATTCTTTTTCTCTGCTCTGGCAGGAGCACTTTTCTGCTTCCTTACAACAACTCTCAGGGCTAACCAGAATGTTACGGGCCTTGCCATGACCATTTTCGGCACCGGTCTTGCAAAGTTTTTCGGTACTTTCATTATACCGGAAGGCGTTGTTACGGTTAAGGCTACTTATGCAAACAGCCTTTTCTGCAAAACAATTCCGCTTGATTTTGGCGAAAGCACGGCGGCGCAGATTGCCGAAGCTTTCCTTTGCTCTCACGGATTTATGCTTTATCTTGCCGTAGTTATTGCCGTTGTTATGGCTTTCTTCCTCAAAAGGACCAAAGCAGGTCTTAACCTCAGAGCGGTTGGCGAAAATCCTGCAACTGCAGATGCCGCAGGCATCAATGTATCAAAATATAAGTATCTCGCAACTTCAATAGGTGCGGGCATTGCGGGTCTCGGCGGTGCGTATTATATTCTTGACTATAACTACGGCGGTTGGTCCACAGGTGCGGCAGGCGGTCTGCAGGCACTTGGTTGGCTTGCGGTAGCGCTTGTAATCTTTGCTGTATGGCGTCCCATCAATCTTATCTGGGGATCATTCATTTTCGGCCTTTGTTACTGGCTTTATAATTACATTGTTGTTTTCGGTATCAAGATGACCTCGGCTCAGAGCTCTCTGCTTGAGGCGGTGCCTTATCTTGTAACAATCATTGTTCTTATAATTTCCAGTGTCCATAAGAAAAAAGAGAATCAGCCCCCCTCGGCGCTTGGTCTTGCGTATTTCCGCGAGGAACGCTGAAAAACGAATATTACCGTCAAACAGCCTGTGCATATATTTTTGCACAGGCTGTTAATTATTAAATAATTATTAAAAAATTAAAAAATCCTCTTTTATTTGTTGACCTTGAGTGCTTTTAAATCTATAATTATGTGGATTAATTTTCGGAGGAATAATAAAATGAAGAAAAGAATCAAAGCTTTAGCCTGCGCAATAGTTATGCTTTGCGCAATGGTTGCGGGCGCAACGGTAAGCCGCGCTCAGGTGCCTGAGGACGCTATTGTTTTCGGCAACAATGCTTACTATGTTTTTTACGATAAAGCCAAAAGGGATGATGCGCAGGAATACTGCGAAAAGATGTCAGGTCATCTTGTTTATATTGAGAGCGCAAGTGAGCAGGAATTTATTTTAAAGAATATCTCTGATTATTGCTGGATAGGCGCTGTTAATGAAAGAAACACCACCTGGACCTGGGGCGAATACGGCTCAGTTATTGAGTATTCAAAATGGTCATCAGGTAAAGCTCCTTCTGCAACTGATGATATATATGCAAAGATTAACAGCAAAAGCGGCGATTGGGTTACAGGTACTGCTGATGAAAAGTGCGCTTATATCTGCGAGTGGGAAAACGGCGCTGCTGCATTGACCACTACCACCACTACCTCAACCACCGTAACCACAACCGCTCAGGATGAAACGAATACTTCCGAGCAGTCTTCGCAGGAATCAACCTCTCAGCAGAGCACCACATATCCCGTTGAGGAGTCTCAGCAGAGTACTCAAGAGCAGAGTCAAAGCACTTCGACTCAGTCAACAACGGCGAAAAAGCCTGCCACAACAAGACAAAATGTTGTTACCACAAGACCTGTTACCGTAACGGCATTGCCTGACGGTGCGCTTGCTTCCACAACACAGGGCGTTGATGTCGGTGATACTATTTATATCCACGAAGGCATCTTTTATTATCAAATAGTTGACGGTAAATCCGTTATGATTTCTTATTATATCGGCGGTGAAGCTGATGTTGTAATCCCTCCCGAGATTGATTCCAAGCCCGTTACGCATCTTGGTGCCCGTGCATTCCAAGAGATTACGGCAAAAAGCGCAATTATTCCCGATTGCGTTACCTCTATTGATGAATCGACCTTCAGCAACGTTGATGAGGATTTTATAGTATACGGAAAGACCGGGTCAGCAGCAGAAACCTTTGCAAACAGCATGGGTTATGCATTTTCGGAGCAGTCACTTCCTGTTGTACAGAATACCGTTGAGCTTACAACCGCTGAGAGTGAGACTGACTCTGACTCGGAAGAAAACAACCTTCGCTATGTTTTTATTGCCGTTATTGTTCTGGCAGCGATTTTGGCGGTAGCGGCAGTTGTGATTATAAAAAAGAAAAAGGGTGCTGATACTATTGCTCCTGCAGCAGCTTCGGAATCTTCACCCATATCGGAAGAAACCGTAAAGCTTGATGAAATCGAGCAGAGTGAGAATAATAACGAAGAATAAAAAACAGAGGGCAGTTCGTTTTGCGAACTGTCCTCATTTTTCAATAAACTGCCGCTGTTATGCGGTTTTTGCCTTTTTTAGTCTGCAGTTTTATTCCTTTGTAAATAAATCTTCCGTAGCCTCTCACGCTTACAATATCCTCTGCTTTGAGGGAGGCTTCGGGATTTTCGCAAAGAGAGCTGTTGATGAATACAAGCTTTTGCGCAAAAAGTTTTTGGCTGTTCGCTCTTGAAAGCGAATAAACAGCCGCAACAATTGCATCACACCTTTCACTTGCCACAACAAATTCCTGCCCCTCGGGTTCACTTATGCAGATTTCGGGCAGTTCATTTTCAACGGAGCATTTTACGGTTGTATGCTTTACCTGGGTCAGATTTTCCGTAATATATGCGGCAATGCTTTCAAGGCAAAAAAGATATGCCGTGTTTTGCTCGGTTATAATATCGCCGAACACTTCTCTGCGTATACCGAGCCCCATAAGTGAGCCAAGAAAATCTCGGTGGGTAAGAGTGTCGGCAAATTTCATTGAAACGGGAGCAATCCTGATTATTGTAATGGGAGGAGTTTCTTCGTATCCGCAGATATCCTCGTTACCGAAGCAGGCGATTTTTCGCTGAGCATCTTTTATTCCGCCATATAGGGAGTATCTGTTGGCGGGCAGAGTTTTGGTAAGGATATCCTGCTCGGCAAGAGTGAGAAATTCCGTGTAAGCATAGCATCCTCTTGAGTATGAGCGTTCGCTGAGCTCCGTGAATCGGTTTTTTAACTGTAATTCTTCGTTCATGGTTACTGTTCCTTGAATTTACAGCCCGCAACTTTTAGTGCGGGCTGCTTTTATTTTATGGATTTTTCAATTTCCTCAAGGGTCATTTCTGTTAAGGTGCCGCGCTTTGCTTTAAAGCATCTTTCGCCCAAACGGAAAATGTGAATGTCGCTTTTTAAATCGTCTGAATAAACATTTCTGAAAACGGCGGTTGGCAGCTTTTCTGCAATGCGCTTTATTTTTTCTTCATCTTTGCAGTTTTTGCCTATAATTTTTCCGCTTTTAATATCCATCCGTGTTGCTATAACTACATCAATCCCGTGTTTTTTACAAATAGGAGTTATAAGAAATTCGGGCGATGCTGAACAAACAACGCTCGGAAAATTTCTGTTTTCTTTATAAAACAAGGGATAAATATGTTTTTCGTGGCGTTTCCAGAATTTTTTAACAAGCTTTTCGCCGTTTACAAATCTTAAAAATATGAAGCACTTACCTTTGTATTTTCCGCCGAAGCCAAGAAAATAAAGAGTTATGCATACCAATTGATAAGGTATCAGAAAAAACAGCCACGGGTGAGTGAACATGGTTTCAAAAAGAAAAACGGTTTCACAGTCGTACGGAAAAGCAGTCAGGTCAAAATCATAAAGGTCGTATTTCATTATGCATCAAAGGTTTCGGCTTTTGCACTCAGAGAAACCTGTTTTTCCTCGCCTTTGTAAACTACGGTTATGTCGCCTTTGCCGTTGAGTGTATAATTTTTGAGTTTTCCGTTTTCCCAGGCTATATCAACAATAATATTGCCCTTGGCAAGCAGACCCTTGATTTCGCCGTTTTTCCATGAAGAGGGCAGGGCGGGAAGCAGATAAATTTTGCCGTCACGTGACTGCATGAGCATCTCGGTTATACCGCTTGTGGCACCGAAATTACCGTCAATCTGGAAGGGAGGATGGGCATCGAAGAGATTTTCGTATGTTCCGCCGCCTTTGCTGTATTTAATGCCTATGCTTTTAACGGGGCGAAGCTGCATTTCGATAAGCTTAAGAGCGTGGTCACCGTCAAAGAGTCTTGCCCAGAAGTTGATTTTCCAACCAAGGCTCCAGCCTGTGCCGTTATCGCCTCTGCCTTCGAGGGTTTTTCTGCAGGCGGCAGCAAGCTCGGGAGTACCGTCAGCGGTGATGAGGCTTGCGGGGTGCAGGGCATACAAATGGGAAACATGGCGGTGGTGAACATCTTCTTCGACATATTCATCATCCCATTCGAGCAACTGACCCTTTGAACCGATTTCAAAACCAAGCATATTATCAAGAGCATCCTGAAGTTTTGCGGCAAAATCGCCGTCAGATTCAAGAATTTTGCTTGACTTTATGCAGGCGGTAAACAAATCCTTGATAATGCTCATTATCATTGTGGAGGTTTTGCCTATTGCGCAGAATTCTTTGCCTTGCACAAAAAGGTTTTCGGGGGAAGTTCCGGCGGGGAAGATAAGCTTGCCGTTGCCGTTGTCAGCAAGCTGTGAAAGGTAAAACTCAGCAGCTTTTTTCATAACGGGATATGCCGTGTTTCTAAGGAAATCTATGTCTGCGGTGTACTCGTAATGCTCGAATAAATGGCGGCAGAGCCAACCGGAGGAGCCGGGCCAAAAGCTCCATGATGCGTTGCCGGGCACGGGTGTGGTAAGGCGCCAAAGGTCTACATTATGGTGGCTTACAAATCCGGGGGCGTCATAAAATACCTTTGCGGTTTTTTCTCCCTTTACTGAAAGCTCTTCAACCATCTTGATAAGGGGAAGATTTACTTCCGGCATACGGCACATAAGCACGGGCCAGTAGTTCATTTCTGTGTTGATGTTTACTGTATAGTTTGAATTCCATGGAGGATTTACTCGGTGATTCCAGATACCCTGAAGGGTAGAGGGCTGCGAGCCTTCGCGGGAGGAAGTAACGGAGAGAAATCTGCCGTAGTTATACATAAGGGTGATGAGCGAGGGATCTTTTTTGGTTGAGGCAAATTTTTTTAGTCTTTTGTCCGTGGGGAGGGCGGAATGCTCGCTTTCGCCGAGGTCAAGACTTACTCTGTTGTAGATATCGGTATAGTCAGCAATATGGTTTTTCTTTACGGTTTCATAGTCTGAAATGCTCTCAAGGATATCTGCACAGGGCTTTTTGTATTCTTTACCCTCAAGGAAAGGGCTTTTATCGTAACCGTTAAAGCTCGTTACGCAGGTAAAGAAAAATGTTGCTTCGCTTGCATCGGCAACGGTGATGCCGTCATCGGCATAGGTGACTTTACCGTCAGCGGTAAGCTTTACGCCGGCTCTGAACTGAATTCCTCGGCATTCATCATCGTCAATGTAGCGGTTTTTGCCCGTTTCCATGTTTTCGCAGTTGTCAGACGGACATTCACCGTCAAGCCAGAGTATATCGTTTCTGGTAAAAGAAAAAGATTTGAGCTTGCTTGTGAGGGCAAGAGTGAAATTAAGAGCAGGCTTGCTTGCGGTGAATTTGACCGCTATAACCTTGTCAGGGAAGGAAGCAAAATATTCCCTTTTAAAATCAACGCCGTTTTGGGTGTATTCAACGCTTGCAATTGCATTTGAAATATCGAGGCTTCGTTTGTAGCTGCGGGCGCGTTTGCAGGAGTTGAAATCTATTTTAATGTCACCCAAAGGCATGTATGCCTGACTCCAACGGCTCTGGAAGCCTGCCTCGCAGACTTTCTGGGCCTCGATGAAGTTGTTCTGCATAACGAGCTCGCGTGTCTTTTTAAGGGCTTCGGGAGCGTTTTTAACATAATTTGTATCCTGCGGATAACCCGTCCATAATTCATCATGATTGAGCGAAAGCAGCTCGCTGTTAACTGAGCCGTAAATCATTGCACCGAGGGTGCCGTTACCGATAGGAAGACTCTGAGTCCAAGCCTTGGCAGGCTCTGCGTACCATAAAAGGGAATTGTACTGCGTCATATATTCAACATCCTTTCGGGATAATTAATATTATTTTAATTATAACATAGAGGAATGCTCAT
>JAZSIQ010000023.1:0-7652 GCA_045533875.1 Acutalibacteraceae bacterium | reverse complement strand
CTTTAAAAAGGCATCCTTTGCAAAAGGAACGCGTCGGGTACGCCTTAAGGCGATGCCAGTAACATAGGGCTTTGCCCGCATATGAAGAACCCCCGGCTAAGCCGGGGGGTTACTATTTATAAAAAAAAGAAGCGGCGCATTACGGAGCTGAAGCCTTCATAATACACCGTGTTTTTAAGCGGATTAAAGTGTTTTTATTTATCTGTGCCGAGGAGTTCATTTACGCTTATTCCGAGAATTTCGGAAAGCGCTTTAAGCTCAAAATCAGTTACATACCTGAGCTGACCTTCAAGCTTAGAAAGACCTGAAGCGTTAAGGTCAATACCCTTGACCTGAAGCTGAGTAAGAAGATCCTTCTGCTTCATGTTGATAGCCTTGCGTCTTGCCTCTACCTTGGCGCCGATGATGTTTCTGTCACCGAGAGCCTGTTTTCTGATTCTCATCTTAAATTACCTCCTGTTATTTTTTATCCACTCATATATTAGTTATACAGTCTGTATAATTTCACGAGAAAAACGAATGAAAAATGTAAAAAAATGACCGTTTTTTGTTGCTTAAGCCATTTTAACATATCAATTAGAAAAAAGCAAGATATATTTATAATTATTCATTGATTTTTATATAGTATGTTATTGATTTTAATACAAATATAAAATTGGGGATTGAAAAAAACGGGTGTGTGGTGCATAATAACACTGTTAATCTGTTTTTTGTATTTTTTGGAGGTAATTGTATGAAATCGCTGATTGACCGCAACCTTACCATGCTTACTGATTTTTATGAGATTACAATGGCAAACGGATATTTCAGCCACGGTCACAAGGACACCATTGCGTATTTTGATATGTTCTTCCGTCAGATACCTGATTCCGGCGGATTTGCAGTAATGGCAGGCGTTGAGCAGCTTGTTGATTACCTTGCAAATCTTAAGTTCTCAGAGGAAGATATTGATTATCTTCGCTCGAAGGGCTTCGAGGAAGATTTTCTGGATTATCTGAGGAATTTCAAATTCGCCTGCGACGTATGGGCAGTGCCTGAGGGCACACCTGTTTTCCCGGGCGAGCCTATTGTAAAGGTAAGGGGACCCATTATTCAGGCACAGTTTATTGAAACAATGGTGCTCATCTGCATCAATCATCAGAGCCTTATTGCCACCAAGGCAAACCGAATCGTAAGAGCGGCTGAGGGCAGACCCGTTATGGAATTCGGTTCACGCAGAGCTCAGGGTTTTGACGGCGCTGTTTACGGAGCAAGGTCGGCTTATATCGGCGGCTGTGCAGGTACGGCATGCACAATAAGCGATGAGCTTTTCGGTGTTCCTGCATTGGGAACAATGGCTCACAGCTGGGTGCAGATGTTTGACAGTGAGTATGATGCTTTCTGCGCTTATGCAAGAAGATATCCTGATAATTGCACCGTGCTTATAGACACTTACAACGTTCTCAAATCGGGTGTGCCCAACGCTATCAGAGCGTTCAACGACGTTCTTGTTCCCATGGGCAAGCGCCCCAAGGGTGTGAGAATTGACAGCGGCGATATCACCTACCTTTCCAAAAAGGTAAGGAAGATGCTTGATGAAGCAGGGTTTGAGGACTGCGGCATAGTTGCCTCAAACTCGCTTGATGAATATATTATCAGAGATATGCTTATTCAGGGTGCGAAGGTCAGTTCCTTCGGCGTTGGCGAGAGGCTTATCACATCATCCTCAAGCCCTGTTTTCGGCGGTGTTTACAAGCTGTGTGCAGTCGAGAAGGATGGTCAGATTGTACCCAAAATCAAGCTCAGCGAGAATGTTGCCAAAATCACCACCCCCGGCTCCAAGAAGGTTTACAGACTCTTTGACCGTGAAAGCGGCAAGGCTATGGCGGATTTGATTACACTTGATACGGAAACGGTTGATGACAGCAAGCCCTACGAGCTTTTTGACCCGAATTTCACATGGAAGCGCAAGGTTATTGAAAATTATGAAGCAAAGGAATTGCTTGAGCCTCTTTTCATCAACGGCGAGTGTGTTTTCAATCGCAGACCCATAAAAGAGATTAAGGATTATTGCATGGCACAGATTGATACTCTGTGGGACGAAGTACTTCGTTTTGAGAATCCGCATACATATTATGTTGACCTTTCGCAGAAACTTTGGGATATTAAGGATTCCCTTCTTAAATCAAAGAAATAAAGAAACATCGGCTTGCACAATGAAGTGTAAGCCGATGTTATTTTTCAAAAAGTATTATTTTGCAGCCGCCATGCGCTTTTTCATTTTTGATTTATAGCTCATGAGCGCTTTGACATTTGCATCGGGGGTGCTGATATCGCCAACACTGCGTACGCCCTTTGAGTACATACCTCTGAAATCTGTGCCGCCGATTGAAAGCAGACCGTTTTTCTTTGCTATTGCCGCAAGCTCTGCAACCTGCTGCTCTGTATGAGAGGGATGCCAGACCTCAATACCGTCAAGCCCGAGGGGGATGAGCTCTTCAATAAGCTCGATGTTTGAGCGTTTGCCGGGGTGGGCAAGCACTGCGATTCCGCCTGCTTCGTGTATAGCCTCAAGCACCTCTGCAGGCTCCTTATATTTAGCCTGAACGATTACGTTCTCGGGGCTTTCGGGGTTGAAAAGCTCTTCGTAAAGCTCGCCGTAGATTTCATTGGTAAGACCGCATTCCATAAGAGCGTGCATGATGTGTTGCTTGAATACCGAGGTGGAGCCGGTAGCGCACTGAATAACAAGCTCAGGTGTAATGGGATATTTGCGGGCAATTTTAAGTGTCATGAATTGGCTTGCTTTTTTTGTTGCAAGAGTATTGTGGCGGCAAAGACCTTCAAGACGGTCGGGACTGTCGCTCAGATAGCAGAGAATATGAGCCTGCTCGTTTCTCTTTGTATCCGTGCACGAAAGCTCAACGCCGGGTATAACGTTAATTCCTCTGCGCTCGCCTATTATTTTACCTCTTACTGCGCCTGCCTGACAGTCACGGTCGGTGATAGCTATTGTGTTGATTTCTCTGTTTTTCGCAAGTGCTATGAGGTTGTCTATACCCATTGAGCTAAGCGATAATTTTGTATGACAATGTAAATCTGCGCCCATAATCCAATTCACTCCTAAAATGCCGCATTTTCCTCGATTTAATCAAATTATATACCATTAAGTCAAGATTTTCAATAGATTTAAAGAAAAATATTGACAAAACCTTTACTCTCCACTAAAATATGATGTTATCTTGAACGCAGTATTTTTTCAGGAGGTGCAAAATGAAGAAAGTAATGCTTGGCATGAGCGGCGGAGTGGATTCCTCTGCGGCGGCGGTAATGCTGTTGGAGCAGGGCTTTGAAGTGAGCGGCGTTACGCTGATTCTCAAGGACGGCGATCAGACTCTCAGGGATGTGGAGAGTGCGCGCAGTGTAGCTGAGGCTCTCGGTATTGAGCACCGTACGGTTGACCTTCGTGAAAAATTCAGGAATGAGGTTATTTCAAATTTTGCCTCGGAGTATAAAAACGGGCGTACCCCGAATCCTTGCTGTGTTTGCAATATGAAAATAAAGTTTGGCGCAATGCTTGATTTTGCGCTGGAAAACGGAGCGGACGGGATTGCTACGGGCCATTACGCAAAGCTTAAAAAGGACGAAGAAAGCGACAAAACTCTGCTTATGAGAAGTGAGGGACCCAAAGACCAGAGCTATTTCCTTTACGGGCTCAATGAATATCAGCTTTCACACAGTATTTTTCCTCTTGAGAATTCGGGCGGCAAGGATGAAATAAGAGCAATCTGCGCAGATAAGGGGCTGAGCGTTGCGAGCAGGGGCGACAGTCAGGAAATCTGCTTTGTGCCTGATGACGATTATGTTTCTTTTCTTTCTGCAATGGGCATTGAATCAAAGGCAGGAAACTTTCTTGATTTACAGGGTAATGTCATAGGCAGGCATGAGGGAATAATCCGTTATACGGTGGGTCAGCGCAAGGGTCTCGGCGCTTTCGGCAAGCCGATGTTTGTAACCTCAATAAATGCGCAGGAGAATGCCGTTATCCTTGGTGAAAACGGCAGCCAGTACAGCAAAGGTCTTGTTGCTGACAGCCTCAATCTTATAAGCATTGATTCCCTTGATGCTCCTTTGAGGGCGCAGGTGAAAATCCGCTTCAGGGCAAAGGAGCAGTGGGCTACCGTAACTTCTGAGGGCGACGGAAGAGTGAACGTGATTTTTGATGAGCCTCAGCGTTCGGTAACTCCGGGTCAGGCGGCTGTTTTCTATGACGGCGATACCGTTATCGGCGGAGCGAGAATAATTTCGCAAATCAATTAAAAAACGGTCTCCACCACTCTCTGACAGTCGGAGGGTGAATACTGCCAGCGGTCAATGTGACCCTCGGTGATGAAGTATTTCAGCTCGCTTGCAGGGTAATCGGCATCGAAGGAATCAACAATTATCAGCTTGATTTTCATTTTTTGAGTAAGAATACTTTTTATATATACCCCCGCATGGCTTCCCGGAGTGATTCCCTGAGTGTACTCGGCAAGCCCCGCAAGGTTGGGCGCGAGCTCAACGAATATTCCGTATTTTTCCACGGAGCGTACAATACCCGGCACGGTTTCGCCTATGTTGAGCGAAGCCGTGTTTTCTTCCCATGTGCCGAGCAGTTCCTTGTGTGACAGGGTAAGCCTGCCCATGTCGTCAATACTTTTTACAACCGCTTTTATCCTTTGCCCCGTGCAAAAGCGTGCGCTCGGGTGAGGGATTCTGGAAACGGAAATACTGTCTATGGGCATCAGCGCATTGATTCCTGCTCCTATATCACAGAAAACTCCGAAGTTTTCAATGTGGGAAACGGTGGCATCAATGATGTCGCCGGGGGTAAGGCGGCTGATGTATTTATCGCCACATTCCGCCTGAACGGCTTTTCTGCTGAGCACGGCGCAGGGCTCAGCGTTGGAGTCGGCTGAAAACCCCGTGATTTTAAAAACAACGGGCTTGTTTACCCGTGAAATGAGGGCAATGTCTCGGGTTGTGCCGTCATCTATGCCGCAGGCACCCTGTGAACGGGGGATGATACCTTTCATACAGCCGAGGTCAACATACAGGTTGTGCTCGCTGTCGCAGCGTATCACACGTGCCTCAAGCGTAACAGAGTTGTAAAATGCTTCACGCAGGCTTGAGCGGCAGGAGAGATATTTTTTGTTTTCCTGAGTGTGAATAAGTTCGCCTTCGGGTTTATACATGTTGTTCATTCTAAGACCACCATTCTGTTTACGTTGTTAGAGTGGTTACATCCGACCTTTGCAGCGTATTCAGTTCGAATGTATTCACTCTAAAGTATATGTACGCAAAGTTTTTTTCATTCAAAAGTAAAAAGTATGAAATACCGTGTTTTCAAATACGGAATAATATGCTATAATTAATATGTATAAATATAAACGCGCTGATTCTTTAATTATTATTGACTCATTGGAGGAAGTTTAATGGACGTCCGTATCGGTGACAGGCTCATAATGAAAAAAAAGCATCCCTGCGGGGCGGATTGCTTCCTTGTGCTTCGCATAGGGGCAGATTTCAGAATTCGCTGCGAAGGCTGTGGCAGGGAGATAATGAACGAAAGAGTCAAGGTTGAAAAGAATATAAAAAAAATAATCAGGGAAGAAACTGACTGATTCACGGAGGATTTATGCTCAATAAGCTTAAAGATATTGAAGAAAAATTTGAAGATATAAACGCAAAGCTCTTTGACCCTGAGATTGTTTCGGATATTGAGCAGTACAAAAAGCTCATGCGTGAGCAGAAAAAGCTTGCGCCCGTGGTTGAAAAATACCGTGAATTCAAGGGTGTGCAGGCAACCTATGAGGAGTCAAAGCATTTGCTTGATGCAGGCGGAATGGACAAGGACTTCCGTGAAATGGTGGAGGAGGAATATACCGAATCCGCCGAGAAGCTTGAAAAAATCAAGGATGAGCTTAAGGTGCTGCTTCTTCCCCGTGACCCCAATGACGATAAAAACGTTATTGTTGAAATCAGAGGCGGTGCCGGCGGAGAGGAAAGTGCTCTGTTTGTAGGAGTGCTTTTCAGAATGTACTCGATGTATGCCGAATCACGGGGCTGGAAGAGTGAAATTCTCAGCGCAAACGAAACGGGTCTTGGCGGCTATAAGGAAATCAGCTTTATGATTGAGGGTGACGGTGCATATTCACGCTTCAAGTTTGAGGGTGGAGTGCACAGGGTGCAGAGAGTGCCCGAAACCGAAAGCCAGGGCAGAATTCATACTTCAACTGTAACTGTAGCCGTTTTGCCAGAGGCAGAAGAGGTTGATGTTGAAATCAACCCTGCCGATTTGCAGATTGATACCTTCCGTTCAAGCGGTGCAGGCGGTCAGCACATCAATAAAACGGAATCGGCTATCCGCATCACCCATATACCTACGGGTACTGTGGTTGAATGCCAGGATGAAAGAAGCCAGCATAAGAATAAGGACAGAGCCATGAGCATTCTGCGTTCAAGAATTCTTGAGCAGGAGAGGCAGAAGAGCGTTGATGCCATTGCAGGCGAGCGCCGTTTGCAGGTTGGCACGGGCGACAGAAGCGAAAGAATACGCACCTATAACTACCCTCAGGGCAGGGTTACGGACCACAGAGTCGGGCTGACTCTTTACAGAATAGAAGCCATTCTTAACGGCGACCTTGATGAGATTATTGATACTCTCATAACCGTTGATACTGCAGAAAAGCTTAAAAGTGAGAACTGATATGCAAACAGAAATAATAAAAATTGAAGATTTGGGCAGGGATGCGTCGCTTATTGAAAAGGCAGGTGCCGTACTGAACTCAGGCGGCCTTGTTGCAATACCGACGGAAACGGTTTACGGGCTTGCGGCAAATGCGCTTGACGGTGAAGCGGTTAAAAAAATCTTTCTTGCAAAAGGCAGACCGCAGGATAATCCCCTTATTGTTCACGTTGCCGATATATCGCAGATACCGCCGCTTGTGAAAAAGATGGATGAGAGGGTTTATGCCCTTGCAGAAAAATACTGGCCCGGTCCGCTTACCGTTATAATGGAAAAATCCGAAATCATACCGGATGAAGTAAGCGCAGGGCTTGATACGGTAGCGGTAAGAATTCCGTCAAATCCCGTGGCGAATGCCGTAATCAGGGCGGCAGGAGTGCCCCTTGCGGCACCGAGTGCCAATTCCTCAGGCAAGCCGAGCCCCACAAGAGCAAGCCATGTAATTGAGGATATGGACGGCAGAATTGACATGATAATTGATGCAGGCAAGAGTGAAATAGGCGTTGAATCAACCGTTGTAACCCTTGCCGAGGGCAAGCCCCGTTTGCTCAGACCCGGCGGAATCACCCTTGAGCAGCTTGAAGCGGTGTTGGGTGAAACGCTTGTTGACAAGGCGGTTTTTTCAAAGCTTGGCGGCGGAGAAAAGGCATCGTCACCCGGCATGAAATATAAGCATTATGCGCCGAAGGCTGATGTTACCATTCTCAAGGGCAGCCTTGAAAGTGCGGCGGAATTTGTAAATTCTCTCAATGAGGATGCGTGCGTGATGTGCTTTGACGGTGAGAGCAGCCGCTTTAACTGCAAATGCATCGAATACGGAGCCGAGAATGACAGCCTGAGCCAGGCGGAAAAGATTTTTGATGCTCTGCGCAGGGTTGACGAAGTC
>JAZSIQ010000106.1:0-12395 GCA_045533875.1 Acutalibacteraceae bacterium | reverse complement strand
GTTCTTTCGATGACATTGTTCTGAAGTTCTCCGTCAAGGTTTACGAAATAATCGCTGTAGCCGCCGACTCGAACAATAAGGTTACGATGATTTTCGGGATGCACTTTTGCATCAAGGAGCTCTTCCGGAGAAACAACCGTAACGGTATATTGTTGCCCGCCGCCTGCAAAATATGCCTTTGCAAGCGCAATAAAAGAAGCTTTACCCTTTTCGCTGTTGAATAACTTCTTTTCAAACTTATTCTGAAATACAAATCCGCTGCAAGCATCAAGCTGATTATATTTGAGAACGGATTTGATTTGTGCCGTAGGTCCGTTTGTGTCACGTCCGGGTGTTGCGGCGATGCTGTCTGCAAGGAGCGGTTCTCCCTTCAGTTTTCCGTTAGGAAGTGCCGCAGTCTGGCTTGCGTAGTCGGCAGCACGGTTGAATGTACTGCATCCGCCTGTGAATACTCCGCCTCTGTAGGTGTTGTTACGCTTGAGAACGGCGAAGAAACGGTTGAGTGCCCGTGCGGTTATTTGGTCTACCTCTTCAATATCGTTGCCGAATTTTTCACAATTCTTAAAATCGTGGTGAAGTTGCTCGTATCCCTCAAAGTTTGCGCCGAGTGCATCAATAAGTTCTGCCATTGTGTACTTCTTTTCATCATAAACGAGCTTCTTGACGGCATAAAGACTGTCCCCTGTATCGGCAATACCCTCAGCCAAGATCTGTCCGTGGTTGTAAAGCGGACCGCCGTTTCTGTAGTCCCTGCCTTTTTCGAGACAACCCTCTATAAGACAGGAACGCAGAGGATGGGGCTCAAACACACCTCGAAGGTGCTGATATGTGTTTGCACTGCTGCAGGAATTGTAAGTTACATATTCAAGCTGATCCATAAAAGCCCGTTCAAAGATCTCGTAGGTCGTAAAAGTTCTCGGGTCGCCTGTTTCTATGGAGACCTGCTCACCGTTTATAGCATTCACACCGTTGTGAAGTGCAAATTCGAGGCACTTGGTGAAGACAACCTCGCCGTCTTCAAGACCCATGTGGCTCTTGCCGAGAATATCTATCTGGTTGCAGCCGTTCATGCAGTAATCGTGGCTGTCTTCGGGGGGAATGCCTATCTTTTCAAGTGCAGCGCAAACAATGTCGTCATTGTACAGCGCAGGAAGTCCCGTTCCCGTTGCAAGGGTGTCGGCAATAGCATTCCAGAGTTTATCGGGTGTGTTTTTATGAACACGACAAGTGAGGTTAGGAGTATTGTAGCGTTTCTTTCTTACCGTAGCAAGAATATCGTATGTAAGCTCGTTGGTTTCATCGTTCCAATTCTCATCACTTCCGGAAATACAGAGATTCCAGGATCGGTGGTCGTGAAAGTAATCCCACAGTCTGTCAAGCAGGTCGGTTATCTCTTCCTTATTCTCGGTTTTCAAATATGCGGGATACATATACTGATCAAATCGACCCGGAGAATCACTTCCGTCAAGGGCAAAAATCAGCATAAAAGAGCACACAGGAGAAGTGAAATCATAAGCAGGCTTTTTCGGTACTGTTTCAAATGCCTTTGCCATACGCAGATAAAAAGCCCTGTCATCGGTGTTTTCGCATTTTTCAGCGTTTTCAAGAGCAAATTCACGGTATCTTTCACCAAAAATATCTATGGCATTAAGGGGATAAGAGCATGGAAGGTAAAACGAAGCCTCGTCGGGATGTTTATCACGGTTTTCGGCGATTATTTTGCGGATATGATCTGTGCCGAAATTGACTATTCTTCCGTAATCGGGGTTGGAATGTCCTCCCCAACCGCCGCCCCATTCAGCACCTGAACGGTCAAGTGCTTCGGTAGACTCGCAATAAAGTCTTCTCGCCTTACTTCTGAACACATTCAATTCACGGATATATCGGTGGAGTGTATCCTTGTGTTCAGGGAATTTCTCGGCAAGCTTCATAATGCTGTCATTGCAAAACCATAATCCCTCAGAAGGAGTATAACCCGAACTGCCGTATTTTGTTTCAAATGCCGTTTCGGGAAGCAGCTGACGTGAAAATTTAATTTCAATATTCCTTGCGGCATGAAGCAGCGCAAGACCTACTCTCTCGCCTTGTTCAAGCGTCTCGTCGATAAAATATCCGTACAGAAAAGGATCGATGTAAGCTAAATTTGTCATAAATAACCCTCTTTCAGATTATTTTGATACTCTCACATTTACGCCGTGAGAAGTGAACAGTGAGCACCAGCGGGATATTTGCGCATCACTTGCACTGCCGTGAACATAGGGGGCAACCGTACCTGTCTTTTCGGATTTTCCTATACCGAGAGTATGATAGGGCATGATCTCTGCGTATCTGTACCGTCCCATGTTTTTATTCAGAAATGCCGCCAACGCAGCAATATCCCCCTCGCTGTCATTACAATCGGGGACCAAAGGCAGTCTGATGATAATATCCGCACCTCTGTCCATAAGATAATGAAGGTTTGACATAATTTGAGTATTATCTGCTCCCGTAAGCTTGCGGTGGCGCACGGGGTCAATGCATTTTATGTCATACAGAAATGTTGCGCCGAGATCTGCAGCCTTTTTGCAGAAGTCACGCGAACCGATACCGCAGGTTTCTATAGCAAGAGAAATCCCCGCACCCTTTGCAAGACCGAGAAGCTCTAAAGTAAAGTCAGCCTGATATGACGGTTCACCGCCTGTAACGGTTAGCCCACCTCCGGATGTATCGTAAAACATCTTGTCTTTTATGACCTCATCCAGGACTTCCGAGGCTGTCATTTCTTTGCCGATAATTTCATTGGCATCATTGAGGCAGACCTGAACACACTTGCCGCACCTGATACACTTTTTACGTTCAATCTTCAGAATGCCGTTCTCAATTCTGCGTGCACTGCATACTGTAAGACATCTGCCGCATGATGAACATTTCAGTTTGTCAAAGGAAAGGCTCGGTGTTTTCTCAAGGCTTTCAGGATTGTGACACCAGATGCATCTGAGAGGACACCCCTTCAGAAACACACAGGTGCGAATACCGTCGCCGTCGTGTATGCAAAATTTCTGTATGTTGAATATTATGGCCATATATGTTTTTCGTTTCCTGTTTTCTGTTGATTTTATGATTGAAACTTCAAGCTGTTTCCCGGCATTATAAATATAGCACGATTTCCCCTTTTTTTCAATTAGTATTTGACAAAGTTAGATTTATACGGAAATATATTGATCCATTTGTTGCTGAATAGCTAAGTCCAATCTGTCGACTTCTTGCTAAATCCGGCGGTAAACATAAACTATACACATCCGAACTTTTTTACACAGAATCGGTTCGGATTTTCTTTTTCTCTTTTTTCGGCTAACTGTTGTTTTTTATTTAAATATATTGTATAATTCTTTTGCAACAAATTTTGAGAATCATTGAGGAGGAAAAATGGCGAATATTTTAACTGTAATTCTGTTTATGCTTGTACCTGCGCTTATGATTTTTCTGTGTGTGAAATTCAAGGCGCTCAACAAACTCGGCATAGTTTTGCTTTGCTACATAGTAGGTATGGTGGTAGGCAATCTCGGTATTCTTCCCCATTCATTCAGTACCCCGTCAGTAACAAATCTCACCGTAACTGCAGACGAAAGCTTGCGAAGTGAAGCGTTTTGCGTTGATATACTCGGCTATGGCGGCGAGATTGTTGAAACTGTTGAACTCAACGCTGAAAACAGCTGGTCGGCAACCGTAAAAGCTCCTTACGAGACCGATGAGCAGGAAACAATCGGCTATTCGGTTGAAAATGAAGGTGTAAGCCTCACCGCCTCCGCAGGAGACAGTACCCTGAGCCTTCTGCAAAGCATAACAATCTGCATAGCTCTTCCGTTGGTGCTCTTTTCGCTTGACATCAAAAAGTTCTTTACGGTTGCAAAAAAAGGTATGCTCTGTATGCTGCTTGCCTGCATTTCAATAATCGTTGTAACCTTTATTCTTCACCTTGTTTTCCGCTCAAGCACGGAGAATTCCGCGCAGTATGCGGCAGGCGCCGTTGCCGTTTACACAGGCGGCACGGTAAACTTCGGCTCAATACGCAATGCAATAGGAATTACAAACAACGATTACATAGTTTTCAACACCTACGATTCCGTTGTTTCGGTGCTTTATATCTTCTTCCTCTCCACAATAGGCAGAAAATTCTTCATCAAGGTTATGCGCATGAAGCCATTTGAGCACAACAGCGATGACGCTTCTGCCATTGACAGCGCAACAATTGATGAATCCGTTTACACCTACAAGGAAATCCTTCAGAAAAAGAATATTCCCGGTCTGCTTGCGGCACTCGGACTTTCCGCCGTAATTTTCGGAATTTCATACGCTCTCAACATTCTTGTTTCAATGTATAATCCGAGCCTCGGCATGACGGTTATGATGCTTTCCATAACAACCCTCGGAATAGCATTTTCCTTTATTAAAAAAATCCGCAACATCAGAAAGACCTTCCAGCTCGGAATGTATATAATCTATGCATTCTGCTTCTCTGTTGCGGCAAGCGCCGATTTCAAGGCACTCCTCAACTTCAGCCTGCCCATCTTCTGCTATGTTTTTGTTTCCATCATTGCAGGCTTACTGCTTCACGCTTTTTTGAGCAAGCTTTTCAGAATCGACACGGATACAATGATTATAACATCCGTCTCAGCTATTTGCTCTCCCCCGTTTGTACCTGCCGTTGCAGCATCGCTTAACAATAACGCAATTCTTGTTTCGGGCCTTGCAACAGGCGTTGTGGGATACGCAGTTGGCAATTATCTCGGCAATGCAGTATATTTCATTTACAATTTGATTTAATTCAAGGAGGAAATTTATATGAAAAACATTCCCGAATACGGACGTCCCTACGATGAAGTGCTCAGAGCGCTTGACGAATACGCAGTTGACGACCCCGATTACAAGGATAAAAAAACATGGAGCCTTGTTTACTATAAGGATGCCGAGTATACCCATTTCCTCGCTGAAGCTTATGAGAAATATATGTCTGCAAACGGACTTAACCCTACCGCATTCAAAAGTCTTAAAAGATTTGAAAACGATATAGTTGCTTTCACCGCCGAGCTTCTTCATGCAGGCGAGGATGCAGCAGGCTGTGTCACCTCCTGCGGAACGGAAAGCTGCATGCTTGCCGTTAAAACCTACCGTGACCTTGCAAGAGCAAAAAAGGGCATCAAAAAGCCTGAAATGATAGTTTGCGAAACAGCGCACGTTGCATGGTTCAAGGGTGCCGAGTATTTCGGAGTAAAGGTTCACACCGTTCCCGTTGATAAGGATTGGAAAATTGATATAAACGCAGTTAAGCGCAAAATCAACCGTAACACAATAATGCTCCTCGGTGCGGCACCCGAATATCCCCACGGCATAATTGACGATATCTGCGCCCTCGGCGAGCTCGGTGTTAAATATAATATCCCCGTGCACGTTGATGCCTGCGTAGGCGGTTATCTGCTCCCCTTTATGGTGCAGGCAGGCGCCGACCTCCCCGCTTTCGACTTCCTTGTGCCCGGAGTTACCTCCATGTCCGCTGACATTCACAAGTACGGCTTCGCCTCAAAGGGCTGCAGCTGTATACTTTACAGAAACCTTGAGCTTTTCAAGTATCAGTGCTTTGTTCATCCCAACTGGCCGGGCGGACTTTTTGCATCCCCTGCATTCCTCGGCACACGTCCCGGCGGTGCTTATGCGGCAGCATGGGCGGCAATCCAGGCAAACGGCAGGCAGGGCTACATTGAAATGGCTAAGCAGACCATGGCTAATGCTGACAGAATCCGTGAAGGCATAAGAAGCTTTGAGGAGCTTGAAATTATCGGCGACCCCAAATGCAGCCTTGTTGCATACCGCTCCAAAGACCCTTACAACGTAAACATTTTCGCTGTTGGCGATATAATGCAGGAAAGAGGCTGGCATATTGACAGACTCATTCACCCTGACGGACTTCACGCAATGATAACCTGCTCTCACGATGATGCAATCGACCGTTACTTTGCAGACCTGCGTGAGGCGGTTGATGCAGTAAAGGGACACCCCGAGCTTGCGCTCAAGGGCGAGGCGGCAACCTACTCCACCGTACCTCACGTTCCGCTGCTCGGAATGGTACGCTCCTCCGTGCTCAATGTTTTCTCACAGTCCTACGAAGTATCAAAGGGGCTTATTGATATGTCCGATTCAACACAGGTTACGGGCGGCGGAATGCTCGACAAAGTGGTAAACAAGCTTGTAATGAAGGATATCAAAACCCCCGGTTTTGCTAAGAAACTTGTCAAAGGCGCAACTGCGGCAGGTGTTATAGGTGCAACCGCTTCGGCGGCAGGTGCGGCATACTGTGCAGCAAAGAAAATTCTTAAGAAATAATAATTGTTTATGTCGGCTGTATGTGAATGCATACAGCCGATTTATAAGGTGATAGTATGGCAGAAATTCTTGAAGTTATTATGATAGTAAGCTTCGGTGCTTCGTGGCCGATGAATGTAATAAAATCCTACAAATCGCGCACCGCAAAGGGCAAAAGCCTGTGGTTCCTTTGCCTGATTTTCTTCGGCTACATAGCAGGAATTATTTCAAAATTCCTCAACGAAGCTTATATGGCAGATTTTTCACAAAAATGGTACGTCCTGTTTTTCTATTTTCTCAATCTTATAATGGTAGGCGCGGATTTGATTCTGTATTTCAGGAACAGAAAGCTTGATAAAGAAAGGGAATAACAAGCAACAAAAGCACCCCGTGGGGTGCTTTTTGTGTTACATAATATTTAGTTTTTACATCTGCTCAAGAATATACTTTTTAACTTCCTCAAGCTTGCTCTTTTGCCAGGCTTTTTCTTTCTCCTTTTCCGCAAGGGGGCAGAGGATGAAAAAATCCAGCGTTTCGCCCGGCACACGTCCCGTCCTCAGCGGCTCCGCAAAGTGCTCCGCCCACTCCTCCTCTGTTGCGTTGGCAAAGCGTTGAGGGTTGAGATACGTCATCTGACGCTTTGTGGCGGCAATATGCATCTTTGCCGAAAGCGGTGAGAGAAGATTGAACTCCTCCTCCTGCACATCCGTAAAAATCACAGGCAGCGGAGCTTTCACAATATGCTCGGGGCCCCTTAAAATTTCAAGGCCCATCGGCTCCCATGTAAACTCTGTTTCGGTAAAATTGATTTTTACAATCAGACCGAATTCGGTATTGAACTGCGAACGCTGATAATCGGTATCAAAAATAAAATTGCCCAGCGAATAAAAAATAACTTTATCGCCTACCGTTTCATAGTTCATCGGCACATGGGGATGATGACCCACTACGATATCCGCACCCATTTCAAGATACAGGCGGTAACGCTCCCTCGTATAAGGCGAGGGCAGAGGCGTGAATTCCTCACCTGCATGGGCAATGACTATGCACCAGCGGCAGGTTTTCTTGATTTCGTTTATGGTGTTACGGATTTCGTCAAGGTCACTCCAGCTGTAACAGCCTGCCTTGTTTTCGTCAGCCTTTCTGCACGCACGCTGATACCCTACCGCAAGCATTCCGATTCCGCCTGCTTCGTTGAGAATAACAGGCTTTCTTGCCTCGCATATATCCATGCCTGCGCCCACGGTTGAGGCGCCGTTTTCTTTTGCAATCTCAAGCGTGCTTTTTATGCCGAATTCGCCTGCATCCATAATATGATTATTGCAGATGCTCCATATATCCGCGTTCATTTTGTTGAGCACCTTCACAGCTTCGGGGTCAATTGTGTGCAGAAGCTGAGCCGCTCCGCTTGTGGTTGTATTCTGCTCAACGGGCGCAATGGGTCCCTCCACGTTTACAACAACATGGTCTGCGCTGTGGAGAAAATCAAGAATTTCGCCTGAAATGAGCTGCTCATCATTCCACTTTCCGTACATATATCTGTCAAATCCGATGTCTCCCGTGAACACCAAAGAGGATTTATCTTTCATTTTATTATCCTTTCATCATAAAGGTAATACAATAATATCACAGCAAATCAAAAAGAGCAAGGCGCCCCCGCCTTTTATGCACGAAAAAGCCGATTTCCCTTGATAAATAAAGCAAAACCTTACTGCCATCTTAAATGTGAACATTAAAAGATTTTTCACTTACTGCGCAACGGAAGCATTCAAGGCGGCTGCCCTTGAGCGAAAACCCGAAAATATTTACAATGCGTATTTTTAGCTGAAAACATTGCCGAAGCGATCAATCATTGCGCTGAGGTTTGCGGGGTCGGTTTCATCGGTAAGGATTATTACATCCTTGTCGGTTTTCTGAGCATTATTCTGCGGTGCGGCGGTTGCCCTGACCTGAGAATAGCTGCAGATTTTACAGGGGGCAGAGGTATAAACATTAAAATTACAGTTTCTTTTTCATCCATACATGAGGACAGTCCTCTTCATATTCAATCTCACCGAATGCCGTAAAACCCGATTTTTCATAAAAACCCGCAGCATGGCACTGAGAATGCAGCCGTATTTCCTCTCCGCCGATTTTCTTAACATATTCTTCTGCTTTTTTAACAATCAGACTACCCATGCTTTTACCTCGGTTTTCTTTCGTAACTGCCAGTCTGCCGAGGATATATGTTCCCTTTTCGGCTCCTTCAAAAACCCTGCAGGTTGCAATGGGGATATCGCAATCATCAAACAGCACAAAATGCACAGCCGTTAAATCAACAGCGTCAAATTCATTCTGAAAGCCCTGCTCTTCAACAAAAACCTTTTGCCTTATTTCAAGCGCCTGCGAAGGGGCAGGCTGGAACGCTTCCACTCTCATAATAAAACTCCTGAAATTTCTTATTTTACAAGGATGATTATATCATATATCCGCTTGTGTTGCAATGACGTAAGGCTGATGCATAAACAGATTAGATAAAAAAGAAGAGATAATAAAGAATAGATAATACAACCAGCGACGAATTTCTTCTTTCACTATTATCGGTTATCTATTCAATATTATCTCTTATCTATCCAAATACTATCTCTTATTTCATCCTCGCAAGAGGCGCATTTGTCAGAAGTAAAAATCAAAAAACGGTTCTTCTGAAATCAGTTGATATATGATATTCCTTCGAGCATATTCGCACCGTCTTTGATAATGAAACCAGGCGAAAGCTCCTGCGGAGCATTGTTGTTTGCGTACGGCATATTATTTTATTTCGGCCTCTGCAAAGCCTATGCATTCCCTGCCTCTGAGCATATCGGCAGCATTTCTTGCATTGAAATAAAGACGGAGTTTATTGCCGTATTTCACGAGATGGCTCGCGTAAACAAACTCTTTCATCCAGTCCTTACCGTCAACAACGCAAGGCTCAACAAGTATTTTTTCAAATTCAAATGAAAGTCCGTCTGCAGATGTAAGCAGAATTATTGCGGAATGGCTGTGACCGTCTTTTTCGTATAATCCGTTCTGGATTCCTATATAGCCGTCACGCAGCTTATACACCTTAAGACATCCGCCGCAGAGATTGAGATACGGATTGTTTTTATCGGGAGAAATAATCGGCTTGGCAGCAGAAACATATCCCCTTGCGATATCCCTGCTTTCCGCGTATCCGATATAGGTAGGCTCACAGAATCCGCAGTCTTTTATGAAAGTCATACCGCAGGAATAATACATACGGTTGATACCGTTTTCACGCAGAAGAAACGGATTTGATATTGCCGACCCTCTGTCGCTTTTCTCATAGCCCTTTGCATCAGTGAATGCAGGTGCGGGCTTTGACCAATGAACAAGGTCGGCGCTTTCCGTAACATAGATTACGGATTCCCATTTAACGGCATTTATGACGTTCAGACCGTTCATTATAAGCGGCCTTGTTCTTTCGTAGAAAAGATAATATTTACCGTTTATATAATTGATGTTCGGACGCATGGCACGGTTAAGAACCTTTTTCACCTTGCGGAAATCAACACCGTCATCGCTGACAAAATGATATACGCCGAATGTGGTGTGCAGAAACATATGCCATTTGCCGTCGTGAGCTACGTCAGGGGTAAGCATCGACGGGTCGGCAACTACAACCGCGCCGCCGAAGGGCTTTAGCACGGGACTGCTTTTGCTGATTTTAAAATCAGCATCAATTATTTGTTTAACGGTTAAATTTTCCATAATAAACCTCATTCTGATTTGATGACAGCATTATAGCACATAAAATCTCATATCGCAATGAAATACCATAACTGCGATTTCTGTTTTATTGCAATATCGGAAGCTATCTCAGGGTGATTTTTGTTTTTGGTTGAGGTAATTGTTGATAACAGATTTGTTTTAAGTGAAATATTTTCTTGTGAAAACATGAAATAGCCCTGACGGATTGTGAAATTTGATGCTTTCGCATCAAGTGAAATAAAATTCGTTCCTTCACATGCCGCAGGCATATTTCACATTTGCGAAGCAAATATTTCATATCGAAGATATTTCACTCGTTCCGTGAGGAACGAATTTCATTGAAAAAAGCACTTGCAATTGCAAGTGCTTTTTTCTGGTCGGAGTAAAGATGATATATCCAAACCCGCGCAAGCGGTTTCAATCTCTTTGAAAGAAACACGCTTTGCGCCTTTTCTGTAATTAAGATTTATGAGAATTTCGTCGTCATAAACGACTACACTGTTTACAAATCTGTCGATTAATGCTCTGCGACCTTCAAGAGTATTTGTATCAATATTTCTGAAACTCATTATGTAGAACATTATCTGTTCATAAGAGAAAGTCGGCTTTTTGATTTCTTCCTGAATTATGCTCAATTCAAGTTTTCTTTTCGTTTCTTCAAGCTCATCAAGTCTTCGCTTTGCAGAGTCATTTATAATGCCTGCCTGAATGGCATTCAGCATATTTTCTATGCCCTTTTCGGTGTCAGCAAGTTGTTTCCTCATCATCGGCAACTCACCGCATTCCTGTCCCTGTGCTTCATACGCCATTTCCGTAAAGTATTTTACAAAATCGTCATCTGAAATCATTTCTTTGACATACTTGATAACAACATATTCAATCTTATCCTTGCGGATTGATTTGTGCTTTGCATTGCAGGTCTTTTTTCTTTTTGTGTTAGCACATCGGTAATATCTGTATTTTCTACTCTTGTATTTACTTGTTCCGATTTCACCAACCATAAAAGCACCGCAGGTTCCGCAGAATAATTTTGTTGTCAGCAGATAATCATCTTCGGCTTTACGTTGAGCCGGAGCTTTTTTATTTTTCTCCATCCGTTCCTGAACTCTGTCAAACAAGTCTTTCGGAACGATGGCGGGGATTCCGTCGGGAATCACAATGTCACGATACTTGTATTCGCCCATATACCTTCGGTTATGAAGAACACCCGAAACAAAGTTAAGGTCAATGTCGCCGCCTTTGTTTGTCTTTGCACCGAGTTCGTTGAGTCGGTCACGGATTTCTTTCATTATCATTCCGTCATCGTACATTTTAAAGATGTCAAGCACAACAGGTGCGGTCAGCGGATTAATCTGATAATGCTTTTCTTCGTCAATCGTGTAACCGTAAGTCGGAGTGCCGCCGTTGTATTTGCACTTCAGAGCATTCTCCGTATGACCTCGGATTACCTTTACCGCAAGTTCGGCAGAGTAATATTCCGCCATTCCTTCGAGCAACGATTCGAGAATAATTCCTTCGGGTCCCTCAGCAATATTTTCTGTCGCCGATACAACTTTTACGCCGTTTCTTTTGAGCGTTGCTTTGTAGTGAGCACTGTCATATCTGTTGCGGGAAAATCTGTCGAGTTTCCAGACGATAACCATATCGAACAAGCCTTTTGCACTGTCCTTAATCATCTGCAAAAACTCGGGACGGTTATCTGTTTTTGCGGAAAACGCACGGTCAATGTAATGTCGTACAATCGTGATTCCGTTCTTGTCGCAATACTGTGTGCATTCTCTCAACTGACCTTCAATGGATTCTTCTCTCTGACCTTCGGTTGAGTATCGTGCGTAGATAACTGCTTTCAATCATCTGTCACCCCCTCAGAACTCAGAAGTTTCAGAAGAGTTGCTTTGAGTTGATGGTTTGCTCTGGAGTTAGGGTCAAAGCACATTTCAACAAACTTTTCCATTTCGGGGCTATACTTTGTTTTGTGTTCATACAGTCTGCCTTGCGGATTATCCGTTCTGCCGTAGATATAATCCAGAGAAACATCGTAGTAATCTGCAAGCTTGACCATATTTTCAGGCGAAGGTGTTGCCGAGCCGTTTTCATATCGGTTGATGCTCGACTGTTTCATTCCCGAAATCTGAGCAAGTTTGTTCTGAGAAAGACCCACACTTTCACGGAGCACTTTCAGCCTTTTGCTGATGATTTCCATCGTTTCACCTCCCGTATTCTATTGTGTAATCATTGTAGCACGTAAAATTATAATTGTCAACTACATTTTTGCATAAGAGTCGAAAAGGATTTATTCAAAAAAA
>JAZSIQ010000074.1:0-4097 GCA_045533875.1 Acutalibacteraceae bacterium | reverse complement strand
TCCTGCATGAACCTTTGGCACTTTCTCCGTTCCTTGAAATAACAACAGCAGGTCTGCTGTAACTCTCAACTATCCTTGAGGCTACAATTCCTATAACTCCCTGATGCCAATCCTCTGAATCAACTACGATTATTTTATCCTTTGTGCGCTCAGGTTCTGAGGCAAAAAGACGCTCCACGCTGTTGAAAATGCCCGTTTCCGTTTTTTGGCGTTCAACATTCATTTCGCAAATTTCTTCCGCCAGACCCTCAGCAAGCTCATCATCATCGCACAAAAGCAAATCAAGCGCTCTGTAAGCAGAACCCATTCTGCCCGTTGCATTAATCCTGGGGCAGACGGTAAATGCCGCTGAGGTGGCACTCAGCTGCTTTGACGCCGCTCCCGCACTGCTAAGAAGAGCGTAAAGCCCTGCCCTGGGTGTTTCGTTTATAACCTGAAGACCGTTTCTTACAAGCACTCTGTTTTCGCCGCGCATGCAAACTACGTCACCTATTGTGCCGAGTGCCGCAAGGTCACCGAATTCATCAAGCACGGAATCTTCATCGCCGCCCTCAAGTGCGCTTACGAGCTTAAATGCAACACCTACGCCCGAAAGCTCCTTGAACTCGCTGGGGCAGTCCGCCCTGTGAGGATTTACAACCGCAACGGCTTTAGGAAGCTTTTCGCCCACCATGTGATGGTCGGTAACAATAAGGTCCATACCAAGCTCTGCCGCAAGTTCAGCTTCCTCAAAAGCGGAAACGCCGTTATCAACGGTAATAATAAGCTTTACACCCTGCTCGGCAAAAAATCTTACAGCAGTGCAATTGAGACCGTAACCCTCCGTAAGACGGTCGGGTATATATCGCATAACATTTGCTTCTCTCGATTCGAGATAAGAATACAGAAGTGCGGTAGCGGTAATACCGTCAGCATCGTAATCACCGAAAACGGCTATTCTTTCAAAATTATCAATAGCCTTTTCGATTCGCTCAACCGCCAGATCCATATCCGCAAAAGTAAAGGGATTGATTGAAAGCGGAGCGTTGGGGTCAAGAAATTCTTCAATTTCCGCCTCATCCGTTATTCCTCGTGAGATAAGCAAATAAGCCGACAGAGGATTAACGCTGAATTTTTCAGCAATCTGAGCAGCTAAATCTTTATCACATTCGGAAACAATCCACTTTTTTCTAATCAACCCGTATCATTCCTTTCTAATTGATTAATTATAGCATAACAAGCTATAGTTTTCAAGGAATTATTATATATATGATTAATAATTAATAAAAATATCAGATGCGACTTTTGCCGCACCTGATATTAACAAACTCAAACGTTGATTATTTGAAAAGGTATACTCTTGTTTCGTAAGGTCTTGTTACGAAATTATTGAGAGAATTGTCAGAAACCTCGTAGTTTGAAAGCACAAGCTCACCCTTGCTCAGATCAAAGCCCTGAGGAGCGCTGAAGTTGACGGGCTCTTCACAGAAGGAGTTAATAACAAGCATACGCTTACCTTCATAGTTACGCTCATAAACAAAGAGCTTTCTGCTGTTCTTATAATGAAGCTTAAAATCACCGTAAATGCAAATCTCGTTTTCCTTACGGAACTTAAGAAGCTTGCGGTAATAATTGAGAAGGGAGTTTTCATCCTTTTCGGCTGCTTCAACGTTGATTTCGGTATAGTTGGGGTTCACCTTAAACCAAGCCTTGTCAGCTGTGGTGAAGCCTGCATTCTTCTCTGCGCTCCACTGAACGGGAGTTCTTGCATTATCTCTTGAAGCACGGTTTGCAAGCTTGATGAAGAACTTGTCACTTGCGCCGAGCTTTTTGAAGAGCTGGTATGTACTCTTTACCTGGGTATCGGTGTATTCGTCAACGCTGTCCATCTTAACGTTGAGCATACCGATTTCCTGACCCTGATAAATAAAGGGAGTACCGCTCTGGCAGATATACATTGTAGCAAGCATCTTACCGCTTTCAACCCTGTATTTTTCGCTTCCGTAACGGCTGATGATTCTGGGCTGATCATGGTTTTCAATATAGTTTGCATTCCATGCAATGCCGTAAAGCTTTGTCTGCCATCTGTTGTAAGCATTCTTGAGCTTCTTGAGGCTGAAGGGCATGGGAATCCAGCTTATCATAAAGGAGTCTGCCTCCATGTGCTGGAAGTTGAACATCATGTTAAGAGTCTGACCTGCGCCCTCCTTGATGAAGCGAAGAGCAAGCTTGGGAGTCATCATGGGGGCTTCGCCGACTGTCATGCAGTCATAATTATCGGTAACAGCCCTGAATTCTCTGAGATATTCATCAAGGTGAGGACCGCACTTATAATGCTCCATACCGCAGGCAACGGGAATGGGGAAGCCATTGGGCAAGCCTTCACGCTTGGAGATAAATGTGATAACGTCCTCACGGAAACCGTCAACACCCATATCAAGCCAGAAACGGATGATATCCTTGATTTCTTCACGAACCTTCGGGTTATCCATGTTAAGGTCAGGCTGTTCCTTTGCGAAAAGAGTAAGATACCACTCATCAAGATTTTCGTTGTAATGCCAACCGGGGCCTGCAAAAGTGGAAAGCCAGTTGTTGGGAGGTTTCTTGCCGTTGGGCTTTTTGCCCTTGCGCCAGAAGTAATAATCGTGGTAAGGATTATCGTGACCCTTCATGCTCTCCTTGAACCATTCGTGTTCATTGGAGGTGTGGTTTATAACAAGGTCCATGATGATTTTAAGACCCTTGCTGTGAGCGGCATCAAGCAGCTCCTTGAATTCCTCAAGTGTGCCGTATTCGGGGGCAATATTCTTATAATCGGCAATATCATAGCCGTAATCGTGCTGAGGGGATTTGTAAAGAGGGGAAAACCAAATAGCATCTACGCCAAGGTCTTTGATGTAATCAAGCTTTTCCATAACACCCTTAAGGTCACCGATGCCGTCACCGTTACCGTCCTTAAAGCTTCTGGGCCAAATCTGATAAACCGACATTTCCTTGAACCAGGTTTTTTTGATATCTGCCATTTCTACTCCGCCTTTCAAAATGTATTACTAATATATTGTAACACAAAGCAATATCTTTTGCAATAGTTCAATTTCAGAAGAGAATCATTACAGTCTTATCAATATAAGCGAATCTCCGGAAAAACTAACACTTTTATACTAAGATTTCTTTTTCTTGGGAGATATCTGAATCTGAGTAAGTATTACCGCCGTAAGCATAACCGCACAACCGATAAGCGCTTTTTTGCCGAGAGTCTGATGCAGAAGCAGCCAGCCGAAAAGCAGAGAAAATGCCGACTCAAGGCAGAGCAGAAGTGAAGCAACGGCAGGGTCGGTATACTTCTGACCGAATGCCTGCAAGGTAAACGCTACGCCGCAGCTCATAACACCTGCATAAATAATTGAAGGCGCCGCCGAGCTGAGAGCCGCAACGGTAGGCTCTTCAAAGATGAGCATAAAGATTGCAGAAAATACGCCGCTTACAAAAAACTGCATCGCAGAAAGCTTCATGGGGTCGGTTGTTTTTGAAAATTTATCAAGCGCAATAATGTGGAAAGCAAATCCGACTGCACAGCAAAGGGTAAGAGTGTCACCGATTTCAAGAGAGAATCCACCGTCACCTACGCAAAGCAGATAAAGACCCACAGCTCCCAAAGCCACGCCAATCCATACATTCAGGCTTGCTTTTTTGCCTGCAAACAGATTGAATACAGGCACAAGCACCATATACAAGGCGGTGATAAATCCTACCTTGCCGACTTCAAGATAAGCAAAAGCCTGCTGCTGAAGGCAGCTTGAAACAAACAGAATAAAACCGCAGATAAATCCGGCTTTTATAAGCTCTTTACGCTCAGCCTTTTTCGTCTGCTCATCAGATTTTTCTTTGCCTCTGCCACGCAATGCGATAAGCGGAAGCAACACAACACTTCCCAAAAGCATACGGCACGCATTGAATGTAAATGTGCCGACACTTTCCATGCCTATACTCTGTGCCACAAACGAAAGGCCCCACACTACCGCCGCAATAATGCAGTAGAGGGCGCCGAGATACTGTTTCCACGTCGGATCGTAGCCATATCGTTCTGTGTGCCAAGAAGTTGTTTGGCCACTTTGTCT
>JAZSIQ010000122.1:0-7346 GCA_045533875.1 Acutalibacteraceae bacterium | reverse complement strand
AAGCCGAGACGGGTGAGGAACATTTTCATCTGCTCTGCGGTGGTGTTCTGCGCTTCATCAAGGATTATGAAGCTGTCATCAAGGGTGCGTCCTGTCATATAGGCAAGCGGGGCTACCTCGGTATCGCCTCTTTCCCGATGTCGCTGGAAATTCTCAGCTCCGAGCATATCAAAAAGCGCATCGTAAAGCGGCCTTAAATAAGGGTCAACCTTTGACTGTAAATCTCCCGGCAGGAAGCCAAGCTTTTCGCCTGCCTCAACCGCAGGTCTTGTAAGGATTATGCGGTTTACTTCCTTTGCACGGAAAGCGGTAACAGCCATTGCAACGGCGAGGTAGGTTTTACCCGTACCTGCAGGACCTACGCCTATTGTGATTGTATTGTTCTTTATTGTTTCAATATATTTTTTCTGGCCGAGGGTTTTGGGCTTTACGGGGCGGCCCTTTGATGTGATGCAGATGCAGTCTGCGGTCATCTGCTCAAGCTTGTCCTCTTCTCCGTCCTTTACGAGTGTGAGAACATAGCGCACATTCTGGTCGCTGAGAGGCTCGCCTTTATTTATAAGAGTGAGCAGACCGTTTATGGCACGCACACCCCTCTGCACATTCTCGGCTTCGCCCGTCACCTTAAGCTCAGAGCCGCGGCTGATTACAGCTACGTCGAATTCCTTTTCAATGAGCCTGATGTTTTCATCAAAGCTGCCGAAAAGGCTTACTGCGTGCTCCATTCTGTCAACATTTATTATTTGTTCAAACAATAAAATCACCTGATTTTTGCATAATTTATTATATAAAATCGTATTTTTAGCTACACTTACTCAATTTTATAGAATTATAACATATTTTTCCCCTAAAGTCACTTATTAATAATAAAAAATAAATAATTTTTTAAAATAAAGGAGGCTTGCGCAGAAATAAATCTGCACAAGCCTGTTTTGATGATAATTGTTATTCCGCAAGTCCCTCGGAAACACCGAGCAGCGCGATACCTGCCATTACTGCAGCTACAACCGCATACTGACCGCGGCTGAGCTTTTCCTTAAGGAAGAGCCTTGAAAGAATAAGGGAAATAATGCTGTATGATGCAATCATGGGAGCGGCAACAGCGCCTTTTCCGCTCATAGCGTAAACATAGGTTGCCTGACCGACAGTTTCAAAAATTGCGGCAAAGGTTCTGTCCTTCTGTGAAGCAAAGGCAAACTTCTCTTTCTTTACAAGCTTTACCCAGATGAAAAGAACAACTGCTACAATAAGGAAGGTGAGCTCGTAGGAGATGTTTGCAACATCCTCAAAGGTTTCCTCTGTAACGCCTACAAGGGGAGTTGCGGTGAAATCATCGAGATAGTAAGCATCAAAGAAGGTGCCAAGAGCATCAATTATGCAGTAAAGCACGGGCATCATAAATGCCTTGAGACCGCTTACGTATTTTTTATCCTCAATCTTTGCTGCAGGGGATTTTTTCTTTTCGATAACGCCGAGCACGAATACGCTTACGCAGATGATTACAACGCCGATTGCGCTGAGCATATCCATGGTCTGACCGAGAACGATGAGGCAAAGGATGCAGGAAACAGCACCCGAGGAATTCTGAATGGGTGAGGAAATGGAAAGCTCAAGGTATCTTAAGCCGAAATAGCCTACTACCATTGAGAGTATGTACATAAGGGATACGGGCATATAGATGAGAATGTTCATCGGGTCATAGTCGATACCCTTGATAAGAAGGGTGCCGATTGCGTGAATTCCCATAACTGCGCCAACAGAAATTGCTGTTTTAAGGTGAGAGCTTTCCTGAGCATCTGCACCTTTTTTATAGAACAAGTCAGCCGTTCCCCAAGCAAGAACGGTAAGTAATGCATAAACAAACCACATAATAATCTTTCTCCTTTAAATTGATTTTTTAATCAATCCTCAGAGTCGGTGGTTTCCTCCTGCGAATCATCCTGAGCTTCAGAGGTGCTTTCTTCATCCTCTGCCGCCTGAGATTCACCCTCGGCGGTGGTTGATTCGGGAGCGGAGGAAGTTGCTTTTTCGGTGCTTGTAACGGGAGCGGTAACGGTAATTGCGGCAACCTGCTGCGAATCGCCTGACTGCACGCTTGCGATGTAATATTCTCCGTTTTCCTGCTCTCTTAACGTTATCTGCATATATTTATCGGGCTCGGCGGCGGAATACTCGCCGTCCTTTACCTGAGCCCAGCTTTTTGCACCGATGTAGCCGACGCTGAGAATTATTGAATTACCTTTTGTTTCTATTTCGTATACCTCAGGTATATAGGCTGTATCAATACTCGTAATGGGGATGATAAAGCCCGCCTGAGCAGAGTCGTAGGTGATATCGTGGGCGCTCATGTCCACAGTACGGTAAACTGATTCAAGGTCTTCAATCTGAGAACCGAAAAGCCTTATGAATTCTTCGGTTACCGCCTGAGCAGGAATAAGCAGACCGCCATCGGTATATTCATACATATCCGATGAATCATCATCCGAGGTAACAGACCATATTGCGGCATTGATAAGCTGGGCAATTTTTGCCGTGCTTATATCGTCAAACGGGTCGGGGTCAAACATAACAAAGGGCTCGAGGAATTCCTCGTATTCCGCCTTTGCTGCCGCCTTCGAATCAAAGTTTTTAACCTTGGTAATAACCCATTGCGCCGTTGAGGCGATACCCGCAACAGCAAATATTACAGTTATAAGACCGACAATAAATCCGAGTCTGTTCTTTTTTGATGATGATTTAGCCATTATCTCACCTGACCCTCACCGTTAATAATATATTTTTCGCTTACAAGATTGGCAAGCCCCAGAGGACCTCTTGCATGAAGCTTCTGGGTGGAAATGCCGATTTCTGCGCCGAAGCCGAATTCACCGCCGTCGGTAAAACGTGTGGAGGCATTCACATATACTGCCGCCGCATCAACCTCGTTTGTGAATTGCCTTGAGGCGCTGTAATCCTCTGTTATTATGCATTCGCTGTGACCCGTGCCGTATTTGCTTATATGGTCGATTGCCTCATCAATGCTCTCAACAGTTTTAATGCTTATAATGTAATCAAGGTATTCCGTTGCCCAGTCCTCATCGGTTGCGGCCACGGCATCGGGCAGTATTGCGCACACCGCCTCGTCACCCCTGATTTGAACATTCTTTTCGCTGAGCCTTTCATTCACCTTGAGCAGAGCAATCTCTGCAATATCCTTGTGAACAAGCAGGCTTTCGCAGGCGTTGCAAACGGAAACACGGGAGGTTTTTGCGTTATAAACAATATCCGCCGCCATTTCGATATCGGCATGAGCGTCAATGTAAACGTGGCAGTTTCCTACTCCTGTTTCAATTACGGGAACGCTTGCGTGGTTTACTACGTAATTTATAAGCCCTGCGCCGCCTCTGGGAATGAGCACATCAACATATTCGTTGAGTGTCATAAGCTCCGAGGTGATTTCACGGGCGTTATTCTCAATAAGAATAATACAGTCCTCAGGAAGTCCGCTCGATGCCAGAGCGCTTCTCATTGTATCGGCAATGGCTTTGTTGGAATTGATAGCTTCCTTGCCGCCCTTGAGAATAACGCTGTTGCCTGCTTTAAGGCAGAGCGCCGCCGCATCGGCTGTTACATTGGGTCTGGCTTCGTAAATTACGGCAGCAACACCTAACGGCACGGTGACCTTCTGAATAAAAAGACCGTTGGGGCGTCTTTCACCGCTTATTATTTTACCTACGGGGTCCTCAGACTGCGCAATACTGCGTATGCTCTGAGTCATGGATAAAATTCTTGACTCGTTGAGCATGAGGCGATCCAGAAGTCCGGGGCTCAGGCCGGATGATTTGCCCATTTCCATATCAAGGGCGTTAGCCTTGATTATGTCGGGAATTGAAGCTTCAATAGCCTTTGCGATGGCTTCGAGAGCTTCGTTCTTCACTTTTCCGGTTACCTTCGCAAGCTCACGCTGAGCCTGCTTTGAGCGTTGACCGATTCTCTGAACCTCAGTCATTTCAGATCTCCTCTCTCTATTTTTCTGCTTTGAAAAGAGTCCCCGTCTGTCTGCCGTCAAGGAGGCGGTAGATATCCTCGGGGTTTTCACCGTTCATTATCACGGTGTCAATGCCTGCACCAACGGCAATCTCTGCCGCGTGAAGCTTTGTCACCATGCCGCCGGTGCCTCTTGTTGAGCCCTTGTCACCGGCAATTTTATAAATATCTTCGTTGATTTCGTTAACTACGGGGATGAGCACTGCGCTCTCATCCTCTCTGGGGTTTGCGCTGAAAAGTCCGTCAATATCGCTCAAGATTATAAGCAAATCTGCGTTTACGATTTTAGCAACGTGGGCTGAAAGGCTGTCATTATCGCCAAAAACAATTTCTTCAACAGCAACGGAGTCATTTTCATTAATAATGGGTACAGCGCCGTACTCAAAAAGCTTATTGAAAGCATTTGAAAGGTTTGTGTAGCGTTCCTCATTCTCAAAGTCGCTCCTTGTTACAAGAAGCTGACCGATAATTGAGCCGTATTCGCTGAAGAATTTATCATACATAAACATCAGCTCACACTGACCTACAGTAGCTGCGGCCTGCCTGCCGGGAGTATCCTCGGGGCGTTCACGAAGCCCGAGCTTGCCGACGCCTACACCTATTGCTCCGGAGGAAACAAGCGCAATCTCAAGCCCTGAATTCTTAAGGTCGCTTATAACTCTTACGAGCTTTGAAAGGCGGCGGATATTGAGCTTACCTGTTTCATAGGTGAGGGTTGAGGTGCCTACCTTTATAACTATTCTTTTTGCATTACTGAAGCTGTTCATCTGTTCCCTCCCGGAGCGCTTGCTCAAGCTCCTTTTTATAATAAGCATTGCCGTGAACTCTGCCTGCCGCACAAAGCGACATCCTGCTGAAATCAAATATTTCATGCGCCACGGCTCTGATATCTTCAAGTGTTACCGATTTTATCTGTTTCTCAATTTCCTCGGCTGATTTAAGCATGCCGAACATTAGCTCCCTGCCATTGTGAGAATCCCTTGCAACAACGGATTCAAGCCCCATAAGTAAGCCTGCAACCGCCTGCTCCTTGGCTCTGAAAAGCTCCTTTTCGGTAACTGTATCGGCAAAGGATGCTATTATTTTAAGCGCTTCCCTTATAGCTTTTTTCTCGGATTTCTGTGATACACCCATTGTTACAATGAACACACCTGCGTTAAGGTATGAGGCGTTGGCACAGTCCACAGAGTAGGCAAGCCCCAGCTCTTCTCGGATTCGCTGAAAGAGCTTTGAAGACGATGCTTCGCCGAGAATGGAGGCGAGAAGCTGAACGCTTCTTGATTTTTTGCTGTCTCTTTCGAATCCGGGAAAGCCGAAAATGAGTTGATTCTGTTCAAAATCTTTTTTGCGTGTAGTTATGTTCCGGTGGTACTTTACTTCGCCCACGGAGATGGGATTGCCCGTATTTTCCGCTTTGCCGAAATGCTCGGAGCAAAGGCTGAGCAGGCTTGAACGCTCAAAATTACCGCAGAAGCTGATTACCGTGCGCTCGGGTACATAGAATTTTTTTATATGCTCAAGCAGGATTTCACGGTTCATTGCGTTTACCGTTTCTCTTGTACCGAGGATATTTGCGCCCAGCATATCGCTTGCCCATACATTCTCGTAAAACATATCGGCGCACAAGTCCTCAGGGCTGTCCTCATACATTGAAATCTCTTCAAGTATAACGCCCTTTTCAAGCTCAATGTCCTCAGGCGAGAGCTTTGGTGAGGTTACCATATCCGCAATTATCTCGAAGGCCTCATTTACATGCTCGCCGAGGCACCTTGCATAAATGCAGGTGTATTCCTTGGCGGTGAAGGCATTAAGCATACCGCCGATTTCGTCAATTTCCTCTGCAATCTGTCTTGCGTTGCGTTTTTCTGTGCCCTTGAAGAGCATGTGCTCAATAAAATGCGAAGCACCTGCTGTTTCGGGAGTTTCGTAGCGCGATCCGCTTGCGATATGAACGCTCATTGAGCAGGAGCGGATGTTGAAATCCTCCTCCAGAATGATGCGTGTACCGTTTGGTAAAGTTATAATTTCTTGCTTTATTTCCGTTTTAATCACATCTTTATTTCTTATTTTCAAAAACTAAAACAGCGTTGCCGACGCCGATTTTATCGCCGCTTGCAATATCGGCTCTTTTGTTGACCTTAAGACCGTTTACGGTTGTTCCCGCACCAGAGCTGTCGGCAATATACCAACCTTCTTTGGCGCACACAATTACGGCGTGCTGCCTTGAAACGGTGGGGTAGTTGAGCACTATATCGCATGCCTTGCTGCGGCCTATCGAGGTTTCTCTGTATTTAATGGGATAAGATTTTCCGTTTAAGGTATCAACTATTCTTGCGCTGCCGAGAGAGGGCATTCTTCTTTTGAGCAGTGCCACAAGGCAGAGAAGAACTATCATTACCGCAAAGCCGGGAAGGAGATAATGAGAGAGCAAAAGATATCCGTCAAGAGTTTCCATAACAAATCTCCTTTCAAACAATACACATCTATTTTATATTTTCTTTTTAAAAAAGTCAACATATTATATTAAAACGCTCTCAGCAGGGGCAGAATACATAAAAAGAGGATGAAAGTTTTATTTTTTTTGTTGCAAACAGCGTTGCTGACAGGGGCTTATTTTATGTAAAACCGATAAAAAATGAAATTTTGAAAAAAATCAGTTGCATTTTTATTTGTGTTGGTATAAAATGTAGCATATTAAAAAATATACTTAATATAAGTGTATTTTTTGCAGTGATTTTTGAATACATTGCATTACGGCTTTTACGGTCCGTTTTGTCTGTGACAGAACTTGCTGAATAGATTTATGTTAGGAGAAATTACCAATGAGTTATGTAAAAAGAGTAATTGACTCAGTTGCTGCTAAGAACGCAACCGAGCCTGAATTCGTCCAGACTGTAACGGAAGTTCTTACCTCCCTTGAGCCTGTTATTGCTCAGCATCCTGAGTATGAAAAGTATGCTCTTCTTGAGAGAATGGTTGAGCCCGAAAGGCAGATTTCCTTCCGTGTTACTTGGGTTGACGATGCAGGCAATGTTCAGGTTAACCGCGGTTACCGTGTTCAGTTCAACGGTGCAATCGGTCCCTACAAGGGCGGTCTGCGCTTCCATCCTTCAGTATATATAGGTATTATGAAGTTCCTCGGCTTTGAGCAGACCTTCAAGAACAGCCTTACAGGTCTTCCCATCGGCGGCGCAAAGGGCGGCTCAGACTTTGACCCCAGAGGCAAGAGCGACGCAGAGATTATGCGTTTCTGCCAGGCATTCATGACAGAGCTTTACAGACACATCGGACCCGACATTGACGTTCCCGCAGGTGACATC
>JAZSIQ010000148.1:0-8797 GCA_045533875.1 Acutalibacteraceae bacterium | reverse complement strand
GGCGATATAAAAGATTTTGACACCTGTATGGAAGCGTGTGAAGGTGACGACTATGTGCTCAATCAAGCTGCCTGGGGAAGTGTTCCCAGAAGCATTGAAATGCCGCTTTTCTACTGTGCAAACAACATAAGCGGCACTCTTAATATGCTTGAAGCTGCTAGGCGGAACAATGTAAAGAAATTTGTCTATGCTTCATCGTCATCCGTTTACGGCGATGAGCCCAATCTTCCCAAAAAGGAAGGCAGAGAAGGCAATCTGCTCTCACCCTATGCGCTCATAAAGAGATGCGATGAAGAGTGGGCAAAGCAGTACACTAAGCACTACGGTCTTGACACCTACGGAATGCGTTATTTCAATGTTTTCGGCAGAAGGCAGACTCCCGACGGCGCTTATGCGGCGGTTATCCCAAAATTCATCAAGCTCCTTCTTAACGGAGAAACTCCCACAATCAACGGTGACGGCAGGCAGAGCCGTGACTTCACATACATTGAAAATGTTGTCGAGGCAAACCTCAAGGCATGCCTTGCTCCCCACAAAGCAGCAGGTGAGGCATTCAACATTGCCTACGGCGGCAGAGAATATCTGATTGACATCTACTACGGTTTGACAAAAGCACTCGGCGTTGATATTGAGCCCAATTTCGGTCCCGACAGAGCAGGCGATATCAAACACAGCAATGCAGATATCTCAAAGGCCAAAGCTATGCTTGGTTATGACCCCGAATGGAGCTTTGAAAGAGGAATTGAAGCAGCCATTGAATGGTATAAGGAAAACTTATGAGTAAGGGTACAATAATTTATTACGGCGGATTTACTCTGCCCGATAAAAGTGCGGCCGCCAACAGAGTTGTTTCCAACGGAAAGATATTTAACTCCCTTGGCTACAACACGGTTTTCATCGGTGCGGCGCCGTCAGATGAGTCCTTTAACGGCATAAGACCCGTTGAGGGATGCGAAAACATGTATGAGCAGGCTCATCCAAAAACCTCTTCCGAATGGCTTATTCATATATTTAATGTAGCATTTATTGATGAGCTTGTACAAAAACACGGCGATGTTGAGAGAATAATTCTTTACAACACTCCCCTTTTCACCCTGCTTAAAGCAAAAAATTTCTTTCGCAAAAAGGGTATAAAGGTTTGCTATGACTGCACCGAATGGACAAAGGACACCGACGGTTCATTCCTTAAAAAGATTTTCAAGGCTTTTGACGAAATTCTCGTCAGAAATTTTGCTCATAAGGTTGCGGACGGCATGATCGTTATTGGCAGCATGATGCAAAAAAAATACAGAAAAAGTGCAAACCTTATTCTCATCCCGCCCCTCGTTGATATTTCTGACCCAATATGGCATCAGCAGAGCGATACCGACAGCAGTTTTGAATTCTGCTTCGCAGGCGTGCCTGACGGCAATAAAGAAAGCCTCGATAAAGCTGTTAAAGCATTCTGCTCCATAAACAAAAAGAACACTCATTTCCGAATAATCGGCATTACGGAAAATGATTTCAGAAAAATTTATCCCGACTGCTACATCACAAAAAATGTACGCAATAAAATCACATTCATGGGCAAACTTTCCCACGAGGAAACAATAAAATATGTGCTGGGCTGCGATTGTTATATTTTTATCCGCCGCTCAGACAGACGCAACAACGCAGGCTTCCCCACAAAATTTGCCGAAGCCTTCACCTGCGGTGTGCCCATAATAACAACAGATGTCAGCGATGTTGGCGAATATATCAAAAAAAGCGGCAAAGGAAGTCTGCTTAAGGATATGTCTGCTGAAAGTATTGCCGAAGCAATGATGATGCAGATTGAAGCCTGCCCCGAAAAAACAGATACCAAGCTGAGCACGGACTTTCACTATGAAAGCTACTTGGCTGATTGCGAAAACTGGCTCAGCAAATAAAAAAAGAAGGAGGAAAATATGCTCAAAAACGGATTCTCGTACGGCTTAATACAGAATTTCGCTGTACTTTATCTTGTTATATGGACAATTTCTCCTCCGCTTCAGATAGGAATGATTTACAGAATTGCAGCATTCGTCTGCGTAGGCGTGTGGTTTGTAATTTGGTTTATCAGAGAAAATCCCGTTGTTATGGGCAAAGAACAGGTCGGAGCAATTTTTTTCCTGATAGTTGTTATCGGCGTGGTTTATTTTGAAAAAAGCAGTTTATCAAATATTCTGAAACAAATTGCCATGATAATGTTGGTTATCTGCTTTCTAATGAACCATTTTTATAAAGACAGATGGGATGAGCTTTCAGGAATTATTCCTATTATTCTGATTTTACTTATAGTTTGGAACGGAAATACAATCAATACTCTTATTGACGATCCGACAATTGCAAGACAGTTGGTCCGTGATGACGAAGCAACATACGCATATCTTCAACAAGGTATAGGCGGCTACAGCCTTCTTTATCCTCAAGTTTGTATATGCCCCGTAATTTTGGCGTGGATTATAAAAGCGTTCAAAAACAACAAAATACTCTTTGCTGTGGGTGCAGTCTGGCTCGTATCATATATATGGCTGCTTGCCATTGCGGGCTATTCCATCGCCATATTTGCCAGCGCAACAGGAGCAATTCTTCTGCTTTTTTACAGAGGAAAAAGTGCCATTGCCGCTTTTATAGTTGCTGCGGGCATATTCATCAGCGTTATGGCGGCAATAATGTATATTGACAGTTTCAGAAACTGGCTGCTTGAATTTTTTGACGGCACGGCGGTTGCAAAAAAAATCAACGACCTTGTATCAACATCTGAAACGGGTCAAACCGGCGAATCCATTCTTGTGAGAATCACTGCCTACGCCAACAGCATTACGGATATAATAAAATACCCCATAATCGGGGCTCTTTGGCGTGATGGCGGCGGCGGTCACTCTGCATTTCTGGATGTTTTCGCAAAATACGGATTATTCGGAGTATATATGTTTGCAAAAATATTCTATACTGTTCCGATTTTCTATAAAAATAACTATAGCGACACTTTTATTGTTGCCGCCGCAAACGCAACCTTGATTACACTGCTGTTTGTTTCCGTTCTTGATTCTTTCAACTATTCCTTTACCTGTATGATACTTATAGTTGCCCCCCTCTTTTTTGAGGATATTCTAAAATGGACCGAGGCCTGTGAAGAATGAAAATATTATGGACTGTTAATTTAATACCTGCTGAAGTTTCGTTGAAACTCGGTAAGACAGCCGAGGTGCTTGGAGGCTGGGTTGAATCCATGGTCGGACAGCTCAGAAAAAACAGCGATGTTGAGCTTGGCATTGTCTGCAAATGCGAGGAAAACATAAATTTCATCGAAAAAATCAACGGCGTAACCTATTTCAGCCTGTACTATACTCCCTCAACTTCTCTTTCTGAACTTGAGGCAAAATGCGATAAAATCGTTTCCGATTTCAAGCCGGATATAATTAATATTGAGGGAACGGAATTTCTTCACGCAAGAGCTATGCAGCTTACCGCCAAAAATCACGGCATACCTGCCGTTGTTTCTCTGCAGGGAATTCTTAACGGGCAGTATGCCTATCAGTGCGGTCAATTACAGATTGACGATATGATGTTTTCAAAATCTCTGACGGAGATTTTCTCGGCATGGATTATGCATCTGCGTAAAACAAAATGGTATAAACCCCGCATGAAATCCGAAAAAGAAATAATTGAAAATGCGGATTATATCCTTGGCAGAACTACCTGGGACAGAGCGCATTCCTATGCAATCAACCCCAATGCAAAATATTATCCCTGCAGCCATATTCTACGCGCTCCTTTCTACAACGAAAAATGGAACATAAAGAAAACGGAGCGCCACTCAATTTATGTAGGTAACGGCTACAATGCTCTTAAGGGACTTCACTTTGTTATTATGGCTCTCCCCTATCTCATAAGAGAATATCCCGATGTAAAGGTGTATGTTGCGGGCTACAAGCCTTATCAGGAAAATGACAAGCGTTCCGTGCTGAAAAAAGGCTATGCAGCATACCTCAAGAAGCTTGTATATGATCTGGGTGTTCAGGATTATGTTGAGTTTACCGGCCCTCTTAAGGCTCAGCAGGTAGCTGAAAAGCTTTCAAAGGTCAACGCCTATGTTTTGTGCTCCACAATTGAAAACAGCCCCAACACCCTGGGCGAGGCAATGATGGTGGGCACACCCTGCGTTGCTGCGTATGTAGGCGGTGTTTCGGATATGGCCGAGGACGGCAAGGAGGCATTATTTTACAGAAATGATGATCCCAAGCTTCTTGCGTGGAACTTAAAGCGAATTTTTGACAGCGATGAGCTTGCTCTTTCGCTTTCCGAAGCAAGTAAGAAAAAGGCTCTCATAACTCACGACGCCGAAAAAAATGCACAGATGCTTATGGCTGCATACCGTGATATTTTGAAAGAAGGAAAATAATATGAGCTATGCACCGATTGTAATTTTTGTTTATAACCGTGCAGACCATTTTATTCAAACATATAACGCCCTTGCCGCCTGCAAGGAAGCAAAGGACTCCGAGCTTTTCATTTTTTCAGACGGAGCCAAAAACGAGGCAGGCACAGGTAAGGTTAATGAAGTGCGTGCCGCTGTTTCAGCTATAAAAGATGCAGGTAATTTCAAATCCGTTACAGTTACCGAAAGCCCCGTAAACAAAGGTCTTGCGGCTTCGGTTATCACAGGAGTTACAGAGGTAATCAATAAATTCGGCAGGGTAATTGTTGTTGAGGATGATTGCGCAGTTTCGCCTTTCTTTCTCGGATACATGAACAAAGCCCTTGATTTTTATAAAGAAAATAAAAAAATCGGTTCAATTGCAGGGTACACGCCAACGGTTAACCTTCCCGATGACTATGATAAAGATGTGTTTGCCGCATACCGTTCCTGCAGTTGGACATGGGCTACCTGGAAAGACCGCTGGGACGGCATTGATTGGGAGCTTAATGACATAGGCGATTTCTATAAATCACCAAAACTCATCAAAAAGCTCAATTCCAACGGCAGCGACAGATTCATGCGCCTTTACCGCCAGACAAAGGGCAACGGCAGCTCGTGGTCTGTAAGATTCGGCGCACACCTTGTAAAAAAAGATTTGCTTACGGTATATCCCCGCCATTCATATACACAAAACATCGGTTGCGATGAATCGGGAGTTCACAGCAAGTCCGATGATGCAGAAAAAATGCGTGTGGATTTGTCAAAGTCAATTGAAAATCCCGTGCTGACGGATACTGAAATTGATAACAGAATCCAAAAGATTCTTAAAAAGCACTATTCCTACGGCTTTGTTTACGAAGCCAAAAAATTCATTGCAACTTTTCTGATTGTAATAAAAGAGAGATTAAAAGGTTGAGTATTATGGAAAATCAGGCTCTCATCAGCGTAATTATACCGGTTTATAATGTAGAAAAATATCTGCACGAATGCGTTGACAGCGTTATTAATCAGACATATACAAATCTTGAAATAATTCTTGTTGATGACGGCTCAACAGATTCTTCAGGCAAAATCTGCGATGACTATGTGGAAAAAGACGACAGAATTACCGTTATTCACAAGAAAAATGAAGGACCTTCAAAAACACGAAATGCAGGCCTTGAGCACGCAAACGGAAAATATATCTATTTTCTTGACAGCGATGATTTTATAGCAGAAAACGCCCTGGAACAACTTGCTTTTACAGCGGAATCCAATGGCGCTGATCTGGTTTTCTTTGATGCTTTCTCGTTCTCCGATGACGGCGCCGAAGTGAAACAGGGTTACTCCGTAAAAGGAACTTATGAACCCAAAAACGGATATGAAATACTGACCGAACTTCATAAAAATAAAGATTACCACTGTGCAATTTATCTTTTATTTATAAAACGCCAACTTCTTACAGAAAACAAGATATCCTTTTTAGAATCAGCTTATTGCTCCGAGGATATGCTTTTCACTTATCAGGTATACTGTTCCGCCGCAAAAACAGCGCAATGTAAAAAAACACTTTACAGCAGAAGATACCGACCCGGTTCTATAGTAACATCAAAAAAATCCGAGCGTCATTTTCGCAGTTGCCGTGATGTTTATGAGGAGGTCAGAAAATACTCCGACTCAATAGACAAAGCTGATAACTATATGTCTACCGAATATACTGTTCGCTGTGCATATAATGCACTGAACATTTATAAAAAGCTTTCAAAGAACGATAAATCTCTTTGCAAAAATGAATACAAAAAGCTGAAAAAAGATATTCTTTCTTTCAATGCATTCGGTAACGCAGCCTTAAAGATGCGTTGCTACGGTATAACTTTTTGGTTTGTATATAAACTTTTTGAAAAAACCGCAGGTAAACTGCTGAAAGGAACAAGATGAACGGTAAAAAAAAGCTCCTGTTTGTGATGCCCGTTATGAAAGGCGGCGGTGCCGAAAAGGTTGCCGCACTTCTTCTTAATGAATTTAATAAAAACGGCTATGACTGTGAGCTTGTTCTCACAAATTCCGAACGCGGCGAAGTGGTTGACAGAGGTCTTGACAAAAACATTGGAATTACCGTTCTGCGTGAGAAATTCACTGCAAAAAATGCCGCCCAAAAAGCTTACCTTCATGTTTTCAGACTTTTTTCATCTCTCATCTGCAAAATACCCGAGGCATTAAAAATGAGAGTTCCTGCCACATGGGCAAAGCTTTCTTTCAAAGCTCAGTATTATGATGAACTTAATGCGTTGAGAAAATTAATTCAGTCCAATCCCTACGCAGACATAATATCTTTCTTGCAACCATCAATTCCAATGACGCTCCTGGCAGCAAAAGGACTGCCAAACAAGGTTGTTGTTTCCGAAAGAGCAGACCCCTACCGTCTGCTGAAAAAACGCTACGGATACAACTTCATCAAGAAATATTATCAGCGTACCGATGCCGTAGTATTCCAGACAAATGATGCAATGGCAGCTTATCCCGAAAATATTTCCGAAAAGGGAATCGTTATTTTCAACCCCATAAACAATCTTCTTCCCGAGCCTTATTTCGGAGAAAGAGAAAAATATATTACCACCTTCTGCCGTATTTCAAGGCAGAAAAATCTGCCCGTATTGGTTGATGCGTTTGCAAAATTCCGCAAGAATTTCAGCGATTACAGGCTTAAAATTATCGGTGAGCCTCAGAATGACGATGACAGAGCCGCACTTGACGAAACAAAATCACTTGCCGAAAATCTCGGCGTTTCCGAATATATCGATTTTCAGCCCTTCAGCGCAACAGTTCACAATCTTATTATTCGTGACGCAATGTATGTTAACTCCTCGGATTATGAGGGGATGTCCAACGCAATGCTTGAAGCAATGGCAATCGGTATGCCCGTTATCTGTACGGACTGCCCAATCGGCGGCGCAAATGCGGTTATACAAAGCGGCGAAAACGGTATTCTCACCAAAGTGGGAAACAGCACGGAAATATGCGTAGCAATGAAGAAAATTGCAGGCGATAAAGCGTTTGCAGATACGCTTTCACGCAATGCCGCTGAAATCAGATATAAGCTTTCACTTGAAAACACGGCAAAAAAATGGATGGAGCTGTTATAAATGAAAAAACAGTTGCTTATTGTTGCCCACCACATGACCATCGGCGGAGTTCAGAAAACTCTGGTTTCTGCTTCCAAGGCCTTGGACTACGATAAATATGAAGTTACACTATATTTAAGAAAAAATCGAACGGAGCTTTTGGAATATATTGACAAACGCATTAATGTCATCGTCAATAAGGATCCTCATCATTATTACAGAAGGCCCTATGCACTTTCACTTCAGCTGAAAATAATGCTCAATAAATTTCTCGGCAGAAAAGATGCTGAGGCAGGTTTAAATCTCAAACTTGCAGACAGAATCCGTAAGGATTCAATGCGTTATGAAAAGAAAAAATACTTTAAATCAAAAAAATACGATGTTGCCGTTGCGTATGTTCAGGGCTACACTTCATTGTTTGTTGATAAATGTATTGACGCCGACGAGAAAATTGTTTTTTATCACACCAGCACCGATGAACAGCACGAAATGCACGAGGTTGTTTTGCCGGGTTTTGATAAAATTGCAGCGCTTCATGAAGACCAGAAAAAGCTTTTATGCAAATGGTATCCCCGTCATGCTGATAAAATAAACATTGTTGAAAACTATACCGACAAGGAAATGATAACAGCACAAAGCAAAGAAAAAGTAATTCATATACCTGACGGTAAGGTTGTTTTTTGCTCCTGCGGCAGGTTTTCGCATGAGAAAGGCTTTGACCTTGCTGTTGAGAGTGCAAAAATCCTTAAGGATAAGGGAATTGATTTTGTCTGGTATTTTGTCGGCGATGGCCCCGAAAAGGACAAGCTTTCCGGGCTTATAAAAAAATATGAGCTTACAGAAAATGTTGTTTTTACGGGAATGCAAAAAAATCCATATCCGTATATAGCTGCCTGCGATGTTTACGTTCAGCCGTCATATCAGGAAGCTCTGGGGCTTACAATGCTTGAAGCCCATAGACTCAACAAACCCGTTATTACCACGGCAACCGTAGGCGGAAAGAAGCTTGTTGAAAACGGCAAAAACGGCATAGTTTGCGAAATCAACGCCAAATCTCTTGCCGAAAATATCGAAAACCTTATTAAAGATAAAGATACCTATAATAATATCGTTAGCAATCTCAAAGACACGGATTATTCCCACGAATTCGAAAAGTATAAAGAGCAGTGGAAAACTCTTTTAGAGGAGTGAAACAGCAAATGAAATTCAGCATAATTGTTCCGGTTTACAATGTTGAACAATACCTTGAGCAATGTGTTGAATCATTGCTTAA
>JAZSIQ010000090.1:0-10691 GCA_045533875.1 Acutalibacteraceae bacterium | reverse complement strand
CTCAATGTTATTCATACGGGCAACCCATTCCATTTGGCTATCTGCTACCCCTTCCTTTCAATCAGTAACAAATGTGTCGTGTGTAAATTTTGCACCAAGCCGAAAGCCAGAAATAAAACCAGACATTTTGTAAACCTCCGTAATAAATTGATAATCCTTACAATTCAATCATTCCGACTGTCTACAAAAGCCCAAGGGAGGCAACTTCCTTATGAAGTGCCTCCCTTACGGCTCGGATTTTTTTACTTTTATTTATTTGTTGGTTATAATAAATGTCATTCTCTCCTGAATGGATGCATCGCCGTGGCCTGTACCGAATCCACCGTGATCAGAAGTAATAATGATAAGCCAATCCTCGGTTTCATAGGTTTCTCTGTTTTCTATTGCCTTAAGAGTTCTGTAAGCAAGAACATCGTTAAGCCTGAAGCCTGCCTGATAAATCGGGTTGTTAACTGAAAAACCGAATGCATGACCCGCATGGTCGGTGCCTTCATAAATAGCAAAGATAAAATCGGAGCAATCCTCGCTCTTTATATCTTTTATTGCGTTATTTGCACTCGCAGTATCGCCTGAGCAGTAATTGAAGTTAACCGCAAGGTTGTTTTCCTCACAGTAGGCTTTTTCTGCCTTATAGGTTGATGTATCGGTTACAAAGTGACCGTCCCATGAAGTAATAAAGGAAGCGCTGTCGATAGTCTCGTTTTCAACAAGAGAGGTTAAGAGAGTTTTGTATTCAAGAGTCTTTGTTATTCCGTTGCCTGTAATACCGTTTTTATCAGCCCACACTCCGGTTAAAACCGAGCACCAGCCGGGAGCGGTTGAAGTATCCTGAGTGTTAACAGCGGGATAATTTACGCCTCCGCAGTATACAAGCGAACAGGAAGCACCGCTTTCAAGCATCTTATTAACACCGCTGAAAGAATCCCCTGCAAGCGAGAGTGCATCGGCACGGCAGCCGTCATAACCGATAACAATTGCCTTTTTCTCTGTTTTACCCTCAGGTAAAGCGGATTTGAAATGGTTTTCAATCAGGCTGTAAAGTTCCGTCTGGGCAATTGCCGTTTCGATATCATTGTCATATTCAATCTGAGAAATCGCCTCACGGTATGCTGCCTCGGTATCCTTTGCATCATTGGAATACATACCGAAAAGAGCGGGTATCATGAGAAATACGCTTAAGATTTTTGTGAAAATTTTCATAATCCTTCTCCTTTTCTTTATTTCATTTCCATTATAATGCTTTTATAATCAGTAATCAATACTAAATTCAGTTAAACGATTCCATGTCAAAAGTAATCACCGTGTAGTATGTTGTTTCGTTACGGTTTGCAAGTGCCTCATCCAGCTGCGACTTAATTTTGCCTTTTTCTTTCATCAGCGCCGCAGGCAAAGACATATCAAATATCAGATTTGTGTGCCCTTTACCCTTTACCATACGAAAATCGTGAATGGAAATCCTTGTATCAATGCCTTGAAGAATTTCAAGAATACATTCACGCATTTCGTCTAGCTCTTCATCCCCCGTAACAACAGGATCATAGTGAATAACAAGGTGAACATTGTGCTTTTCCAAGCACGCACGCTCCAGATTGTCAATCAGCTCATGGCATTCAAGCGGGTCGGCGCTCTGATCCATCTCCACATGCATGCTTGCGAAGCGTTGACCCGGACCATAATCATGCACCATTAAATCGTGATAACCGAGAATTTCGGGCTGATCGCTCACAACGCTTACTATAATCTCACGCAGCTCAGGGCTTGCGTTTTCACCCAGCAGAGGGCTTACGGTTTCTTTCGCGAGAGTTGCTCCGCTGTAAAGAATAAACAGCGCAACGGCAAGACCCATAAACCCGTCAATGTGCCAGGGTATAAACATTTCTATAATTCCCGCTGCCAGAACGGCAAAGGTTGAAACGGCATCGTTTCTGCTGTCAGCCGCCGTGGCGGCAAGAGCGGATGAGCCGATATGCTTACCGAGTCCTCTGTTAAAAATATACAGCCAGAGCTTAACGGCAATCGAGCCGACAAGAACTATACAAACAGGCACGGAAAACTCAACAGCAACGGGATTGAGTATTTTTTCCACGGAGGTTTTGGCTATTTCAAAGCCGATAACTATTATCATGGCTGCCACGGCAAGACCCGAAAGATATTCATACCTTGCATGACCGTATGGATGTTCGTCATCCGCAGGTTTTTCCGCAAGCTTAAATCCGATAAGCGTTACCACGGAGCTTGCGGCATCAGACAAATTATTCATGGCATCTGCCGTAATTGAAACAGAGCCGGAAAGCTTACCTACAGCAAGCTTCAGAGCACAAAGCAACGCGTTGCATGCAATACCTACCGCACTGCTGAGCAAGCCAACCCCTGAACGCACTTTCGGCTGAGAGGTATCCTTATAATTCTTCACAAACAAGCGAAGCAAAAGTTTTGTCATTGATTTCCCGACCTTTGCTGATTAAAATATTGATTCATTATAACATATATATGCATTTAAATTCAACACTTTACAATTATGTTGAATTGCCGTAATTTTTATGGTATCATTCAAACGTAAAAACCGCAAGGAGGTTAAAATATGAGCGATAACATATTTCAGGTAATCTGCCAATATGCAGCCCGATATTCCGATCCGCCCGAAAAAGAACGTGTAGGAAGCAGGGGTATAGTGACCGACAACGGCAGAATTCTGCTTACCCACGAGCTTAATACGAATGTTTATATGAGCCCCGGCGGCGGACGGGAAGGCAACGAAACGCTTGAAGAATGCTGCGAAAGAGAACTGCTCGAAGAAACGGGATATAAGGTTATTCCTTCAAAAAGATTCGTCACGGTAAAAGAATTTTTCCTTGAAACACTCTACATAAACAATTATTTTATATGCGATATTACGGGCACGGGCGAAAAGCATCTTACTGATATAGAAATTGAACACGGCTGCGTTGCCGAATGGGTTAAAATCGAAAAAGCTCTGGAAATATTCGGTGATTACGCATCAAAGCGTGAGGATATAAAAAGCCTGTATCTCCGTGAATTTACGGTGCTTAACAGATACCTTGACAGCATAAATAACCTCTAAAGAATAATCGGCTGTACGAAATCCGTACAGCCGAAGTTTTTTAAGCAAATGCGCCTGTTATAAGATTTTTAACACCGCCAATTATGTTTTTAACGGTAATAAGCGGCATTTCGGAATAACCGTTTGAACCGTAATTATCATACAGCCAGAGGCTGAGCTTTTCAAAGAAAGCGGAGGGCACTTTTTCTGCCTCAAGAACGCCGATATCAACCAAAACCGCCGTAAGTTCTGCGCCCGCATTTTCCCATTCCTCAGCTGTGCAGGTATTACTTTCAAGCACGGTTTTTGCCTGGGCAACAGCATCCGAAAGCTCAGAAGCCTCATCTGACGAAAGCTTTGAGGTATCAACAGCTTCTGCCTGCTCAATAAGAGTTTCAATTGTTCTTACATCCCTGCCGATATTAAACTGAGGAAATTCGGGAGAGGAATAAACATCCTTGATTTCATCATCAGCAATAAGTCTGAATGCAAGCTTGAGGATAACGCTGTTGTGCTGAGTTAGGTCATGGCGCTGACCGTCAAAGTAGAAGGTAGTATCGGGAAGAAGACCTGCGGAAGCATCTACAACTCGGTCAGGTGAAATGTGGTTATGGTCAGAGTTGGAGCAATAGGTATTCTTCTGAACATAATCATCGGGAAGAGTTTTGCCGACATTTGCAAAATAGGCACCCATTGAGGTTGAATCTGTTTGAATAATATAGTCAGCATTCTGGGTGTTCCAGGTTTCGCCGACATTTATCATGGCAAAATCGTACTCACAAACATTGAAAACCTGAACGCCCTTATCGAGCAGCTTTTTGATGTTGGCATCCGAATTGAGCTGCGCCTGATAATAACGGTATGTCTGAGCTTTTATGGAAGCTCTTTCGGGGCTTGAAAGGTATTTTTCCGCTGCTGTGAGATAATCGCCCGAGGGGCACAGCGCCCACATACCCGTGCTTGTTGTCATTACAGATTCAACCAATCTTTCTACAGCCGCTTCAAGGCATGACACAAGAACCTCATCGGGAAGAATCCTTGCAACAACCTCAATTATTCTTGCGGTGTTGGCATCAAGAAGACCGAGTTCCTCAAGAAAACCGTTATAGAGATAATCGGCATCAAGGAAAGTTATTCTGTCATTGAACACATCACCGATAATTGTTGAACCGTCAAGAGCGGGAACAATATAGATAACCTTGTGAAGGTAATCCATATACTCGGGATGATAATCAAAGAGAGCATTAGCAAAAGTACCGCCCTGGCTGATGGGGACTATGTTGATTTTATCGTGACCTGTCTGCTCTCTGACCAAATCAATATAATCGCAAAGCTCTTCGGTTGTATCCACATGGTTGCCGAAAGAATTATATGCAAAATAATAAAGATGGTCATCGGGAAGGTCGGTATGGTATTTATTAAAAGGAATATGGGAATTTATTGTAGCCATTTCCTCTTCGGTACACTTTGAGAAGGGATAAGGATATTTTTCAACAAACACATTGTCGCTGGTCTGTGCTTCATTGTCACAGGCATTAATACCGAAGCAAAGCTCAATGGCATCTGCAAGTGCAGAAGAAAGACCGATATCTCGCTGAGTAACAAGAGAAAGAAGAGCAGGCCCGATAACTCTCTTTATAAGCTCGGGAATCTGAATATAGGCAGGAAAGCTCGAAATTTTATTTCCGTCACCGTCAACCACAAAATCGCCTTTATCGTCAAGCACCCATGTGTTTGACTGACCGAGACCGGGTATGATTATTGTAGGATAAAACTCACAATCATCACCGCAATCGGTTATCTTCTCAGCCGCAAAAGCAGCAACACTGCCTGCAGAAACAAACATAGCAATGCAGAGGATAACGGCAATCGTTTTTTGAAATCTTCTTTTCATCGTTTACACTCTCCTTGAGCTGTAATTTTAATGCTATTAAATATTAACACATTTAACCATGCAAATTCAACAGAATTTTCATAAAAATAATTCTCAATTTTTGTAAAAAGTTCAACTTATCACCGCAGGTAAATATATTCCATTGACAGCGAGATTTTTTTATAGTATTATTGTGCTTTGTTCAGTATGTTTTATATGAGCGAACAAAAAACAAGGAGGTTATCACATGGCAATTATTGCATTTCTCAGCGACATTCCGATGTACATTCAGGCTGTTCTGGAGAAGATCACCGGCGCAGATTTATCGGTAATCAGCGGTACTTTCAGCGATATTTTTTCAACCGTGCTTGATATGGTTGAAAAAATCGCAAATCTGGCAGGCTAATTAAAAATTGAAGGGTTATCTCACGCATCGAAAAGCACCCCAATATTAGACATTGTGAAATTAATGTTTAATATTAGGGGTGCTTTTCAATTGAGGATTCCCGATTTAATTTATTAAATCTGTAGTAAAAGGGAACACTGACCGCTCCGAGGTTTTATCTAAGAAAAACATTTTACTCAAACTTTCTGTCATACAGCAATGCTGCGATGAGCACCACAAAAACCGAGCCTGCGTTATGCACAAGAGCGCCTGTTGTAGGATTAAGCAGACCCGCCACCGACAGAATTACCGCAAGGATATTTATAATCATGGCAAGTGCAATGCTGAATTTTATGGTTTTTACCGTTGCGAGTGAAAGACGCTTTAGATAGGGAAGCTTTGATATTTCATCGCTCATAAAAGCGATATCCGCAGCCTCTACCGCAATATCGCTGCCCATGCTTCCCATTGCAACACCTACATCGGCGCATTTGAGCGCAGGGGCATCGTTTACACCGTCACCTATCATGCAGACAACCCTGTTGTTTTCCTGAAGAGATACAATTTTTTCAACCTTGTGCTCAGGAAGCAGCTCCGCTTCAACATGGCTGATACCCGCCAGCGAGGCAAAATATTCAGCGGAAAGTCTGCTGTCACCGGTCAGAAGAATTGCTTCGGTATTAACCGCCTTGAGTTTGTTTATCACCTGCGCCGCTTCAGGGCGGATAACATCGGAAAGAGCGATAACACCTGTGCATCTGCCGTTTACCGCCACAATAACGATCGCCTTACCCTGTACACGAAGCCCGTCAAGCACCTCGGTTATACGCAAATCAAGCTCTGCCGAATTCTCACGCATGTAATCCGCATTAGCGCAGAAGATTTCCTTTCCCTCAACGCTTGCACGGATCCCTCTGCCCGCTGTCATACTGAAATTTTCACATTGAGAGAGCGGAATATTCATTTTATCGGCATAAGCAACAATAGCTTTACCTATAGGATGCTCACTCTTTGATTCGGCGCTCGCCGCAAGATGCATCAAAATCTTTTCATCGCCTTCAAAGCACACAACATCCGAAACCTCAAGCTTTCCGCCGGTAAGAGTACCTGTTTTATCAAAGGTTACGGTATCAACCTTACCCATTTTCTCAAGTGCTTCACCTGATTTTATAATTACGCCGTGCTTTGTTGCCTGCCCTATTGCCGCCATTATCGCTGTAGGAGTAGCAAGCACAAGCGCACACGGACAGAAAACAACAAGAACAGTTACGGCACGGGATATATCTTTGGTAACTATACCCGTTATAATTGCAATAAGCAACGCAAGCGGCACCAGCCAGCTCGCCGCTTTATCAGCAACTCTTGCAGTATGCGCTTTTTTATTCTCAGCATCACTCACCAGGCGTATAAGCTTCTGCAAAGAGCTGTCTTCCCCTGCCCTTGTTACTTTTATTTCAACGGCGCCGAAGCGATTTACGGTAGCGCAAAACACTTCATCACCCGCTTTTTTGTCAACCGGCAACGATTCGCCCGTAACTACCGACTGGTCAACCGATGTTTCACCGCTTATCACCATGCCGTCAGCAGGAATTGCTTCGCCGGGAAGAATGCGCAGAATGTCCCCCTCTCTGAGTTGAGCAGTTGAAACGGTTTCCTCCTTACCGTCAACGATTCTTCTGCCCTGCGAAGGAGCAAGTGAGATAAGTTTTTTCAACCCCCTCTTTGCTCTGTCCGTAGTCAACTCCTCAAGTATTTCACCTACTGCCATAATAAATGCGATTTCTCCCGCCGCAAAAATATCGCCGATTGCAACCGATGCCGCCATTGCCGTACTTATAAGCAATGAGGAAGAAATTTTACTTATACCGGAATTTTTAAAAAGCTTACGGATTGCTGAATAAAGAATGGGAAGCCCGCATACAATCACTGTTACCCATGCCGGGTCAACAGGCAAAGCAACAGAGAATTTCGGCAAAACAAAGCTCAGCGCCAAAAAAACAAAGCCTGCCGCCGTAGCCGGAGCACCCTCAAAAAGCTCGACAATTTTTTTCATCATATATACACCTCTTTCGTTGACATAAGCGCGCATGGCAATGTATAATATGTTTGTTACAAAACAAAGTGTTCTTTACAATATTGAGTATATGCTTTTTTCCGCCTGTATTCAACAGTCATTTTTTATTGCGTGTTCATTACGGAACATTTTGAGCTTTTTGTTCGGGAGGCATGTTATGGACAGACGGCAGACCAAAACAAGAGAGGCCATTTTTTCGGCTTTCACCTCTTTGCTTTCACAAAAAAATTATAACAGAATTTCCGTGCAGGATATTATTGATGCCGCAAACATAGGAAGAACTACCTTTTACGCTCATTTTGAAACCAAGGATTACCTGCTTAAGGATTTGTGCGAAGAGCTTTTCGGGCATATAATCGACACCGCAACCGGTTTGCCTAACGAGTATTACCATTGCACCTGCGCAAGCAAATCGGATTGTGTTTTTCTCCACCTTATAAAACATCTGCAGGAGAATGACAGAAATATTCTTGAACTGCTTTCCTCTCAGAATAATGAGATTTTTCTGCGTTATTTTAAAAGCAACCTTAAAAAGCTTATCATAACCGAATATGCGGCCAAGGGCATTCTTAAGAATTCAAAGCTTCCCGAAGATTACCTGGTAAACCATATTTCCTCTTCTTTTGTTGAAACGGTGGAATGGTGGATTTCGCGCAACATGAAAGAAACACCCGAGGAAATTACGCAATACTTTCTTGCGGCAACAGAACCTATACTTTAAAACGGCAGGAGGAATATGTTTTGAAAAAGAGATTAACTGCATGGCTGAATCTTATTAAATCAAACTGGAGTACACCTCCCAAGGGCAGATATATGCCCTTAAAAGAAATTGTATCCCTTTCCGCCGGAGGTATAGGAATTAAATTCATAGTGTATTGCGTTGGCAATATGATAATAAGCATAGGCAACTCCCTTATAGGCAACACCATTGGAATTGACCCCTCTGCAATGTATGTTATTTACATAATCAGCGTGCTTTCCGGATTTCCGCTTACTGCGCTGAGGGCAAAAATAATTGATAACACCAACAGCATGAAGGGCAAATACCGCCCTTACATCATATCAATGGGAATTCCCACAGTAATACTCGGCATCGGATTTATCGCCATGCCCTATGAGCAAATGAGCCTTACCGCAAAATGCATTACCGTTTTACTCTTCAACATAGGGTTTCAGTTTTTCTATAATTTCATGCTGGATGCTTACGACAGCTTACTCAACGTATTATCGCCAAACACTATTGAACGCACGGATGTAAGCGCCGTTAAATCCGTTGTTGAAAACCTTTCCCCGTCAATCGCCAGCATATTTCTGCCCCTTGTTGCAAAGCTCATAACAGGCAGTAACACCCTGTACGATTTAAAGGTTTACAGAGTTCTTTATCCGCCCATGCTCCTTGCAGGTTTTGTAATTTCAATGCTCGTGTATGTAAACACAAAGGAAAAGATTGTTCAGCCGAAAAGCAGAGTAATTCAGATAAGCTTTGCAGATGCATTCAAAGCTGTTGCAAAGAACAAATACTTCTGGATAATCTCGCTGGCGGGCTGGCTCGGCTTCCTTGAAGGGTCATTCAACACAATTATCGGCTGGATGTACAATTATCAGGCAGCGTGCTCTGCCGCACAATACTCTCTGATTGTTGCAATATCAGGCAACGCCTCATTCTGGCCAAATCTGTTTGCCCCCATGCTCATCAGAAAATTCGGCAAGAAGAAAGTTCTGCTGTTTACAAATCTTCTCAATGTAGTGTTCATTGCAACGATGCTCCCCGTAGTAAGAACACAGAATTTCAGCACAATCTGGGTTTTACTGATTTTCATTTTTGTAAATCAGCTTCTGACATCACTCGGTCACTTCATGAATCCCAGCCTTAACGCAGACATAAGGGATTATCAGCAATATATTTCAGGCGAAAGAATTGACGGAATGTTTGCTGCGGTAGGCCTGGTCGGAAGCGTGATAACTCTCTCAACAAGCTCCGTTCTGCCCGCAATTTACGAAAGAGCAGGTCTCAACAAAACAATCGCCCTTTCGCTCGGCTATGACGGCTCAAATGTTTACGATGTCCTTTATAACACAGAATATTTCACCCACATCTGCTCCGTTCTCGTTATCGCGTCCATTGCAGGCGCAGTGCTCAATCTTATTCCGTTTTTCTTCTATGATCTGACGGAAACCAAACAAAGAGCAATGATTGCTGTTCTAAAAATCCGTGCAATGTTTGAGGACTACGGCAACGGCGTTCTCTCCGACGAATCACTTAACGAAACATTTGAAATAATAAACGATGCAAAGCTTTGGGAAGGTACCGAAGTACAACCAGTTACAGGCACAAAAGCCGAGCGCAGCGCAATCAAAGCGCAGAATGAAAAAGCAGAAATTTCAGCGTACGTACTCAATGAGCTCAACCGTTTTTCAACTCCGAAAGGAATAAAAGAGCTTGAGGCGGCACGGATGACTGTTACATGCGGAATTGACGGTTTAACCGATTGCTCTGCTCAAAGCAAACAAGAAATAAAAGCAATGCCGAAATCATCTCCCGAGGAAAAGGAAGAGAGGAAGGCCGCTCTGACTGCTTACAAAGAAATGAAAGTCGCCAAAAAAGCCGTTAAAAAGTATTATCCTGACGGTTTGAAGGAATTTGATTTATCCGTTTTTGACAAGCTTTTCGAGGCTGACGAGAAAAATGAGAACGAAATCAACTCAATAATTGACAAAATCAGAGCAGCCAATGAAAACGGCGATAAATCGGCTGTCCGTCAGCTCAAATCAGAGCTTGCTCCCCTTCGCCGTTTACGCTCGCAGATAAAGGCAGAAATCAAAAAAGCAACAAAGCAAAATTCAATTTACAACCGTGCCGCAAAGCCCTACATAAAGGCGAAGAAGCTTATTGCACAAAGCGAGAACTACAGCCATTATGGTGACATTTACTCAAAATACACACAGATAAATAATCAATAAAAGCCAAACAGCACACTGTCTTTTCTGTCAGTGTGCTGTTTTTTGATAATATTCTATAAAATAGTATAGACATTACAACTCAAATTGTTTAATATATACATATAAGCCTGTCTTTATTATATTGAGAGGAGAGTAATATGAATTCACCACACGATTATTCCGGAAAAGTTCTGCTTTACGACCCGATGTTTGATGTTGAATTAAGAAAAAATGCCAAATCCCGTACAAACAACAAACTAAAAAAAATCTTATTCATAATATTTATTGCTGTTTGCGTTTGTGCTTCCATTTATTTCAGCTTTAATTCTCTTGAGCGAGACAGATACGCATTTAAAGA
>JAZSIQ010000172.1:0-5970 GCA_045533875.1 Acutalibacteraceae bacterium | reverse complement strand
GGTTGGACAAAAGAGCTCAATCTCATCAGCTGGAACGGCCGTGAGCCTAAGTATGATATCCGTGAGTGGGCTCCCGACCACGAAAAAATGGGCAAGGGTGTAACTCTCAGCAAGGATGAAATGGCAGCACTTCAGGAAGCTGTTAAGAATCTTAAGTAATCAGTTGATATCAGTATGGATGCTGTGGGTTTCCGCGGCATCTTTTACTATTATCAACCTGCAAAAAAGGAAGGCGAAAACATGAAAATTCTTTTTCAGGGTGACAGTATAACGGATGCGGGTCGCAACCGTTCTGACTGCCACAATTTAGGCCAAGGATATCCTCTTTATGCGGCTCAGTTAATCAAAGAAGCTTATCCCGAAAAGGAATTTGATTTTATCAACCTCGGCATCAGCGGCAACCAGACTAAAGACCTCGTTGAACGCCTTGAAAGTGATTTTATTGAGATACAACCCGATATATGCTCAATTCACATCGGCGTAAATGATACATGGCACAAAGCCGAAAGCAGAGATTGGTATGACCATGATTTCTTTTACAGCAATTACAAAACCGTGCTTACGGCACTCAAAGAAAAAACAAACGCAAAAATCCTCATCATTGAGCAGTTCCTGCTCCCTGCTGAGGACAAGCTGTTTTTCAGGGAGGATTTAAACCCCAAAATTGACCTTACAAGAAAGCTTGCAAGGGAATTCGCAGATGTTTTTATTCCTCTTGACGGTCTTTTTGCAGCTGCATGCATAGACCATGATTATACTCATTGGTCGGCAGACGGTGTTCACCCCAATGAAGACGGCTCAAAATTCATATCCGCCCTCTACCTTGATGCAATTAAAAAAATTATAGGTTAAGAGGTGTTTCTGAATGAATTTTATAAAAAAAATACTTAATCACATTTTCATTGACGGCTTAAGCGGCATGGCTCTCGGCCTTTTTGCAACTCTTATAATAGGCACTATTCTTTCTCAGATTGCCTCAATGATAAGCGGCGACATAAGCGGATACATCGGCGCAGTTGCCTCTGCCGCAAAAGCTCTTATGGGCGCAGGCATCGGTGTAGGCGTTGCGGCAAAATTCAAAGCCTCCCCTCTTGTTTCGGTTTCAGCCGCAATTGCCGGCATGGTAGGTTCCTTCGCAACCAAGATTATTGAAAACGTTTCTTTAGGCGAAGCGGTAAGCTTTTCCGGTGTAGGTGAGCCTCTTGGAGCTTTCATCGCAGCCTTTGCCGCAATTGAAATCGGAATGCTCGTAAGCGGCAAAACAAAGCTTGATATTCTGCTTACTCCTGCCGTCACAATTATTTCAGGCTGTGTTGCCGGAATCGTTCTCGGCCCGCCTATCTCCAGATTTATGGCTTGGCTTGGCGAAATTATTATGTGGGGCACGGAACGCCAGCCGATTATTATGGGCATTGTTGTATCCGTAATTATGGGAATTATTCTCACACTTCCCATAAGCTCTGCGGCGCTTGCCGTAATCCTCGGCCTTTCAGGCATCGCAGGCGGAGCTGCCGTTGTAGGCTGCTGCGCTCACATGGTTGGTTTTGCCGTAATCAGTTACCGTGAAAACGGCTTCGGCGGTCTTTTTGCGCAGGGTCTTGGCACCTCAATGCTCCAGATTTCAAACCTTATGAGGAAACCCATTTTGTGGATTCCCGCCATTATCACAAGCGCCATACTCGGCCCCGTTTCAACAGCTCTGCTTAAAATGACCTGCTTGCCCGCAGGCGCAGGAATGGGCACATCAGGGCTTGTAGGTCCGCTTGTTACTTATGACTCAATGCTTGCCGACGGAGTTGACACAAAGATAATAATAATTGAAATAATTGTTATGCACTTTATTGCTCCTGCCGTAATAAGCCTCGGCATTTCGGAAGCAATGAGAAAGCTCAACCTTATAAAATTCGGCGACCTGTCGCTGAAAGATATTAATTAAAGAGAGGAAACAAACATGAAGAAATCAAGCAAAGTTTTAGCGGTAATTCTTGCTTTTGCAATGACATTTACCACCCTGCTCCTCCCCGTATACGCCGCAACAGACGTTAGCTCAGATGCAGAACAGATGCTCTATAAGTTTGTTGACAAGCTTGTTGATGCACTTGTAAACGGCATCTCCGCAATCATCCCTGACCCCGACTGGGTTGACGTTGATGAATACGAAAGCAAGGCATTCTATGCAGGCAGCAAAGAATTTATTGACGCTCCCAAAGCTGACGCTCAGTGGAAGGTAGGCTATGCAAACGCTTCTATCCAGACAGGCAAAGAGCTTGACGGCAACCATTACGTTGGCGGCAGCCTTTCCGTTACCAAAAAGGTTGCAACCGAAATCCTTGACGATCAGAAGGTAAGAACCGTTGCCGTAAGCGACGGCAGAGGAATTTCAATCTTCAGCGTTATTGATTCCTACGGCCTTGCAAACAGCAACGTTCAGATTATCCGTGAGCGTTTCCAGAAATATGCTGACGAAAAGGGTCTTGAAATCGTAAGCGTTAACGTTTCCACCCTCCACCAGCACAGCTGCATTGACACTTTCGGTATGAACGGCGATATTCTCGGAGCTCTTTTCCTTACTCCTATGAAGAATCTTCTCGGCATTGAGGCTCCCAACGGTCAGAACAAAGATTTTATGGAAAATCTTTACTCCAAGACTGTTGATTCAATGATTGAAGCTGTTGAAGGCATGGAAACAGGTAAGCTTTATTACGGCAGCGTTGACGTCGCAGAATACATTTACGATAAGCGTGACCCCCAGGTATTCGACCCTGAGCTTCACCGCCTCCGCTTTGTACCCGATAACGAAGAATCCGATGAAACCTGGATTGTAAACGGCGCTATCCACTGTGTAGGCTTCGGCGCAGGCCCCACCGAAATTACAGGCGACTATCCCTACTTTATGGAAAAATACATCAACAAAAACCATGATGCAAACTTCATCTACATTCAGGGCGCAGAGCTTGCTATCACCACATATCAGGGTGACATTATTGCTGACCCCGAATACACCGCAGTATTTGACGAAGGCTACGGCAGAATAGCTGCCTACGGCAAGGCTCTTGTTGACAAGCTTGCAACCATAACCGAAGAGAAAGAGGTTGCTCCCATCTTCAATATTGCAATTAAAGAGGTAATTATGCCTGTTGAAAACAGCATACTTATCGTTGCGGCAAACGGAGGACTCCTGACCAACAACGTTCTTAAGGACGGTCTGTTCAAGTACAAGCTTGCAACCGAAATCGGCTACTGCGAATTCGGCACCGACCTTGCAGTTGCGCTCATGCCCGGCGAGCTCGCCCCCGAAATTGCTTTCGGCGGCGCTATGGCGGCTGACGATGAATTCAACTGGACAGGCGAAGCATGGGAATTTAAGCCCATGAACGAAGCCTGCGGCGATAAGGACTTTATCGTTTTCGGTCTTACAAATGACCAGGTAGGCTATATTCTTACCGATAACAACTACCACTCTTATTTCACCGAGAACGAAGAAATCGTTTCCACCAGCAGCAGCGCAGGCTCTATCATCACCGAGAACTATTATAAGCTTCTTGACGATATCGCTGCATAACAGTTAAACAAAAAGCTCCGAGGAATCCTTTAACGGAAACCTCGGAGCATTTTTTATTTATTAACAATCTTTTTGATAAGCTCGGGGTAATTTGTGATAATTGAATCCGCCTTGCAGAACTTAAGCCATTTTGCGGTACGGGATTTATCAACCGTCCACACATTTACTTTAATATTCTTTCTGTGCGCACGCCAAACATAAAGCGGAGTAACCGTCGAAAAATGCGGATGAAGCGCATCGCATTTAAGCGAAGCGGCATAGCCTGCAGCATCATAAAAGACCTTCTTGCTTGAATAATCAAGAGGGCTGTAAAGCAGCGCTGTTTTGCAGGTAGAATCAAGCTTCTTTGCTTCAACAAGAAGGTTTGCATCAAAGCTTGAAATAAGCAGTTTATCCCATAATCCGTGAGCTTTAACGGCAGCTATTGTTTTTTCAACTATTCCGCTGTTAGGCTGCTTGGGAGATTTAAGCTCAATGTTGAGAATTTCTATATCCGCCTTTTGGCTGAGCTCCAGGAATTCATCAAGGGTAGGAATTTTTACTCCTTTAAACTCATCCTTGAAGTATGAGCCGAAATCATACTGACGAAGCTCCTCAAGAGTCATTTCGCTGACAAGACCTTTACCGGTTGATGTTTCATCAATGGTGTAATTGTGGCAAACCACGGGTATACCGTCCTTGGTAACATGAATATCCGTTTCAAAACCGTCAACACCGATTTGCATTGCCTTTTCAAATGCAGGCAGAGTATTCTGCGGAGCGTGTAAATTTGCACCGCGATGAGAGATTACCTTGCAGCTCACCGTATCACCTCAAAAGTTTTTTATTAATTTTATCACACTCTGACAAAAATTAAAAGGTCTATTCCTATATTTTGCTCGATAAAAAGAAAAATAATGATGTACTTTTAAACGAGTAAAAATTCAAGGTGTTCCGACTTGCCAAACGGAACACCTTGTTTTTATATTTTTTCGATTTTAGCAAAGTTTGCCATTATCTTTTTAGTGCCTGCAGCGGTGAATGCCACCTCAAGCAAGGAATCGTTTCCCATATTTTTAACGCTGAGCACAACACCCTCGCCGAAAGCCTTATGCCTTACCGTATCGCCTGCATTAAATACAACTCCCGCTCCGGTAGGCTCATTTGTTTTGGGAATTTCATAATGCGGTCTGTGATAGTTTTTGGGCTTATATTCAGCGCCTGACGGCCTTGAAGCCGCAAATGCCGCTCTTTTTGCCGCCTGCGAATCATCACGGATATCAAGCAATTCAAGAGGAATTTCAGCCACAAAACGTGAGGGAGGGTTAAATTTGGTAGAACCAAACAGCATCCTGGTTTTTGAACGGGTAAGATAAAGCTGTTTTTTAGCTCTTGTGATTCCTACATAAGCAAGTCTGCGTTCTTCCTCAATCTCCTCATCGGAATACATCGACATCTGAGAGGGAAAAATCGTTTCCTCCATTCCTGCAAGGAATACCGTTGGGAATTCAAGTCCCTTTGCGGAATGAACGGTCATCATAACAACCGCATTCGCATCGGCATTATAACTGTCGATATCGCTGAGCAAAGCAACCTCCTGAAGGAAATCGTTCAAATCAGCCTCGGGGTTATCCTGAGAAAATCTGAGAAGGTTGTTTGAAAGTTCGTTGATATTCGCCGCCCTGTCTGCATAGGTTTCAGGATCAAGCGAAAGCGAAAACGCATAGCCCGTAACATCCATAGCCTTATTAAAAAGCTCATTTAAGGGAAGCGTTGAGGAAAGCTCAATAAGCTCGTCCATCATTCTGACAAACTCGGTCATCTTCTTTGATGCACGGCTGAGAAGCGGAATATTGGGAGATTCCCTCATAACCTCATAAAGGCTTATTCCAAGGCTTTCAGACGCCTGCATTGCAGTTGCAACAGAGGTATCACCTATGCCGCGCTTAGGCTCGTTAATGATGCGCTGAAGCCTTACGCTATCGCTCGGGTTTGCAATAACGCTGAGGTATGCAAGGGCATCCTTGATTTCCTTACGGTCATAGAATTTGTGACCGCCCACAATGCGGTAAGGAATGCCGGCCCTTACAAACGACTGCTCTATAAGGTTTGACTGGGAGTTCATTCTGTAAAGCACGGCAAAATCCGAATAGGACTCCCCTTTTCTTATTCCGTCAAGCACGGTATCGGAAATAAATCTGCCCTCATCACGGTCAGTTTCCGAAATACTGTATACAATCTGAGAGCCCTTGCCGTTGTCAGTCCAAAGATTTTTACCCTTACGGTTAGCGTTATTTGCAATAACGGTGTTTGCAGCATCAAGAATATTCTGAGTTGAGCGGTAATTCTGCTCAAGGCGAATAACCTTGGCATCTTTGAACTGCCTTTCAAAGCTGAGAATATTCTCAATTGTTGCGCCTCTGAATTTA
>JAZSIQ010000195.1:0-17626 GCA_045533875.1 Acutalibacteraceae bacterium | reverse complement strand
GCGTAGGTCTTGCGGTTTATAACAGATTGCTTCGCTCTGCGGCATTCAGAGTTAAGAATCTTGAAAGCAGGATGCCCGTAATCGGTCTTACGGGACAGACGGGAGCGGGCAAAACCACGGTTTCCGCTTACCTTGCAGGGCAGGGCTTTTACGTTATAGATACTGATATCCTTGCAAGAAAAGCGGTTGAGAATAAGGACGTGCTTTTGAGCCTTTGCGAGGAATTCGGCAGTGACATTCTTTTGCCTGACGGCTCGCTTGACCGTAAAAAGACAGCGCAGAGAGCGTTTGTATCAAAGGAAAAAACCAAAGCTTTAAACGATATTACCCACCCCGTAATCACCGCCATGGTACATATTGAGCTTGAAAAGGCTCAGGCTCAGGGCGCAAGGGGAGCGGTAATTGATGCGGCGGCGCTGCTTGAAAGTCCCATTACACAGCTTTGCACCGTTACCGCAAGCGTTACGGCACCGCTTGAGGAGCGTCTTGAGCGCATAATAAAGCGTGACGGTATCACCCGTGAGCAGGCTATGCTCAGAATTTCGGCACAGTATCCGGATGAATATTACAAAGAAAAAACGGATATTATTATAGAAAATGCAAATAACTCCGATTACAGAAAAGATGTTGCACGGCTTATTGAGGCGTGCCGTAAAGGAAAGGATGAATAAAATGTCTGAAAAGAATAAAACCGAGCTTTTGAAAGAAGAACTTTTCAGTAATACCAAGAGCGCCCCTGCAAAAATGAGCGAGCAGGAGCTTTCACAGGTATTCGATTTTTGCGAGGGATACAAAGCCTTCCTTAACTCCTGCCGTACCGAGCGTGAGGCGGCGGCTTTTACCGTTGCCAAGGCAATTGAAAATGGTTATACCGAGTTTGATGCTTCACGCAAATATTGCGCAGGCGACAAGGTGTATTTCAATAACAGAGGCAAGTCCGTAATTCTTTGCACCTTCGGTAAAAAGAGCATTGAAAACGGCGTTAAAATAGTTGCTTCTCATATTGATTCTCCCCGTCTCGATTTAAAGCCCAATCCGCTCTATGAGGACTGTGAACTTGCATATTTCAAAACCCACTATTACGGCGGAATCAAAAAGTATCAGTGGACTGTTATTCCTCTTGCGCTTCACGGCGTAATAGTTAAGAAAAACGGTGAAACCGTAAATGTTTCAATCGGCGATGCTCCCTCTGACCCCAGATTTGTAATTACCGATTTGCTTCCGCATCTTGACAGAAATATGTCAAAGAGAACACTTGATACAGCCATCCCCGGCGAAACCCTCAATATCCTTATAGGTTCTTTGCCTTTTAAGGGCGATGAAACGAGTGAGCTTGTAAAGCTTAACATTCTCAGCATTCTTAATGAAAAGTACGGCATTGTTGAGGATGATTTCAGAACTGCCGAGCTTGAAGCTGTACCTGCAATAGAGGCTTATGACATCGGCTTTGACAGAAGCCTTATCGGCAGCTACGGCCATGATGACCGTGTTTGTGCTTACCCTTCGGTTATTGCGGCATTTGATGCCGAAAGCCCCGAATATACTACCGTTACCGTTATAACGGACAAAGAGGAAACAGGTTCGGATGGTAACACTGGCCTTAACTCAGCTTATCTTGAGCACTTTATTTATGATATCGCAGGCTGCTTCGGCGCAAACGGCAGGGATGTTATAAGAAAGAGCGAATGCCTTTCCGCAGATGTAAATGCAGGCTTTGACCCCAATTTCCCCGATGTTCATGACAGACTCAACGCCGCATACCTCAATAAGGGTATTGTTGTTACCAAGTATACAGGTCACGGCGGCAAGGGCGGCACATCAGATGCGAGCGCCGAGTTTGTAGGCAAGGTAAGCCGTGTGTTCAACGATGCAGGTGTCATCTGGCAGACGGGTGAGCTGGGCAAGGTTGATGAGGGCGGCGGCGGAACGGTTGCCAAATATGTTGCCAACCTCGGCATGGATGTTATTGATGTAGGTGTTCCCATGCTTTCCATGCATGCTCCCTTTGAGCTTGCGGCAAAGATTGATGTCTACATGGCATACAAGGGCTTCAAGGCCTTTCTTGAGCAGAAATAATTAAAAACAAGGCTGTTCGGGCAGGTTTAATAATTTGCCTGAAACAGCCTTTGTAAGTTTGTACGAATATTCACGGAGAGAGAAAAAATGAAGAAAATCAAAAAATTTTTAGTTGCCGTTTTGTGCATTGCAATTTTGTGCGGTACGGCGGTGTTGGGTATAAATTTTTATGTAATGGCAAGCGCAAAGCCGTATATTCTTTCTGCAGACAATGCAGGAGAGGGGTATGACTGCATACTTATCCTCGGTTGCGGCGTAAACGGAGATGCTCCGAGTCACATGCTTGAGGACAGACTTCTGCAGGGCATAGAGCTTTATCATGCGGGCGTTGCGCCTAAAATAATAATGAGCGGCGACCACGGCAAGGCGGATTATGATGAGGTCAATGTGATGAAAGCTTTTGCCGTTGAGCGAGGGGTTGAGTCATCGGATGTTTTCATGGACCATGCAGGCTTTTCCACCTATGAAAGCATGTACAGGGGAAAGGAGATTTTCGGGGCTGAGAAAATTCTTGTTGTTACGCAGAAATATCATCTTTTCAGGGCTGTTTACGATGCCCGTGCGCTCTCGATTGATGCTTACGGAGTGGCTTCCGACCCTCGCACTTATGTGGCTCAGCTTTACAGAAGCGCCCGTGAAGTGCTTGCAAGAAACAAGGATTTTATTTACACGTCAATAAAGCCTGAGCCTACATATCTCGGCGAAAAAATTCCTCTGAGCGGCAGCGGTGACCTTACAAATGACAAATAGCCTGACCTCTTGCACAAAATCCAGTTTGGATGTATAATTAATATATAGCAAAAAGGAGGACTTTTTATGGATATTATGGATATCGCCTCAAAAGGCATAGTTGCTATTACAAAAAGATTCGGTAATAAAATCAAAAAGAACGAAAGCGCACCCGTAATCCCTCAGGAAAAGCCGCAGACAATCAGCGGCGCAGGCTACCGTGCAGGCTTTGCAACGGCGGAGATTATGCCCGATCTGACAAAGGGTAAAACATATTACATTGCGGGTCACGGCTCGGGTCATGTAATGGAGGGAGTTATCACTCCTGTTTATATCAGCGCCGTGTGGCTTGACTGCGGCGGTGACGAGGGTATGCTCTGGCTCGGTGCGGATATAGTAGGTCTTACAAGGGTTGAGGTTAATAAAATCCGTTCAATGATTCTGGCTTCCCCCGTTATAAGCGGATGCAAGTGCATCAATTTCAGTTGTACCCACAGTCATTCGGGCATTGACACCGTAGGCTACTGGGGCAAGCCCAATCTTGTAAGCATCCCTTCAAACGGCAAGGATGCCGAATATATGGATATGCTTATGGAAACTGCTGTCAAGGTAAGCGAAGAGGCTTATAAATCAAGGAAGAGTGGCAAGCTTTATTCAGGCAGCATAGTTGCAAAGGATTCCCTTGTAAGCGGCAGAGTTTTTGCAGACAGGCACGAGGTTGTTTCAAGACTCAGGTTTGCGCCTGATGACGGCTCAAAGGATATATGGATTCTCAACTTCGGCGGTCATCCCAACTCGCTCGGCGGCTCAAACCGTATGCTCAGCGGTGAATATCCTTACTTTATGCGTGAAGAGATTGCAAAGGCAAACGGAGCAAATGTACTTTTTGGCATTGGTGCAATAGGCGGCATGGATGCTGCAATGCTTGATGAAAAGGACAGAGTAAACTGCGTAAAGCTTCAGGGCAAAATGGTTGCAGATGCGGCAATGGCAATTTCAAATGACAGAGAGCTTGAGCCTGCGATTAAATTCATTCAGCAGCCCTTCTATCTTCCCGACGGCAACTATGTGCTTACCCTGCTTGCCATGAGGGGGGTTATGAGCTTTAAGGCTTACCCTTGCGATGAAAGCGACATGGGCATTGCCCTTATGACAGAGCTTACATATATGACGATAGGCGACCAGAAGCTTCTTTTCCTGCCCGGTGAAAGCTTTGTTTCCACCGTTTACGGCAGCTATAACGATGCCGAAACCTCCTCAACGGGAGAAGGTCCTGAGGTTAATCCTCTGCCGCTTGCTCAGATTGCAGGTGACGACTCAATGATAACCTTCGGCGTTTCCAACGATATGACAGGTTATGTTGTGCCCGTAAATGAGTTTGTTCTCAATCCCACTCAGCCTTATCTTAACGGATACAGGGACAGATTTGACAGAAACCATTACCACGAAACAAACTCCATGGGCATCCTTGCCCAGAAAACCATTGCCGATGCCTTTGCATCGGTTGTTAAAAGCTTCAATTCATAATAATTTCAATAAAATCGGCTTGTGCAGAGAAATCCGCACAAGCCTTTTTGGTTAATATTTTATACTGTACCCGTAACGGTCAGGGTAACTGTGCCGGGGGCAACACTCCAGGCTCCTGTTTCGGGGTCCTGAGTGAATGTGGCAGCAGGTACGGTAATCTGACCGGGAACGGTTGCAAACGCACCCGTTGCGGGATTGTAAGTGTAATGCACGTTTTCTGTCCATGTTACTCCTTCATAGGTTACTGTTATGGGATTGAGGATAGGGTCAAAATTGTCAGTTACGGTAACGTTGTCGGTTGCAACTGCGGGCGCTGAGCCGCTGTTGTAAATGGTGAAGGTGTAGGTGAGCTGACCGTTTTCGGTTACCGAGGTGGGTGACAGCGCTTTGCTGATTGTAAGAAGAGGCTCATCAGAGGAATTGATGGTTTCTGTTGCGGTTACGGTCTGGGTAAGGTCATCGCCGCTGATTGTAACGGTGTTGGTGATTTGCGAATCGTCCTCAATGGGGGCAAAGGTATTGGCGGTAACGGAGTATGCTACTACCGCATTGCCGTTGGCAGGCACATTGATGCCGCTTATCACAAGATTGCTGTCATCGGCAGTTACGGTTGGGGCGGGCTGTAAAACACCGTCAGCGTAATACTTTACGGAAGTGTCAACATAGGTCAGGGGCACAAGAGTGTCGGTACCGAAGGCGTAGGCGCCAAGGTCATCGGTGAGAGTGAGCCCTGTAAGAGCGGTTGCGCCCGAGTTTACGATGCTTACTATATAAGTCACGGTTGAGCCGTTTGTATAGGAATCAACCACGGCTGTTTTCGCCGCCGATATTGCTTCCACAAGCTCGCCCTGAACGATGTTTGAGCCTGTTACCGTGTTGTTATAGGACAGAGTTGCCTGATTGTAAAAGATTGGCAAAAAAAACAAACATCCTTGTCTTGGAATGTGAGAGAAACTTCTCTCAGCCCATTATATGCACCGTGCATGGCTGTTGATAGGGCAAAAACAACAAACAGCACAAAAAATCCGCTGAGGAATTGTCACATCAGACAAATCGCTTTAAAGTGCAAAAGTTTTTCTTTACTTTTGCGATTAAAAGTGGTATAGTGTTAAAGAAAAGGAGAGGGAATATGAACACTTTCATTAGTACAGCAGAATATTATTACGGCGCTGCATATTATTGCAGGGTCTGTTCTGCTGCGCTCTCAAGCTGATGTAAACTTTAATTTTTACGGCTTTGCAGCAGATGCGAAGCCGTATTTTTTATGGAAAAGGAGATTTTGTGTTATGAAAATCGGAGTTGTAGGTCTCGGTCTTATAGGCGGTTCGGTTGCAAAGGCAATTAAAACTCACACATCCCACACGGTAATGGGTGCGGATTTAAACAGTCAGGTAGTAAGCGATGCAATAAAAACAGGTGCGGCAGATGCCGAGCTCCTGCCCGAAAACCTTAAAGAATGTGAAATTATATTTATTGCTCTCTATCCTCACGCCACCATTGATTTTGTTGAAAAGAACAAAGCGAATTTCGGCAACGCAACGGTGGTTGACTGCTGCGGTGTAAAGCAGATAGTCTGCGATGCCTGCGAAGTAATTGCAAGAGAAAACGGCTTTGTATTCATCGGCGGTCACCCCATGGCAGGTATCGAAAAAACGGGATTTTACAATTCAAAGGGGGATTTATTTGAGGGCGCATCAATGATACTCACTCCCTGCGAGGATGTACCTCAGGAAAATATTGACAAGGTTTCGGCTCTCTGCACGCAGATGGGCTTTGGCGCAATTACCGTTTCCACTCCCGAGGGTCATGACAAAACCATTGCTCTCACATCTCAGCTTGCTCACGTGCTTTCGAGCGCCTATGTAAAAAGCCCTGCTGCCTTGCTGCATACAGGCTTTTCGGCAGGCAGCTTTAAGGATATGACAAGGGTTGCACGTCTTAATGAGGATATGTGGACAGAGCTTTTTTTTGATAATTCCGCGGCGCTTATTGAGGAGATTGACGGTCTTGTGCAGCGTCTCACGGAATACTCCGATGCACTTAAAAACGGCGACCGTGCAGGGATGCACTCCTTGCTTGAGGAGGGTCACAGAATCAAAGAACTTGTAGGATAAAGAAAAACAGGGCTGCTCGCAGTTGAGCAGTCCTGAAACTTTTTATTTAAGTCTGAAGTGTGTGTTATAACGGCTGTACCATATACGGCTTGCGTAGCTTCTCGGACGCATAATTACCTCATCGTCATACACTTCAAACTGTAAGCCGATACCCGTTGCCGGAAGTCCGTGATGGTTTGCAAACATAAAGCAGGGGACGTTTATTTTGTGAAAGGAACCGTCAGATTCAACGGAGGAGTAGCCCCATTTGGCATGGTGCTTTTTGCCGCTGAGCCCCATGTGGATATGACCGCTGAAAAAGAAAACATTTTTATATTTTCTGAGTATTGCTTCAATGGCATCGGAGCTTACACCTATGCCGCCCTCCATGGGCTTAACAACGGAATCCTCTTTCCATTTTCTGCACCAAGTAAAGGGCAGACCGTGGGTAACGTTGATGCTTTGGTGCATGAAAACAAATATGGGCTTACCGTCCTTTGAAGCGAGTTCCATTTCATTCTCAAACCATTTTATCTGTTCTTCTGAAATGCTGGCATCAAGCGAATCCTCTTCGCTCGCAAGGGATATAAGTGTGTAGCCGTTGATTTTTTGCGAAAAATAAAGCTTGTTGAGTTTTCTTCCGCTTATTTTCTCGCTGTATTCTTTGAAGAGCACATCAAAGGGCTTGTGTTCTTTTTCATCAGTCCAGGTGTCGTGGTTGCCGAGCACAAGGAAGATTTCCTTCGCAGGCTTATGGGCGGCAAAAACCTCTTCAACCTTTTTCCAATGCTCCTCGTAGCCGTGGTCTGTGGTGTCACCCACACAGGCGAGCACATCGTTGGGCGTTTTGGCGTTTTCAAGGTCGTAAAGTCCGTCATGCAGGCGCCTTAGGCGCTCTTTTCTCGAATCAAGATGAATATCGGACATTACAGCCATGTTGAGTCTGATATTTTCAGGATTTTTAGCCTTGTATGCTGCACCGAAATTGCCGAAAACAGGCCTGAAAGCAAGGGAACAAAGCTTGACTGCAGGGGTTGAAACAGTTCTGAAAGCACGGAAAAGCATACTTACACCGCCAATCTGTTTAATGTATTGCATTATACCACAGCTTTCATGCATATTCAACAAAAATTGAGCTGTTACAGTTTGCCCTTACATCTTGAATAAAGGAATTTAATTTGATATAATTATTATATATAAGCCAAACAAAATGCAGGCGGCTGTGCCGGTGTCAGGGGGATACTTTATTATGTTCAGTGAACTTATCAGTTATATTGAAAGCAGAGAGGTGCTGATTCTCGGCTTCGGCAGGGAAGGCCGCTCAACTTATGAAATAATCCGCCGTCATCTGCCCGATAAGGTTATCGGTATAGCGGATTTGCGTGAGATTGAGCTTGAGGATGAAAATGTACGCCTTTTCTGCGGTAAGAATTACCTTGAGAGTATTTCTCAGTTTGATACGGTCATAAAAACTCCCGGCATTTCAATGCGCAACGTCAGTGTTCCCGACGGTGTTGAAATCACCTGTCAGACGGATTTGTTCCTGCGCTTTTCTCAGGGTGTGTGCATCGGAGTTACCGGCACAAAGGGCAAAACCACTACCACCACATTGATTTATCAGATTCTCAAGACGGCAGGTAAAAGAGTTTGCCTTATAGGCAACATGGGCATTCCCGTGCTTGACAGCCTTGAAAGAGGGGATTTTGACTATGCGGCTATCGAAATGAGCTCGCATCAGCTTGAATTCACCACTGCATCGCCGCATATAGCGGTTGTTACAAACATTTACCCTGAGCATCTGGACCATTATAACGGCTTTGAGGGCTATGTGCATGCAAAGCTCAATATTTTCAAATATCAGTTAGGCTCGGATTATCTTGTATGCACCGCAAATCAAAATCTTAATGCATATTGCGATTTCTCCGTTGTTATGCCGAGTGTCATAAAAGTAGGCATTGCCGAAAACAGCTCCGATGACGTAATCCGAAACGCCATAGCTTCAAATGAGCGAATGAAGGGGGTTCACAATCTCCACAACGCCCTTATGGCGGCAACCGTTGCAAGGTGCCTTGGCATAGACGATGAATGTATCGCCGAGGCTTACAGGGATTTTAACGGAATAGAGAACAGAATGGAGCCCGTAGGCGAATATCACTCAATAAGATTTTATAACGACTCAATTGCTACAATTCCGCATGCCGTTGAATGTGCGATAGGCGCACTTGAAGAGGTTGATTCCCTTATTTTCGGCGGAATGGACAGAGGTATTGATTATTCGGGCTTCATAAAGTATCTTATGACCTGCCCCGTAAATAATCTTATCGGATTGCCTGATACGGGAGTTTCAATCTGCCGTACTCTTAAGGATATGGGCTGCACCAAAAATCTTGTAGAGGTTCACAATATGGAGGAAGCTGTGGATGCGGCGTTCCGTTATACCGAAAAGGGCAAAATCTGCCTTATGTTCCCTGCGGCATCGAGCTATAATGTTTACCGTGATTTTGAAGAAAAAGGAAATCATTATAAAGAGTTGATTAAGAATTGGCAATAAACGATATTATGACCGAAGAGAAGGAAAAAGGGCTTGAGATTGAGCGCCTGTGCATGAGCGATATCGAAAGTGCGCAGGCATTGGCGGAGGAAATCGCCCGTGAGGCGCTCGCTCAAAGTGACCTTGGCAGGGCGCAGTCTGCAGCATACGCAAGGCTTATATGCAGATTTCTGCTTCACAAAAAATGCAAAAGCCGCCTTGCTCAGCTTCTCACGGAAAATGAAACGCTGATAACGGCGGTTTTCGGAAAACTCAATACATATAAGTACAGTATTATATTTTTATTAAAACGGATTCTGCGGCTCAACAACACGGCTCTTACACAGAGGGTGCTGGAGCTGATAAAGGAAAATCCTTTTGAGGACAGCGAAGCTAAGCCCTGGTCTGACCGCTTCAGCCTCGGCTTCATAATAACTCAGGCTCTTGAAGCGCCTGAGGATTACCTCAACTTAAGCGAAGAAAACAGGGCAGTTATTGACAGCTTTCTGCATCAATAATAGCGGTAGCTTGCAATTACCTTGCCGAGGATTATGACCTCTGTGCAGATAATTGGCTCAAAGGTATCGTTTTCGGGCTGGAGACGGATATGGTCATTCTCTCTGTAAAACCTTTTAACGGTAGCCTCGTCCTCAAGCAGAGCAACAACAATTTCGCCGTTTTCGGCAACGGGAGTTTTTTCAACTATAACAATATCGCCGCTGAGAATGCCTGCGTTAATCATACTTTCGCCTCGTACTCTGAGAGCGAAAAGCTCTTTGTTTGATGCGCCCGTCTGAGAAAAGGGGAGATATCCTTCTATTTCTTCAACGGTGAGTATGGGCATACCTGCCGTAACCGTACCGAGCAGGGGAACCTGAGTTACATTGTCCTGCATAGCGCAGATTTTGATAACTCTTTTAAGCAGAGGGGGGCGTTCAATGTAGCCCGCAGCTTCGAGAGCATCAAGATTTGCCTGAACGGAAGAGGTGGAGCGAAGCCCTACCGCAGCGCAGATTTCACGCACGCTGGGGGTGATTCCGTCCTTTGCTTTCTCAAGCAGAAATTCATAAATTTTCTTTTGGCTTTCATTAATTGGCTTCATAAAAACCTCCTTGATGAATGAAAAAGCACAAAGTTTTATAAGAAAATGCTCTTCACAAGGGGATTATAACACATTTGTTCGGAAAATGCAAACATTTGTTTGTGATTTTTAAAAATTTTTTCAAATTATTTTATTTTATGTAAGGAGGCATTGAAATGGCAGTTAAGGATAAGTATGCAATTCCTAGGGCACGCTTTCCTGAGCAGGTGGGCGTGGATTCAAAGGAGATAAAAGCACTTATTGATGACTTTGAAGAAAATGAAATTGAAGTTCATTCAATGATGATTCTGCGCCACGGTAAGGTAGCCTATGAGGGATGGCGAAGCCCGTATTCTCCCGAGTCACCGCATACCATGTATTCCGTAAGCAAAAGCTTTGTCGGTATTGCCATGGGATATGCCGTTGAGGAGGGGCTTGTTACCCTTGATACAAAGGTTATTGATATTTTTCCCGAGTACCGCCCCAAGAAAAAAGATAAAAATCTTGAGGCTATGACCGTTTATCATTTGCTTACCATGACCGCAGGCAAGGATGTAAGCGTGATGAGTGATAAGAAGAAGGAAGATTGGATTAAGGATTTCTTCAATGCCAGATGGGCATTTGCTCCCGGCGAGGGTTGGCGATACATAAGTGAAAATACATATATGTGCTGCGCTATCATTCAGCGTCTGACCGGGCTCACCGTAAGGGAATACCTTACACCGAGACTGTTCAAGCCCTTAGGATTTACACGCACTCCTTTCTGGGAGGTTGACCATCACGGTCTTGAGGCAGGCGGATGGGGTCTCTTTATAACAACCGAGGAGCTTGCGAGGTTTATACTCTGCTTACAGCAAAACGGTATATATGCAGGGGAGCAGGTTATACCCCACAGTTGGGTGAAGCTCGCTACGGGCAACCTTGTTTCAAACGACCAGTATGAAGAGCCCGATGCAAAGGCAGGCTACGGATTTTTCTTCTGGCGCTGCGCGCTTGAGAATACATACAGGGCGGACGGTATGTTCTCGCAGTTCGGCTACGTTTTCGGCGATTACGATGCTGCATTTATAATTACCGCAAGCGAGATAATTGAAGACAAGGCGAGAATGGCTGTAAACAGGCATTTCCCGAAGATTTTCTGCAAGGAGCGCAGAATTGTACCCAAAGATGCGTGTGACGAGCTTGAACTCAGGCCGATGCCTGTGCTTGAGGCTAAAAAACACAGTACATACGAAAAACTCATTGAAGGCAGGAAGATTAATTTTCTCAAAAATCCCGTGCTCAATGCTGCAGGATGGCCGCTTTCAATGCTCACCTTGCCCGTAACCTATATGTCTGCTGAAAAGGGCGGCAATATTGATAATGTTGAGCTTAAATTCAGCGAAAACGAGTGCACCTTCACATGGGATGAGGGAAAGGAGCATAACACGATTGTATGCGGCATGGACGGTAAATACCGCAAATCAAAGATACGCCTTGCAGGTATAGATTTTACAGCCGTAAGCTATGCGGCGTGGGAGAGTGAAAATACTCTTGAAATCTGGATGCGACCGCTTGAGTCTATTTGTGAAAGAAGAATTAAGCTTACTTTCAACGGCGACAATGTAAGGCTCATACCCGAAAGCTCGCCCAGCTTATCTGCAATAGCGGATTATCTGAGCAGCCTTGTGCCTGCATTTATTCCCAACGCCGCCGTTGCCCAGATTGGGCAGAAAGCAATGATGGGGCTTGATAAGATTCTGGAATTCCCTCTTTTCGGCTCAATGGATTAATTTTGAAACGGAGTTAAAAAATGAACGGACCCGAAACCGTAAAAACAGAAAACGGCAAGAAAAAAGGCGGTAAGGCAAAGGGTTTTATCGCTACGGGTGCGGTTTTGCTTATTTTGGTTTTTACAGGGATTTTGCTCAGGAATGATTTGCTGTTTTTTGCAGGGGAAAGGCTGGTGCAAGGGCGGAATTTTACCGCAGCGGAAAATGTGCTCGAATACGGCAGTGATGAAAAATGCCGTGCGCTTTGTGAATATGCAGCCCTTCGAAACAGTATTAACGAAAAATATCCGCTGCTGCTTGAAAATTATGACAGTGATACCGTGATGCAATGGCGTTCAACTGTTGAGCGACTCAATTCCGAGGGTCTGCTTAAAGATACTTTTGCACAGGCGGATGTTTATTCTCTTGCGGTAAGGCTTAAATACATCTGTAATGCGGATGCAAGCTTTGAACGTATTCAGACGTCGTTGCACGAGCTTATGGACGTTTTCCTTGAGTATAACCGCCTTCATATTCACACAAACGGAATAAATACCCGTTTTACCGTAAACGAGGAGCTTGCGAAGCTTGAAATGTGGCAGGCAGAGCTTGAAGAGATTACGGATTATGCGCGGTCACTCCCCGATTATGAGCAGATTTATCTGTTCAGCTACGTAATAAAGGAAGCAAGGGGTGAAATTGAGGAGCTGTATGCTGCCATGCAATCAATACTTGATGCAGGCTACGGACCCGATGACGAAATCCGGTACAGCGACAATTCAAGGAAGAGTTTCCCTGTTACCGAGAATCAAAGCGGTGTTTCTGTTTCGCTGACAAATAAAAGTGCTTATACCGAGCAGATGCGCATTGAGCTTCGTGAATATCTGGTACAGTCTCAGCTTATTACATACTATATTATTGAATGAAAATAAAACAAAAAGAGGCACAGAACTTCACGTTCTGTGCCTCTTTTTGGATGGTTCTTAATTGTTGCTCACAATTTTAGATACCAAGTTAAAGGTCTGCCCCTTTAACAAATATCAGTATATAGCAAACAATCTGTTAAGTCAAGAGTATTTTGGAATAATTTTTAACTTTTACTTCCGTCACTCTACCGGAACAAGGAAATCTGCGCTTACCCAGCCGCCTACTGAATTATAGGTGATGTAAGCCCAGCCTGCGATGCTCTTGGTAACCGTTACGGTGGTTGAATTGGGGATTCTTTCAAGTATTTTGCTTTCGGTATCAGCACTTTCTCTGAGCCTCAGAGGGCTTCCGCCTGTTTTTACGGTATATTCACCTTTTGAGAGCCTGCCTGCATCGGAGGGGTGAGTGGTGCTCACCTCCGGGGGAAGAGTAACTCCCTCAAGAGTCATAACACCCCATTTACCGTCTTTTCTGGCAATAAAGCTTCCTTTTTCGCCGGGGAGAATAATCTCAAATTCAAACTCAACAACGGTTTTGCCGGCGGTGTCAATAATACCCATTACTTCGCCTTTTTTAACGGGGACGATATCCTGATGGAATTTGAAGCAGCAGGGCTCACCGTTTACGCATAAATCGCCTGTATCAACAAGGTCACCCTTGATTACGGCATTACCGTCTGTGTTGATATAGCTCCAGCCGTCATCGCTGAGCACTGCAGCAAGTCCGCAGGAAAAATCGCCTGCCGCTTTATATGTGACGGGTATTTTGAGCACAAGGTTATCATCAATATAACCGTATTTGCCGTTGTTTGAAGAATCCGTTACGGGATAAAGACCGTTTTCGAGCGCAAGCTCCTCTGCTGTTGCCTCGCCCTTGTAGCTGATTGAGTCAAACCACGCAAGAGCATCTGACGCATTGTCCCAGCGGATATCGTCATATTCAAAAACGGTACCCTGATATTGCTTTATGTCAACTGTTTTTTCGTCGAGCTTTACAAGGCGGGGATACTCCTCACCTTCGGGGTAAGCAATGTAGGTTACAAACTCCCAGTTGTGGCGGATTCTTTCAAATTTTGTATACAGGGGCTTGGTGGTTTTGGTGCCGTCGCTGGTCATAAGACCCTGAAGCCCTGTTTTTTTGTCCGTATAAACAAGAAGTCCGTCAGCAAAAAACTTAACATCGGTTACGTCCTCAAGCTTTTCGGTTTCCCAACCGTAATCCTTGCAATAGAGGGTGGAACGCCCTGCAAGTTCTTCGGCTCTGCGCTCTCTGAAAAATTTGACGCAGAGGAATGAAACCACGGCAATTGCCGCAAGGGCAACAACAGCCGCAATCAAAATAAGAATCTTTTTGCCTGATTTGGGCGGCTTTTTGCCTGCATAAAACTGTTTTCTTTTTGCCATATCTTTCTCCAGTCCCTTTGGGATTATCTTATGATAATTCAAGCATAACGGCGCCGTGAGGCTCGATTACAAGCTTGATGCTGCCGTTTGCTTCAACGTCGTCCTTAGTCCACAGATTATGTACCTTTGCGCTCTTCATTTCAAAAAGCTCGAGGGGAAGGGAATATTCCTTAACCTCATCGCTTACATTGAAAACTGCCGCAATGCAGGTATTCTTTTCGCTTGTGCAGGTCCACACCTTTATTTCTTCACCGTCAAGCACGGGGTGAGCGGAGTGTGAATTCTGGTTTACGGCAATGACTTCTTTGTTTGTTATAAGTGAAAGAGTCCAGTCATCGTTTGCGGTAAGCTCGCCGCCGAAGATAAGGGGGGAGCGGAAAACAGACCACAGAGTCATAACCGTAACTTGCTCGGGTTTTGTAAAACGGGTGGGTCTGCCGCCGTCATCGTAAAGGGCAATCTTGCCGAGGGGGAGCATATCACAGTCAGGCCAGCAGCCTTCCTTTACGTGGGGATACCACTTGCTGCAACGTTCAAACATAGACAAGAGCTTATCCCATTCATCCCAGAAGTCGCCTGTCATGCGCCACATGTTTGCGTTTTCGCTCATATGGTCAACCTTGTCAAGGCTTGCAGGTCCTGGGGAGAGGCTGAGCACCATATCTCTGCCGCAGTTGTCAATAGCCTTGCGGATAGCTTCAATTTCTGCCGCTGCCGAATAGGGGTTTGCCTTGTTGAATTCGGTGTTGCAGATATCGTCAACCTTGATGAAGTCAACGTCCCAGGATGCGTAAAGTTCGAAGATGGAGTTGTAATATTCCTGAGCGCCTTCCTTGGAGCAGTCGATACCGTACATATCGGTGTTCCAGGGGCATACCGAAAACTGCGAGGCGATTTGACGGGCGGTGCGGTCGGTGCCCTTGATGGGAGTGTTGCGGTGAACAGCCTGACGGGGGATGCCTCTCATGATATGAATTCCGAATTTAAGGCCGAGTGCATGGATTTTATCCGCAATAGGCTTGAAGCCTGCTCCGTTTGCTGCGCTGGGGAAACGTTTTACGGCAGGAATAAGGCGGGAGTATTCATCCATTTCAAGCTCGGTAAAATTATTGTAAGCGGTGGAATAAGCGTTGGGTTCTGACCACTGAATGTCACACACAACATAATCCCAACCGTACTGCTTAAGATGCTTTGCCATGTATTCTGCGTTGCCCATAAGCTGTTCTTCGTTTACGCTGGCACCGTAGCAGTTCCAACTGTTCCAACCCATGGGGGGCTTCATTGCACAAAGGTTTTTATTCATAACACATACTCCTGTACGATTAATATTATTATCTATTGTATCATATAATACGCAACAAAACAACACCGCATTTTCATTTTTTTGCCTCAGGCTGAATTTGACAACGGAGTATATATGGGTTATTATAGCTTTATAAAAAACAAATCAGGAGAGATAAAATGGAAAATTATGATTTGTTGGTTTGCGGAGCAGGTCCTGCGGGCTCAGCTTTTGCCATGACTGCGGAGAAAAGAAACAGAATTCTTGTGCTTGACGGCTCTGTGAATCCCAAGCCCTGCGGCGGACTGCTTGCGCCGGATGCGCAAAAGGCACTTGCAGGCTTTGAACTTACTCTGCCCAAGGATATACTTGTAAATCCGCAGATTTTTTCTGTAAGAACAATTGATATGAAAACGGGAAACGTGCGCCGTTATCAGCGTATGTATATTAATGTTGACCGTGAGAAGTTTGATGCCTGGATGCTTTCGCAGGCAGGGGAAAATGTTGAAATAAAAAAAGCACGTCTTGTGTCCTGCAAAAAAGTTGAGGGCGGTTTTGAATCGCAGTGCAAGGGTGCGGACGGTGAGATTTTCAGCGTAAGGAGCAAATATATTGTAGGCGCAGACGGAGCAAATTCGCTTGTAAGGCGGATTTTTATGCCCGAAATCAAAACAAGGCGCTACGTTGCCATTCAGCAATGGTTCAATATTGATGAGAATACGCCTGACCCGTTTTATTCCTGTATTTTTGACCCTGACAGCAGCCGTTGTTGCTCATGGTCGATTTATAAGGATAATTATGTTATTTTTGGCGGCGCTTTTGAACCAAAGAACTGCCGTGAACGCTTTGAAACGCAGAAAGCCAAGCTCAGAGATTTCGGGCTGAATCTGAAAGAGCCCGTAAAAACAGAGGGATGTATGGTGCTGCGTCCTGTTTCGCCCGCAAGCTTCTGCACGGGAAAGGACGGAGTTTTCCTTGTAGGCGAGGCGGCAGGCTTTATAAGCCCCAGCTCGCTTGAGGGAATAAGCAGCGCCATAAACAGTGCGGTTGCGCTCAGTGATGCGTTTAAAAAGGGTGGCAATGTTGAAAAAACATATAAAGCCAAAACAACGGGACTGAGAATGAAGCTGCTTGCAAAAAATCTTAAATGTCCGTTTATGTATAATCCGCTTCTCAGGAGCCTTGTGATGAGGTCGGGAATATCCTCGATAAAGCTGAAATAAGGGCAATAAAAAATCGTTTGATTTTATTGATTTTTGCCTTGACAAACGGTGAAAGGTTTGCTATAATACCTTTCACAAGTGCGGATGTAGCTCATCTGGTAGAGCGCCACCTTGCCAAGGTGGAGGTAGCGAGTTCGAGCCTCGTCATCCGCTCCAGAAAAAGGACGGTGCAAAGCCGTCCTTTTTAGTTCTAATAAAAAATCAATACCGAGGTGTAGCGAAGTTTGGCTATCGCAACTGCTTTGGGAGCAGGGGATCGGGGGTTCGAATCCCTTCACCTCGACCAAAAGATGATAATCCGAACCCTCTCTTCAAAGTAGGAGATGCGTTCGGATTTTTCATTTCTTACAGTATTTTAGAATGAGAAAACGGGGATGAAAATCATCCCCGCCGAATTAAGATTTATATTAATCTGTACTTCGTTCTCTTTCGGCTTTCCACTTTTCAAAAGCTTCTTTGCCTTCTTCGCTTTCGTAGAATGCCCTGATTTCCGGAAGTAAAGCTCTTGCTAAAGATTCCATAACATCCTTGGGTATTCCTGTGCCGAAATCATTTTCTTTTTTGGACTTTGCCATGCTAACCGGTAGTTTTTCTCCTTTCTGAGTTTTGTCAGATAGGAGGTTCCTTATGAAAGATCATTTACTCATCTATATTTTAATCCTATTTTAAATTTTTGTCAAATTTTTTCACCGTTGTAAATCGACTGATTTTTTACAACTTGAAATTCAGCTTTTGGAACAATAGAACCGCAAAATTGAGGTTACAGGTCAAACTATACGCACCCCTGAATCACTGCACTCTGAGAGCGTTGATATACAACGGTTTTAGAAGCTCTATTTGGTTAATTTTTAACTGTAATGAAAGTGTTTTTTACCACTTGATTTTTGCAACCTTAAAGTTCGTTATGTGGAAAAAGTAAACGCAAAATCGGGGCAACAGGTCAAACTATACGCACCCCTTGATTACCGCACTTTAAATCCCTTATATATCAACGATTTCAGACG
>JAZSIQ010000102.1:0-6359 GCA_045533875.1 Acutalibacteraceae bacterium | reverse complement strand
CCTTCTTGCCGCAATTCTTGATGTACTCAACGATTACAGAGCCCTCAAGTCCTGCGTTTGCAGCAATCTGGCGAACGGGCTCTTCAAGAGCGCGGAGAACGATCTTGATGCCTGTCTTTTCGTCTGCATCTTCCGTTGCTTCAAGAAGAGCCTTAACGTCCGCAATTGTGTTGAGAAGAGCAACACCGCCGCCTGCTACGCAACCCTCTTCAACAGCAGCCTTGGTAGCTGCAAGAGCGTCTTCTATGCGGAGCTTCTTTTCCTTCATCTCTGTTTCGGTTGCAGCGCCAACCTTGATAACAGCAACACCGCCGGAAAGCTTTGCAAGGCGTTCCTGAAGCTTTTCTCTGTCAAAATCAGAGTTAGTGGTTTCGATAAGGGATTTAATCTGGCTGATTCTGGAGTCGATATTGTTCTTATCGCCTGCGCCGTCAACAATAATAGTGTTCTCCTTGGAAACCTTTACCTGACGTGCTCTGCCGAGCTGTGAAAGCTGGGTATCCTTAAGGTCAAGACCAAGATCGGAAGCGATTACTTCGCCGCCTGTAAGGATTGCGATATCCTGAAGCATTTCCTTACGTCTGTCGCCAAAGCCGGGAGCCTAACGCATACGCAAGTGAATACACCGCGAAGCTTATTTACAAGGATTGTGGAAAGAGCCTCGCCCTCAACATCCTCAGCGATGATGATGAGCTTGCCGCCCTGCTTGATAATCTGCTCAAGGAGAGGAAGAATATCCTGAATTGAGGAAATCTTCTTATCTGTAATGAGGATGAGAGCGTCATCAATAACAGCTTCCATCTTCTCTGTATCGGTTACCATGTAAGGAGAAATGTAACCTCTGTCAAACTGCATGCCTTCAACTACCTCAGCCTCGGTAACTGCAATCTTGGACTCCTCAACGGTAATAACGCCGTTTGAAGTAACCTTTTCCATAGCATCGGCAATAAACTTACCTACTTCCTCATCGCCTGAGGAGATGGTGCCGATTCTTGCGATATCCTTGGAGCTGGAAACGGGCTTTGCGTTCTTCTTAAGGCATTCAACCGCAGCCTCAACAGCCTTGGACATACCCTTTCTTACTACCATGGGATTTGCACCTGCGGTAACATTCTTCATGCCCTCACGTACAAGAGCCTGAGCAAGAAGAGTAGCTGTGGTTGTACCGTCACCTGCTACATCGTTGGTTTTGGTTGCAACTTCCTTAACAAGCTGAGCACCCATATTTTCAAAAGCGTCCTCAAGCTCGATTTCCTTAGCGATTGTTACACCGTCATTGGTGATAAGGGGAGCGCCGTACTTTTTATCAAGAACAACGTTTCTGCCCTTGGGACCGAGTGTGATTTTAACGGTATTGGAAAGCTTGTCAATACCTGCCTGAAGAGCCTTGCGGGCTTCTTCGCCGTAAATAATCTGTTTTGCCATTTCAAATTACCTCCGTAAATTACTCTACTACTGCAAGAATATCGCTCTGGCGAACAATGGTGTATTCCTCTTTGTTGAGTTTAACCTCTGTGCCGGAATATTTGCTTGTGATAACCTTGTCGCCAACCTTAACATACATTTCAACCTCGTTGCCGTCAATAACTCCGCCGGGGCCAACTGCCACAACTTCTGCTACCTGGGGCTTCTCCTGAGAAGCAGCTGCAAGGATGATTCCGCTGTTTGTGGTTTCTTCAAGCTCAACGAGCTTTACTACTACTCTGTCTGCAAGCGGTCTGATGGTCATATAATTTACCTCCAAAAAATTTTGTTTCAGCTTTCGGTTTAAGCAACCGAAACGGAGAAAAGTCAATCATTAGCACTCTTTTAGCCTGAGTGCTAATCTATATTCTAAACACTTTTCCAAAAAAATCAAGTGCTTTTGATAAAGTTTACAATTATGTAATATTTTGCACAAAACACACTGTATTATTCTGTGCACCCTTCACTAAATGTCTATTCATTTTAAGGTTGCAAAATGAATAACAATATAGTATTATAATATTTAAAGTATTTCCATAAATGAAAGGATGTGGAGATGTGGAGCATATTCCGTTTATAGCTTCAAGCGAGGCAAGGCTCAAAAGGCTTGAGCAATTGCGAAATTTTTTCGTTTCCAAGCCGTTTATGCTTTTTTGCGTATTGGTTGCCTGCGTTGTTACCGTTACACGCACCGAGTTTGCAGGGCTTTTATTCTTCGGTATAACCATCCTTGTTATGCTCCTTGTATGTGATGAGATTGTTGCCACCACCCTGCCGTTTATGATGATTTCATGCATAATGGTAAAATGCTACGACTCATTTTCCACATATATAAAGCTTGTGTGGCTTTTCCCTCTTTGTGCAATAGTTTTCTTTGCTCATTTCTTTTTATATAAAAAACCGATCAAGGTGGGCTCAACAATATGGAGCCTGATTTTTGTGAGCATTGCGGTAGCGCTTGGAGGAATCGGAGTTTTACCTGCCAAGGATTATTTTTCGCTCACTTCGCTTTATTACATAATCGGCCTCGGCCCTGCAATGATTCTTGTTTACATTGTTATTTATTCTTACTTCGGCGAATGTAAGAACTCAGACAGCAAACAGCTTTTTGCCTACGCAATGACCCTCGGATGCCTTATGGCATGCCTCATGGTACTTCTTCACTATGCGGTGAATTTCCAGAAAGTTATTGATAACCGATCAATACTCGAGCCTCAGTGGAGGAATAATATTTCCACCATCATAATGCTCGCCATGCCTTTCCCGTTTTACCTTTCAATTAAAAAGACCCGTTACTTTGCGGCGGCGCTTATCACCCTGCCCTGCCTTGTGCTTTCAAGTTCAAGAGGCGGTCTTGTTTTCGGAGTAGTTGAATTTGCGCTTTGCTGTATTTATATTCTTTATACTGATAAAAAGCACAGAAATCTTTACCTCGTTATTTTCGCTTTGTGCGGCTGTGCGGTTATTTTCATGGCAGGTGACATTATTGCATTCATATCAAAAACCCTTGCCCGATTCGGCTTTGAAGATATGAGCAAAGAGCCCCGTGCCGGTCTCATTCAGAGAGCTGTTGAAAACTTCCGTGACAATCCCGTTTTCGGCTACGGCATTGGCTACATGGGCAACCGTGACATTCATCCGTCAAAGGAGTTTGCCGCCTGCTGGTACCATTCTTCCCCATTCCAGGTAATAGGAAGCTTCGGCATAATAGGAATTTTTGCATTCGGGTATCAGTTCATAAGAAGGAACGCAATTTTTTGGTCAAGAATCACCTTCTACACACTCGCAATTTACATTTCATACCTCGGAATTCTGATGATGTCGCTTGTAAATCCCGGCGAATTCTGCCCCATTCCATACGAATTGCTTGTGGTTATGATGTTTGCCATTCTTGAAAAAAGCTGCCCCAAAAACAAAGAGAGAATTCTTTTCCGGGGCAAATACGCAGCAAGCGAAAAAGAAGAAATCAAAGAGGCTGTCAATATTTAATCCGGAGTGAAAAAAGATGAATATATTATCTATCGGAAACAGTTTTTCACATAACGCACACAGATTTTTACCCAAGATTGTTGCCGCCGACAAGTCAGACAAAGAATTTATGCTGTGCAACCTTTCCATTGGCGGCTGTCCGCTTGAAAAGCATTGGAACAACTGGAAAAACGAAGAGGAAGCCTACGGATACGAAATCTATCTGCCCGGCGAAACTCAGATGAGGATAACCGATGAGGTCGCACTTCATGAGGCTGTTGAGGATGAGGATTGGGATGTTATAACTCTCCAGCAGGCAAGCGGTTTTTCGGGGATTCAGGAAAGCTATTTCCCCTATATTGATGAGCTTATCGCATATATAAGAATGGTTAAACCCGATACCAAAATCGGCTTTCATCAGACATGGGCTTATTCGCAAAGCACAGGGCACAGCGCTTTTGCAGACTATTCAAGCAACCAAAAAGTCATGTTTGAAGCAATCGAAAGCGTTACCCGACATTTGCAGATTAATTCGGATATTGATTTTATCATCCCCAGCGGACTTGCTTTCCAGTATGCGAGAGACACTTCCCTGGGCGATAATCTCAACAGCGAGGACGGTTACCACGCAAACGACCTCGGCTGTTATCTTGCAGGCGCCTGCTTCTATGAAGCTGCATGCGGCAAAAAAATCCAGGATAACAGCTATATACTTGAAGGTTATCCGCCCGAATATACTCAGCTTTTAAAAATCTGCGTTGAGTGCGCAATGCAGCAGTATTAAAAAAGAAGGTACATTATCAGGGCCTCGCCCCGACAATGTACCTTTTAATTTTATTCAGGCTGTTTTGAAAGCGGTTTATCTTCGCTGGGAGTATTCCAGTTTATAAAGCCGTTTCTTTCGGCATAATACCAATCAAGACCGAACATCTTGGCACTGTCATCAACAGGTATATAAAGCTGATTTTTGTTCAGGTATACCTCACCCGCCATTTTAACGGCGCCTTTGTCCGTCTGAGCAACGTCACTGCCCTGCTCAAATACTGCCTTGTGACCGTAAACCTCAACGGTAACCTTGCCTTTTTCTTTAAGCACCGCTCCGCCGATTGACTGAATAAGCACACCGAAAGCGGCATACCATATTCCGTCCTTGAATTCGGGAGTTATTCCTCTTGCGCAAAGCTCAAGCATCCTGCCCTTGAAAGCCATTTTTGTTTCATCATAAACCGGGGCAAGCGCATACGGAGTTATAAGGTCTTTTTCCTTATCAATGGTGAAAACATCGGCAATTCTGCCGTCCTCCATATAGGCCGTTATTGTAAGCTTTTTTCCGTCAACCTCTGCTATGCAGTACATGGGAGTACGCTCCTCCTGAGGGAAGAAGCAGCTGTGCCACACTTTGGGGCAGTTTGAATGGTAGATGTTGCCGCCGGCATTGCCTGCAATATAATGAACCGTACCCTGTGAGGGGCGGTCAAAAAGCTCATCGCCTTTAGTGGGGAAGGTACGTGCAAAGGAATGCTCATGACCTTCAAACAGCACGTCAAGTCTGCCGTCCTCAATGGGTTTTCTCAGCCAGGGGTATCCGTCATCATTCTGACCTTCGGGCATAACAGGATAAATCGGGAAGTGGTAACCGCCGAACTTCCAAGTTTTATCGCTTTCCTGTAAATCCTCATAAGCCCACTTGCCCACGATTTCGGGAGCGTTGATGCCCATTACAATAAAATGCGCATTGCCGTAATCAAAGGAATAGTTTTCGGTTGTGTATCCATCAGGACCGTTTTTGGGGTAAGAATACTCAAACTGAGCATCAAAGAAATCCGCATGCTCAAGATAAAACTTGCCCACAGGCTCAGGAAAATATGTAAGGAATCCACGGTTATCGTGGTTTCCCGTAGTCATCATGTAGGGTATACTTTCAACTATTCCTTCAAGCCCGCTGAACATTCCGTTCCACTGCAAGTCGTTCTGACCGTTATCGCAGTTGTCGCCCGCAGTAAAAATAAAACGGCAGTCAGGATGCTCGGAAAGTGCTTTTTTAAGCATTCGGTTGAGGATGGAATAATCGGGTTTATGCAACGGAAAACCCTTCTGATGGTCGGTTATAATCATAAACTTGAATTTTTCAAGATTCTCGGGCTGGGTTTCAAAGCTGAACTCACCCTTGCGGTTTTCGCCGTCACCAACAGTATAAACATATTTTGTACCGGGTGTAAGATTCTTTATAATTGCCCAATGATAGCAGCTGCGGTCAATGTCGCTTTCAATCACCTTGCTTATTGCCTGCACCTTTTTATCGGGTGCGCTTTCACCGTAAAGCACATAGCCCTCGGTTACAGCCTCATCCGTACGCCATGAAACGCAGATTTCAGTTCTTGCGTCGCCGCAAAAGCTTATAAAAATATGGTCAGGCATTGCGGTTGAACCGCGTTCGGGTTTATAAAAATTTCCGTCCTTATCTATCATTCAAAGTACCTTCTTTCAACAAGTATCTTTATTTAGTTTATCCCAGTAAAATTATTTTGTCAACCTCGTTTTTGCCCCTTGGGAAAAATCAAAAAATTCACCTGTAATATTATAATTGTTGTTGCAATTATATTAATTAACTGTTAATTTGAAGCACCAAAAACACAGCGGACTTGATTTTTTATTTAAAAAACGGTATAATTGTTACGGAGTATTATACCCTAGGGTAGCGAATATAATCCGAACCTGCCTGAAAGCAAGCCTTTTCAGCGCTTTTCGGGGTTTCGGATTTGAAAGGCGTCAGCCTGTCTGCACCCTCAACGCCCAAAAATCATCTGAAAATTCTTTCCTTTCAGGTCGAAGATTTTTTGTCGAGAGAATTTTCAGACAATTCAAGGCAAAAACGCAGCAAACCCTTGTCGGATTTGCGAGTATTTTAACGAAGAAGTGGCGAAAAT
>JAZSIQ010000032.1:0-8635 GCA_045533875.1 Acutalibacteraceae bacterium | reverse complement strand
TGATTATTTCGTTGTTTAATTTTCAAGGTGCGAGTGCGCTCTCTCTTGAGCGCTCGACTATATTATCAAATCTTTTCAACTTTGTCAACACCTTTTTTTAATATTTTTTTATCTTTTATCAACATATCCGGGTGTTTCGTGACAAACAGAGTCTTTGTATTACATTATTATGTATGTTACGGTTAATTTGACAGTTGAAATTTTTCTGACAATACTTTAGAATGTATATATAATAATAACTTGATTGGCTGTGATATCGTGTTAAAATTTAAAAGCGGCAAATTCAAAATCATGCAGATTGCCGATGTTCAGGACACCTGGCTGACCTCGCAGGACACAATTAATTTTATAGGCGCAGCACTTGACAAAGAAAAACCCGACCTTGTCATTTTCACAGGTGACCAGGTGAAAAGCTACGGTGTCACTATGCTCATAGGCGACAAAATCAGAAATATCGAAAAGACAATCCGCAATATTCTTGAGCCCGTAGCAAGCAGAAACATCCCCTTTACTTTTACATACGGAAATCACGATATCCCTTACGGTGCAGAGAAATCATTCCAGACGGACATTTACGAAAGCTATCCGCAATGTGTTAACTCAACCGCTTTTTCTCGGCTTAATTCAACTGACGGAATCTGTCTGCCGATTTATTCAGAAAACGGTAGCACTGTCAAATTCTCACTGATTGTCATTGACACCAAAGCAAAAACCAACGGCAAGTATGACGGAGTCTGCGAAGAACAAATCGAATGGACCGAAGCAACCTTGAACGCTCTTATCGAGAATAACGGCGGCAAAGCAGTGCCTACCCTCATTTTCCAGCACATTCCCGTATATGAAATGTATGATATATTAAAGCAGGTTGACGAAGATACACCCGGCGCCATCGAGGGCAACAGCTCTCACAGGGGAAAATTCTATACAGTAACCGATGAGATGGCAAAGCGGGGCGAATACATGAAAGAGAACATCGCCTGCCCCGACAAAACAACCCGTCAGTTTGAAAGCTGGGTTGCGCTCAAAACTGTTTTGGGAGCGTATTTCGGACACGACCACATAAACTGTTTTATCGGCAACTTAAACGGAATAGACCTTGGCTATACTCCGGGCGCAGGATTCAATGTATACGGCCCCGGATACGACAGAGCGGTAAGGATTTTTGAACTAAGCGAAAACAGCACGGGATACCGTACAAGAATTCTGACTTACAGAGATGTCCTTGGCGAGAAGGTAAAGAACAGAATCAAATTTTTCATTTATGAACACGCCCCGAGCTCGGTTGATGCCGCAAAGCCCATGATTAAAAAAGCCGGTATTGCCGTTGCAACGCTCACGGCAGCAGGCATTGCCGCAGCGATAATTAAAAAATATAAATAATTTACAGCAAAAACGCACGGTCTGACCGTGCGTTTTTTATTGGTTTATATTGTATTTCCCGCAAACTGGCTGTTGTAAAGCTCGGCATAAAAGCCGTTTTTATTCATCAGCTCATCATGAGTTCCCGTTTCAACAATTCTGCCGTGATTCATCACAAGAATCATATCAGCCTTACTGATTGTTGAAAGTCGGTGGGCAATAACAAAATTCGTTCTTCCTTCCATAAGAGTCTGCATAGCCTGCTGAATCTGAATTTCCGTTCTGGTATCAACCGAGCTTGTTGCTTCATCAAGGATAAGAATTGCAGGGTCGGCAAGAAGCGAACGGGCAATGGTAATAAGCTGACGCTGACCCTGAGAAATATTGGTGCCGTTTTCCTCAAGAACGGTATCGTATCCCTCCGAAAGAGTTTTAATGAAGCGATGCACCTTTGCCGCTTTTGCAGCTGCAACAATTTCCTCGTCGGTTGCGCCTACCTTTCCGTAAGCAATATTGTCTCTGATACTGCCCTCAAACAGCCATGTATCCTGCAGCACCATTCCAAACACACTTCTGAGTTTTTCGCGCGGAACATCCCTGATATCCGTACCGTCAACCCTGATGCAGCCGCCGTCAACATCATAAAAGCGCATCAGCAGATTAACGATGGTTGTTTTACCCGCACCGGTAGGGCCTACAATGGCCACAAGCTGACCTTTTTCAACCTTAAGATTAAAGTTTTCGATAAGCGGGGCTTCTTCAACATAGCGGAAAGAAACATCCTCAAACTCAACGCCCGAAGGTTGGTCTGAAATCTCGCCGTTATTTATATCAGCAGATTCTTCATCGGCATCAAGCAGAGCGAATATGCGCTCTGCGCTGGCAAGAGAAGACTGAAGCCTGTTGGCAATATTGGCAAGGTCAACAAGAGGCTGAACAAAAAGCTTTGAGTAGGTTATAAAGGAAGTTATGCCGCCTATGGACATTGAACCGCCAATTACAAACATGCCGCCCGCCACACAAATTACAACATAACCGATATTGCTGATAAAATTAATGAACGGCATAAGGATTCCCGAAATGAACTGAGCCTTTCTGCTTTCTTCATTGAGGCGGTCATTTATATTGGTAAATTCATCAATCGCTACCTGCTCATGATTGAACACACGAACTATTTTATGACCCGTAAACATCTCCTCGATATGGGCGTTGATATCACCAGTTGTGCTCCACTGCTTACGAAAATAACGCTTTGAATGTTTAAGAAGAATCAAAGCAATAATTCCGGCAGGAGGAATAACAGCAACCGAAAGCAGCGTAAGCTTCCAGCTGACCCAAAGCATGACGGCAAAAATTCCGAAAAAGCTGATAAAAGAAGTTATAATCTGAATTATATTGTTCTGCAGAGTGTTGCTGATATTATCAATATCATTCATCATCCTGCTCAGAAGCTCGCCTTTACTCTGCGAATCAAGATAGCTGAAGGGCATCACGGAAATTTTGGCATTTATCTTTTCGCGCAGACTGCAAACCACCTTTTGAGTTATGCCAGCCATTGTGTACTGCTGAACATAGGACATAATCGAGCTTGCAAGATAAACCGTAAAAACTGTAATCAATGCCTTGCCGATTGACATAAGGTCTATCTGCTGCCCCGAAAGTTTCAGCTGCACCTGCTCGCTTATGGCATCAACCACTTCGCCCAGAAGCAAAGGGCCGAAGGTTGAGGCAACTGTGGCAAAGACGCCTGCTACAAGCACAATCAGCATAAGCCATTTGAATGCTCCAAGCTCGGAAAGAAGCCTCTTGGCTGAGGATTTGAAATTCTCGGGTTTTTCATCGGGTCTTTTTCTACCCTCATTGCTTTTGGCATATCTGTTGCGTATTTTATTGAGGGCTTTTGAATCATTCTTTCTTTTACTTCTGCTCATTTTGCCAAATCCTCCTTTGTAAGCTGGGATTCAACAATTTCGCGGTAAACCTCGCACTCATCCATAAGCTCAGAATGAGTGCCTATGCCTGCAACCTCTCCTTCATCAAGCACTATAATGCGGTCAGCATCCATAATCGTTCCCACTCGCTGAGCAACTATTATTACATTTGAATCAGCAAGGTGCTCCCTGATATTTCTGCGCACCCTTGCATCGGTTGCAAAATCAAGAGCAGAAAAACTGTCATCAAAAACAAATATCTCGCTCTCGCTCACAATAGCCCTTGCTATTGCAAGCCTCTGCTTCTGACCGCCCGAGAAATTCATTCCGTTCTGAGAAACGGCAGCCTCCAGACCGCCCTCGGTTTCTCTAACAAAATCAGCCGCGCAGGCTATCTCCAAAGCTCTCCATATTTCCTCCTCGGTAGCATCAGGCTTGCCGAAACGGATATTATCGGCAATGCTGCCGCTGAAAAGCGATGCCTTCTGAGGAACAAAACCGATTTTTGAATGAAGCTCCTTTGCCGTAACATCACGGACATCGGTGCCGCTTACATAAACAGCTCCGCCCGTAACATCATAAAATCTAGGTATAAGATTTACAAGGGTTGATTTTCCTCCGCCGGTTGAGCCTATTACTGCGGTAACTTCGCCCGGGCGTGATACAAAGCTTACATTATTTATCACATTCTCCTGAGCTCCGGGATAACCGAAAGACACATTTTCAAATCTCAGCTCACCGCTTTTGCCGCTGTCAAACCCTTTGGATTTTTCGGGCTCCTTTATAGCGGTTTCCATTTCAAGAACCTCGTTTATTCTCTTTGCCGAAATTCCCGCTCTGGGGAAAAGAATAAACATTGCCGCCGCCATAGAAACGGAAAAAACAATCATAATCAAGTAAATAACGAACGCCTGCAAGTCACCTACAAGGTCAGAAATCTCCTTTGCATGGGTTGCGGCATCAAGCACGGCAATCTGATTTCCGCCGTACCAAATAACAAACATTATAAATGAGAAAGCAAGGAACACCGCAAGAGGGATAAGGCCCGCAAAAATACGGTTAATCTTCAATGCTATGCCCGTCAAGTCAAGGTTCGCCTGCCTGAAGCGCTCATCCTCATAAGAGGTTTTGTTGAATGCTCTTATTACTCTTATGCCTGTAAGCTTTTCACGCAGAACACGGTTGAGGTTATCCGCCTTTTTCTGTTCAACAGAAAACAGAGGCATTACCTTTTTTGAAATAACAAAAGCAATGATACCGATAACAGGGAATACTGCCAAAATACACATCGAAAGCTTCGGGTTGAGAACAACAGACATCACCACTCCGCCCACAAGCATTATGGGAGCGCTTACAATTATACGGATACCCGTTATAAGCAAATCCTGAATACGTGTAACATCATTGGTGCATCTTGTTATCAGAGAAGGAGTGCCTATCAAATCAATATCGCACTGAGAAAGAGTTTCCACCTTAGTGAAAACCGCATACCTTACCTGAGCACCGAAGCCCATGGATGCTTTGGACGAAAAGTAGCTGCACGCAACAGAAATCAGCACGGCTGCCGCAGACACGGCAAGCATAAGCATACCGATTCTTTTCACCGTTTCCAGGTCGCCCTGAGTTATTCCGTTATTGACAATAAGCGACATAAGCATAGGCAGCACAAGAGTCATGGCATTGCTGAGAAGTGTAAGCGCTATCGCCCATATCACCGCCGCTTTATACGGTTTTAAATATATGAACAGTTTTTTCATCATTCATTCTCCGTTAAAACAAAAGTGTTTATACTCTTTGAGGAAAGAGTAATCCTTCTTTCAAACTTCCCGCTGTAAGTCAGTTCGCAATTCTTTTCCTCATCAGTTGTATACCTTTCAAGGGTTGAATATATGCCGCCAAAGCGGATCACCCTGCTGCTGTCATCAGGGTTTACAACCACTATAACAGTTTCATCGCCATTTTTAAAAGCTACGCTCATTATGTCGCTTTTTTTGGCATAGGTATCGTCAAGCTGTACCCTGACGCTACCCGGCTTTATAAACGAGGCGAAATGCTTAAACGCATAGTACCTGTTGTAGTATTTAAGGATGGAGTCCGTATTGAAATCCAGCAAGCCGTCGCCGTTTACCGCAGTCCAGCTTTGCCACGAAACAGCGTTGAACAATGTTAAATCTTCCACAATAACCCTTGCCATGTTTATGCCGCTGTCAATCGTATTGCTGTCAATATACAGGGGCAACTCGCACCATTCGGTTATGGCAATTTTTTTACCGGGATATTTTTTATCAAGCCAGGCACGGCTTTCAGCTTTGCCTGCCGTATTATGGTCCATCCAATAGGAATGACCGTCAAGATAATCACAGCATTCATTGAGAATCTCGCTGTTAAAGAACGCTTCGGTGTAGTAATAATAGTTTGCATCCATCTGACCGCACTCATAAGCGGCGAGTCTGTAAGACGTTCCCCTCTTCTGCATAGTCAGTGCAAAAAGTTCAAGCACCTCTACCATGCTTTCGGGTGAATAGTGGCAACCTTCCTGACCAACCCATTCGCCTCCCCAGCCCCACATAGGCTCGTTTATGGGCGATATCGCAACCACGGGATACCCCTGCTCAACAAACCAATCGGCAACAGTAAGCATATAGTCAACAAAAGCCTGATAGTTTTCCTTGGGAAGGTTGTCAACCCCCGCTTCAAGATTACCCGAAGCCTGACCGCTTACCGTCATTGAATAATGAGGAGAATTGGCAAAGAGAATAACCTCCTGCGCTCCGTATTCCAAAGCCAGATCGAGCATCCTGCGTGCATTGGCATCACGGGTAAAATCGTATTCATATTCACCCGTTTCGCTGTTGAAAACATAAAAGCTTTCTGTGCGCCTTTCAAGAAAATGCACGCGTGAAGAAGGATTATCCGCCTCACCTGCGCCTACATTGTAGCGGAAAACATCAAGCCCGAGACCTGTTTCGTCATCAAAAAGCGCCCTCGCAATTTCCCTCGCCGCAGCTTCGTCATCAAGATTCTGTGCCCACCATGCGGTGCTTGTGCCAAAATTCTCAAAAGTCTGATAAGTAACGCTTTCGTCAACGCAAAGCCGCTGGGTTGTATTGATAAACGGTAAAGCACCCAGCAAAAACTGAATCAACGCAAGAAAAAGGGTTATAACCTTACTGATTACATTGAGCAAGATATACACCTCCATTTTACCGGAGTATTATACTATAAAAATTAAAACAAGTAAAGTGTTTAATTTATATAAAAGAAAAAACGCTCCCAAAACCCGCAATTTACGGATAACGGAGCGTTTTGCTTTACTTTTTAAATTCGGTTTTTTCAACATACAGTTCCTTAATCTGCTGAAGCGCAACACAATGAGGCGAGCTGCAATGAGCCTTCTGAGCATCTTCATCCCTCCAACACTCGGCAAGCAGAAGGATATCGGGAGAATCGACAGAAATGAAATAATCGTATTGCAGGCAACCGTCCTCCTTACGGGACAACTCAGCCACCTTAAGTTCAGAAAGCTTTTTCATAAATTCATCCCTTTTACCCGGAATGAGGTGGTAATAAACATTAAAGTAATACATCATTCAGCCTCCGCAGCGGTGGTGGTTGTAGTTGACGAAGACGATGCGCCCTGAATAACGGCTTCGTTGATAAGTCTGCCGTCCTCTTCATAATAAGGAGTGGCAAGCAAAACACCGTTATCACCATAGCGGTACTCGCTGAAATAATCAAGCTTACCTTGGGCATCGTAGAAGTTTATTTTAAGGATATCGCCCTTCTGATTGTAGAAATAAATCTTGCCGGATTTGAATTCCTTCTGTGCTCCGTAAACCCTCTCAGAATTGCAGTTGTCGTTTTCATCATAGCTGTATTCTCGGCACTCCTTGAGACTGCCGTCAGCATTATAATTGCATACAAGCTTAAGCTTACCATCTTCCGTATAATAATATGCGCTGCTTGAGCCGTCCTCTGCCTCAAAGATTTTTGCATCCTCCGAAGGACCGATAACAACAGGGTCCGTGCTGACGGTGTCATAATTCTCGGTCACAGGCTCATCTTCAACATTATTGTTGCATGCGCATAAAGCAAGAGCCATTACAGCGCAAAGAATCAATGCAATAAGCTTTTTCATAAATTCACTTCGGCACACGGGTGCCGCCTTTCAAAATAAGTATTTGGTACAGCTTTCTATTTAGTTTAGCACAGGCAAGGTAAAAAATCAATTATCTTGAATAAATAATAATATTTTACTGTTACGACTCTGTTACGCAACGGTAAACATTCTTCAAAAGCGGTTGAACACACCGTGGCAGATAAAGTATAATCTCATACGGAGGTGACACTTTGAAAGGAGAAAGATTTGCTTCATTTGTTGCAAAAAGATACACGGCAATTCTCGTTTGTGCCGTTTTGCTTTTGGCGGCAAGTTTAAGTCTGATTAATCAGACCTTTATCAATTACGATTTGCTCTCATATCTGCCCGAGGAACTGAACTCGGTTGAGGGAGAAGAGATACTTGATGAAGTTTTTTCAGTTGCGGGCAGCGCATTTCTGATTGCGGAAAACGCACCGCCGAAGGATGTTATTAAAATTAAGGAACGTATATCGCAGATTCACGGCGTAAGCAGAGTAATATGGGTTGACGATATTCTGGATATCTCAATCCCCGCATCCATGCTGCCCGATGAGGTTTGCGATATTTTTTATTCCGACAACAAATCATCAACGCTTTTATTTATTCAGTTTTCCGACAGCGCCGCCTCTGCCCGAACCGCACAGGCAATAGAAGAAATTGAAAAGGCTGTTGATAAAAACGGATTCCTAAGCGGAATGTCTGCCATGATGTCGCAGACCAAGGATGAAATGCTGAAAGAAATGCCGCTGTATATTGCTCTGAGCGGCGCACTCGCTTTTGCCGTGCTGAGTTTTTCACTCAGAAGCTTCTCCGTTTCTGTTCTTATACTCATTTGCGCAGGTTTCGCCGCTGTTTTCAACATGGGAACAAACTTTATTTTCCCGAACGGAATTTCATACATCACACAAAGCATTGCCGTTGTTTTACAGCTGGCAGTTACTCTGGACTATTCAGTTTTCCTTGCCGACAGATACAGAGAAGAGCTTCAAAAAGGTGTATCCGCTGATCAGGCGTGCAAATCCGCCGTTTCTGCCGCTCTCAATTCTCTGTCCACAAGCGCTCTGACAACTGTATGCGGCTTTGCCGCACTTTGCTTTATGAGTTTTTCGCTCGGCTTTGACCTCGGCGCCGTGATGGCAAAAGGCGGCAAGGCCTTTTTGTGCATGGATTCCAGCTTCCGTGATAAAAACGGCGTTCTCCATTC
>JAZSIQ010000030.1:0-3032 GCA_045533875.1 Acutalibacteraceae bacterium | reverse complement strand
ACATGGCTACGATCCGACTTCGAAAATGAGCGCTGCGACGCACTCGCAACTGCATTTGCGGCAAAATTCAATAAATAAATTCAGACTGCCTACAGCCTGTCATAATTCCTCCCGATTGCTCATATCAATTTACAAAAGAATGAGCATACGGAGGAATTTTTTATGGCAGCAGACACAAGCATATATCAGGATATTGCAACAAGAACGGGCGGCGATATTTATATAGGAGTAGTAGGTCCCGTAAGAACAGGAAAGTCAACATTCATCAAGCGTTTCATGGACAAATCGGTTATACCTAACATCGATGATATTCACCGCAGAGAAAGAACAACCGATGAGCTGCCTCAATCTTCCGCAGGAAGAACAATTATGACAACTGAGCCGAAGTTTATTCCCGAGGAAGCAGTGCAGATTACCCTTGCCAACGAGGCAAAATTCAAAGTGAGAATGATTGATTGCGTTGGTTATATTGTACCGAGTGCCTTGGGTTACATAGAAAACGATACTCCCCGAATGGTTAAAACCCCATGGTTTGAGGAAGAAATTCCGTTTAATATGGCAGCAGAAATAGGCACCAAAAAAGTTATAACGGAACATTCAACAATCGGTCTTGTTGTAACCACAGACGGTTCAATAAGCGAAATACCGAGAGCTGAATACGAACAGGCTGAGGAACGGGTAATAAACGAACTGAAGGCTATCAAAAAGCCGTTTGTTGTACTTCTCAACTGCATCGAGCCCGAAAGCGCCGCCGCACAGAATCTTGCATCGTCACTTACTGCAAAATACTCGGTGCCTGTTATTGCGGCAAACTGCGCAAAGCTCAGCACACAGGAGATTAATTCAGTTCTTTCAGGTATACTTCTTGAATTCCCTATAAAAGAAATAGCTGTTGATTTGCCTAATTGGCTCAGCTCTCTGCCCTGCAAGCATTGGCTCAGAAGCAAGGTTTTCGGCGAAATAAGCTCCCGTGCCGCTACACTTCACCATGTAAGGGAAATAGCTCAATTTACCCTTGATATAAGCGAATGTGAACACATCAGAAATGCCCGTGTTGAGGGAATGTGCCTTAGCGAAGGCAGTGCAAGAATATCTGTAAATCTTGACCCCGAGCTGTTCTTCAGGGTGCTTGCCGAGCAAACAGGAACAAAAGCCTCAAACGAGCAGGAGTTACTTAAAGAAATGGCAGAGCTCACCGAAATCAGAAAAAAATTCGGCAGAATTCAAAGTGCGCTTGAAGAGGTTGAGGCAACAGGCTACGGAATCGTAATGCCCACCATTGAAGAGCTTTCACTTGAAGAGCCTGAAATAATGAAGCAGGGCGGCAGATACGGCGTGCGTCTGAGAGCATCCGCTCCGTCAATCCACATGATGCGTGCCGATATTCAGACTGAAGTGGCACCTATCGTGGGCTCCGAATCGCAGTCAGAAGAGCTAATACTTTATCTTCTCAAGGAATTTGAAGAAAGCCCTGCAAAAATCTGGGAGTCCAACATCTTTGGCAAATCCCTGCATGAACTTGTAAATGAAGGTCTTCACAACAAGCTTTACAGAATGCCTTCCGATGCAAGAATGAAGCTTCAGGAAACTCTTGAAAAGGTTATTAACGAAGGCTGCAGCGGACTTATCTGCATAATCTTATAAAAAATACCCGCCGTGAGTTCACCTTACTCATGGCGGGTACAAATTTTTAATTATGATTACTGCTTAATGATATATACGTAAATAATGGAATCCTCATCAGAATAAGAAACTCCGATCTCGTATCCTCTTCCGTTTTTTGCACAATAGAAATGCTCATCGGCACCGTTATCACGTCTGTCTGTATATCCTCTTTCCTCTTTTACAAGGTCAACGTAATTTGTAAAATCTTCTTCTGTTGCCTTGGCGTAGAATTCGTAATATACACGACCCTCTTCCTGATTAAAATACTCTTCGGTTATTTCCTCAAACTCATATTTGGGAAGAAGAACATATTTCATATCGAGGGCAAGCTGAGATTCAATTCCTGTTGCACCCTCTGCTGCAGTTACTCTTAAGCTTTCTCTGCCTTTCTTTTCAGCAGTACAGCTTGCAAAAGAAACAACAGTAAGAAGAGCAAAAACAAGAGATAAAACTTTTTTAAACATAAAAACCTCCGTAATTTTACTTAATCGAAAAAAGTCGGCAAGCATTATCGGCTGTAATCTGAGCAATATGCTGAGCATCAGTCCCCCTTATGTTGGCAATGACCTCAAGAATATCGGGGATATAGGAAGAATCATTGCGCTTACCTCTGTTGGGAACAGGAGTCATGTAGGGGCAATCGGTTTCAACCAGAAGTCTGTCCTCCGGCACATACGCCGCAACCTCAACAGGCTTGCGTGCATTTTTAAAAGTCACCGCTCCGCCAAGACCTATATACATACCGAGCTTTACTGTTTCACGTGCAAGCTCCACGCTGCCCGAAAAACAGTGCACCACGCCCTTTGGTCTGTGCTTTTTAAGGATAGACAAAACATCCTCATGAGCCTCTCTGTCATGCACAATTACAGGCATATCAAGCTCTTTTGCAAGCAAAACCTGCTTTTCGAAAGCCTCAATCTGAACATCTCTCGGTGAAAAATCATAATGATAATCAAGCCCTATTTCACCAACGGCAACACATTTTTCATTCATGCACAGCTTTCTGAGCATAGGTATGAAATCCTTGGTAGACTCAGCCGTTTCGTGAGGGTGAATACCGCAAGCAGCATAGACAAAATCAAAATCATCAGCAAGCTCAAGGCAGACAAGGGATGATGCAATATCACTTGCACAGTTCACAATACGGGAAACACCTTTTTCTTTCATCAAAGAAAGGAGTTCAAGTCTGTCCTCATCAAAAGCCTTGCTGTCATAATGAGCGTGGCTGTCAAAAATACCGCTTATCATCTTACCTTAGAGCCCTCCGGTACACCGTCAACGAAAATGACCTTAACATCATCCTCGCCTGCATCAGCGGCAAGAATCATGCCGTTACTTTCAACGCCGCAAAGCACTGCGGGCTTAAG
>JAZSIQ010000190.1:0-22768 GCA_045533875.1 Acutalibacteraceae bacterium | reverse complement strand
GAGCTTTGCCCCTGCGGCATGATTCATCCCAATGTTCTTACAGCGGCAGGCATTGACCCCGAACAGTATATCGGTTTCGCTTTCGGCCTTGGTATGACAAGGCTTGCCATGATGACATACGGTGTCAAGGATATCCGTGTATTCAACAGCGGAAGCCTTAAAGCACTTTCGCAGTTTACGGAAAAATCTTTCACCGTTCCCGAAGAAAGCAAGGAGGCATAAGCAATGTTTGTATCAATTAATTGGATTAAAGATTATGTTGACCTTGAAGGGGTTGACATCAGAAAGCTTATTGAGAGCTTTACTCTTGCAACCGCTGAGGTTGAAGATATTATAGTAAAAGGCGCCGATGTTGAAAATGTTGTAGTCGGTGAGATTCTTTCTGTTGAGAATCATCCCAATTCAAAGAAGCTTCACCTTCTCAAGGTTGATGCAGGTTCAAAGGTATGCAATATCGTTTGCGGCGCACCCAACGTTGCTGTCGGTCAGAAGGTTGCTCTTGCTCTTGCAGGCGGCAGAGTATGTGGCGGCGAAATCAAGGTTGCAACTGTTGCGGGTTATGAATCTGAGGGTATGTGCTGCTCGGAGAAGGAGCTTGGAATCAGCGAGGATAATTCAGGCATAATGGAGCTTGATCCTTCACTTGCAAACGGCACAAGCATCAAGGATATCTTCCCCATTGACGATATTATTTTTGAGGTTGACAATAAATCTCTTACAAACCGCCCTGATCTCTGGGGTCATTACGGTATTGCAAGAGAGCTTGCCGCCCTTGCAGGCAGAGAACTCAAGCCTCTTGAACTCGGCGATCTTTCCTATGACGGCGATGAAAAGGTAGATGTTAAAATCGGCAGAGAAGATCTTGTTTACAGATATTCCTGCATCAAAATGGACAATATAACAAAGAACAAGAGCCCTCTTGACATGAGAATCCGCCTTTACTACTGCGGAATGAGAGGCATTAATCTTCTTGCCGATGTAACCAACTATATTATGCTTGAAATCGGTCAGCCCACGCATGCATTTGCGGGCGATTCGATTGAAAATATCGTTGTTACAACTCCCAAAGAAAAAACAACCTTCAAGACTCTTGACGGCATTGAAAGAGTAATTGACGAAGAAACCCTTATGATTTGCAACGGTGATACTCATGTAGGTATTGCAGGTATCATGGGCGGTCTTGATTCCGAAATTGTGGAAAATACAGGTTCTGTTGTGCTTGAAAGCGCTAACTTTGACGGTGTAAGCATCCGCAAGTCCTCCTCAAGACTCGGTCACAGAACAGATGCCAGCGCAAGGTATGAAAAAATGCTTGACCCCGAGCTTACTCTTACTGCGGTAGGCAGGTTTGTAAAGCTCGTAAAGGATATTGACTGCGCTGCAAGAGTTGCATCAAAGCTTACTGATGAGTATGTAAGGAAGTATCCCGAAATTTCCCTTTCATTCGACAAAAAGTATGTTGACCGCTACACTGGTATTGACATAAGCGATGAGCAGATTAACAAAACCCTTACAGCTCTCGGCTTTGCGGTTGATTATACTGACGGTAACTTCAATGTAAAGGTTCCTTCGTGGCGTGCAACCAAGGATGTTACAATGAAAGCCGATATTATTGAGGAAATTACCAGAATTTACGGCTACGACAATTTTAAGATTTCCACTACCAGAAGCCCCCTTAAGCCCGTGCGTATGTCCCAGGGCAAGAGCGAGGATAATGAGGTGAAGGACATCCTCGTAAAGAAATATTCATTTAATGAGGTTCATTCCTACCTCTGGTGTGACGGTAAAAAGTTCAAGAAACTCGGTATTGACGTTGAGGATAATGTAAGAGTTCTCAATATCGAAAATTCCGAAAACGGCGTGCTTCGCAACAGCATGATTCCCACCCTTCTTGTTACCGCAAGCGAGAACAAAGACTATGCGGATACTTTCGGTATCTTTGAAATAGGCAGAGTTGTAAACGGCACCAAAGAAGACGGCACCTGCAAGGAAGAAAAACACCTCGGCGCTGTTCTTTACAGCAAGAGTCTCAGCGAAAAAGCTCTCTATTTCAAGGGCGTTGAGATTGTTAACTGTATTGCTGAGCTTATCAAACAGAAAAAAGCAGAGTACACAAAGATTGAAGTTGTTCACAACTGGCAGCATCCCAAGAATACAGCAAGAGTTTGTGTTGACGGTAAGGCAATCGGTGTTATCAATACTCTTTACCCCTCAAATCTTGCAAAGCTTGATAAGAATGCCGCAGTAGTGTGCATTGAGATTGATATGGACGCTCTTGCTGCCGTAAATGCTGATAAGATTGCTTTTGCAGAGCCTTCAACCCAGCAGGCAACTTACTACGACCTTTCTCTCGTAGTACCCGAAGGCGTAAGATATTCTTCAATTGAAGCTTCGTGGAATTCGCTTGAAATTTCAGAGCTTGAAAGTGTAAGAATAATTGATACTTACGATAAGGGCGATCTTAAGAGTATCACTGTAAGGCTCAATTTCTCCTCTCACGAGCGTACTCTCGAGATGGAAGAGGTACAGGCATGGATTGATAAGGTTATTGAAAATCTTGCAAAAATCGGTGTAACTCTCAGGGCGTAAGAAAAAATATTAAAAAAAGCATTGTTTTATTGCGATGCTTGATATATAATAATATTGTTTTAGATTTTGGAGGTGGCAAGAATGTCCGATAGAAAAACAATTCAGTTCTCAATCAAGGAAGAAAATGAAATCGAAATGAGGCGCACTTTGCTTTCGATTTATGAATCTCTTAATGAAAAGGGCTACAATTCGATTAACCAGATTGTCGGTTACATTCTTTCCGAGGACCCGACTTATATCACCACCCATAACAACGCACGCAGCATGGTAAGAAGAATTGACCGTGACGAACTGCTTCAGGAAATGGTGAAGTGCTATCTCGGGCTCAAGTGATTAATAAACGTTACTTAACGGAGGTACAGCCGATGGCAAAGAAAAAGGATTTCCTTATGTATAAAGGAAAGCCGCTCGTAAGAAGCGGTAAGACCATATATTACGGCTTTATGGATGAACCCTATGTGCTTATTCTTCAGATTACAAGCACAAGAGAAGTAAAGGGCGTTGAGGTTGCTGACAGAGTGGTAGTTCAGCTTGTAAGCACCGACCCTGAGCTTCGCCCGAAGGATAAGATTGTTAAAAAGGCTGAGAGAAGAGGCCTTTACAATGCTATTGATATAGGTACAATCTGGCTTGAGCGTGAGCTCGGCAAGGCTCAGTAATAAAAAGTTCGGCTTGCACGGATATTTCGTGCAAGCCTGTTTTTTATATAAAGTGGCTTTATTTGAATTTTTAGTCTTGAACATATTGCTGTAAGGCATTATAATAAAGCTATCGGAATTAAGTAAACATATTCAGTAAAAAGCGGAGGTAGTGTAATGAATATTTATCAGGCAATCAATGCTCTTTGCGATTATGCCTGCAAGCATAAGCTTATTGAAGCGGCAGACAGAATCTTTTGCATCAATCAGATAATCGACGTACTTTCTATGGATGCTTTTGAGGATATAAAGCCTGAGGGCGAAGCTCAGCTTGAGGATATACTCAAGGTTATTCTTGATTATGCGTGTGAAAACTCACTTTGTGAGGATTCGGTTGTGTTCCGTGATTTGCTTGATACAAAAATCATGGGTATCCTTACCCCTAAACCCTCATGTGTTATTTCAAAATTCAATTCTCTTTATGCCGAATCCCCCGAAGCGGCAACGGATTATTATTATAATCTCAGCCGTAAGACCGATTATATCCGCGAATACCGCATTAAAAACGATATGAAGTGGGTAACCTCCACCGATTACGGCGATATTGATATTACAGTAAACCTTTCAAAGCCCGAAAAGGACCCCAAGGCAATTGCGGCGGCGAAGAATGCCAAGCAAAGCGGATATCCCAAATGTATGCTTTGTGTTGAGAATGAAGGCTATGCAGGCAGAGTAAATCATCCTGCACGCCAGAATCACCGCATAATTCCCATCACCGTAAACGGCGAAAATTGGTTTATGCAGTATTCACCCTATGTTTATTACAATGAGCATTGCATAGTGCTCAACGGCAGCCACACTCCCATGAAAATAGATAAAGCGGCTTTCGATAAGCTTTTTGATTTTGTCAAGCTTTTCCCTCATTATTTTGTGGGCTCCAATGCTGATTTGCCCATCGTAGGCGGCTCTATTCTTGCTCATGAACATTTCCAGGGCGGCAGATATACCTTTGCAATGGCGAAAGCACCTGTTGAAACCGATATAAGCTTCAAGGGCTTTGAGGATGTTAAGGCGGGTATTGTAAAATGGCCTATGTCTGTTATAAGACTCAGCGGCAAGGATACCGCAAGAATTACTGAGCTTGCAGGTATAATACTTGATAAATGGCGTGAATATACGGATGAAGAGGCTTTTATAATCAGCAAAACCGAGGACGGTGTACCCCACAACGCTATTACACCCATCGCAAGATGTGTTGACGGAGTTTTTGAGCTTGACCTTGTGCTGAGAAATAACATCACCACCGAGGAATGCCCTGACGGTTATTATCATCCCCATCCCGAGTATCATCATATAAAGAAAGAGAATATCGGTCTTATCGAGGTTATGGGTCTTGCCGTTTTGCCCTCAAGACTTAAGGGCGAAATGCAGGAGCTTGAGCGTGCGATGCTTGCAGGGGAGGATATTGCCGCAAATGAGCTTATAGCAAAGCACGCAGAGTGGGCAGATATGATTAAGTCCAAGTATGAGATTAACGAGCAGAATATAGAAAAGATTATTCAGGACGAAATCGGAATTGTTTTCTCCGCCATTCTTGAGCAGTGCGGTGTTTTCGGCCGTGATGAAGAAGGCAAAAAGCAGTTCCTTCGCTTTATTGAAAGCGTATAAAATAAAAATACCGCCCGCAGATGATTTTACATCTGCGGGCGGTGAATTTTTGCTCTGGTTATTCAACTGTAACGGTGCCGTCCTCAGCAACGGTAATCTTCATACCGTCCTTAACATAGTCAAGGAATTCCTGGCCAAGGCAGTCGATTGTTACCATGGGTTCGTCTGCCCATACGGCAGCGAGAACTGCGCCTGCGCATGCAAGGGAGTCGATATGCTCGGAGAAAAGCATGCAGGTGGGGTTTCTCTTCATAACATTTGCGCAGTAAAGAACCATGCCGCCTGTGGTGGAGCCGATGGTCTGAGGAAGGCAGAGTGCTGTTCCTACCATGGGCTTGTTGTAAAGGTCGGCGTTGTTCTGATCGCCGCACTTTGCTTCTTTATCGCCGAACTGAAGGGCATTCTGGAAGGAAGCGAGGGTGTTGAAACCGCCGTGGGAAACGAGGGCGTTAGCTGTGCATTTGCCTGCAACAACGGGGCGGCCTTTAAACTGTTTCATCTTACTTTGCCTCCTTTGTGATTATGTCAAGAATCTCGTCACTCTTGTAGTAACGGGAAGTGGTGTATGTTCTGAGCTTGTTGGAGTTGGTGATAACGGGCATCTTCTTGCAAAGGGGATTGTTCATGTACATAAGAGGGCAGATGTAACTGAGAACAACGCCTGTTGCCTTAAGCTTTGCAGCGTAAGGAGTTTTGTTGAAAGCTTCAACAACAGCGGGAGCTGCGGTGAATACGGTGGGAACGGAAACCTTCTTGAGACCGTTCTTCTTAAGACCTTCAACAACATTATCGGTCCACTCAATAAGCTGAGCGTGTGAAAGGTGGGGGCAGCCAACGAAGCAAAGCTTGGGTGTGGCATCCTTATCCTTCCACATAACGGGGTAGTTAGCCTGAACTCTTTCAAGCTCGGCATCATCAACAACATAAACCTTTGAGCCTTCTTCAATGAGGCTTTCGCCCATTTCAACAGCTTCGGGTGTGAGGTTTTCAATGTGATAAAGGCCTACTGCGCCGTTGGAAGCGGTAGCTGCGCCGAAATCCTTGAGATAAGCCTTGGTGTCGCCGTCAAGCTCGGTGCCGATCCACTTATCAAGACCCTTGATAAAGGGAACATCTTCCATAACCTTCATGCCGATTGCAGAGCCGAGAATCTGAGCCTCGGGCTTTTTGGTGGTTTTAACTTCAACAATCCAGGTTGCTTTTCTGCCTTCATCGGTAACAAGTCCGAAGAAGGGAACTCTGCCTACGATTGAGCCGAAAAGCTCGATGATGCCGGAGTTTCTGTTGCAGCGTGCGCCGAGAACGGAGTTAGCGTAAACAACAGCTGAGGATTCAGCCCAAGAGAGAATTTCACCCTTCTTGGGTACGTTGCCTACTTCGTCCATGTAGCAGGTGCAGGTATAGGATTTGTCATCAATAAGGCCAAGCTTTGAAAGCTGAGCATCGTAACTGTTCTGCATAGTGTACATAAACTTGTTGAAAATAAGCTTCTGAAGGAAGTTGGCGGGCACGTTTTTATCAAGGGGTTTGGGGTCAACAGAGAATTTCTGCTGAGAGATTGCGCCGCCTTCGATAAGCTTATCCATAAGCTCATATACGGGCTTCATTATTTTAAGACTGAAGCTTGTAACAAGGTGAACCATCTTGCTTTCAACGGGAACCATCTTGGTTGCGCCGAAAGCCTCGCCGTAGAGAACGAGGGTCTTCATAACCTTTGCCATGGCTTCGCCTTTGGAGCCGTTAAGAATATCAAGCTCCTCCTGCGTAAGGTTCATTTTGTACTCCATAACAATTCATCCTTTCAAATTGAAGTGAAAGTGGAAATCTGTATCTGCGCCTGCGTTATAAGCGAGGCGCCGTATGTAAGAATATTGTAACATTAACCGCTTATAAAAATCAATATGTAAATTAATTATTAACAACAAATTTTTACGCTTTTTTTGTGAAAATCGTCCAAAGCACTTACTGTTTGTTTTTTAGTTTAAAACGGTATATCCCTTTAGCACAGGCATCTTTTTTCTTGACATTATAAATAAAATGTATTAAAATATCTCTGTTATATTGGTGGATTTGTGAAATCTGCCATAAAATTTTGGAGGTAAAAGATGAAAACAGTGTTCAAAAAAACCGTCAGCGTGATTCTTTGCATCGCTATGGTAATGTGCACTTGCTGCGCAGGTGTATGGGCGGACGAAGCCGAAGCAACAGGCAAAGAGCCCGTAAGAATTTCTAATGTTATCAACGGAGATACCTCTTCTTCCAGAGGCTTTTGCTGGTACACAAAAGAAAATACCGGAACAGATGTAGAGATTTTTGACGATCTCGGTCAGTCTGTTGAGGCAACCGTAAATCCGAATGAGTGCTTTGAATGGGAAGGCATGTATGTGCACAAGGCTACCGTAACCGGTCTTGAAGCAGGTAAGGTTTATACCTACCGTGTAGGTGACGGTGAAGTATGGAGCGATACCGGTTCTTTCACTACCGACAACAAGGACGATAAGGTTGATTTTATTGCCATTGCCGATGTTCAGGCAAGCAATCAGGAGAATTTCGATAAGGGTGCTGCTGTTCTCGAAAAGGCTTTTGAGTATATGCCCACTGCCGATTTCGTAGCAAACCTCGGCGATTTTACCGATGACAGCGATAATGAAGAATGGGATTATTACGATAATTCCTTCGGCAAGTTGAATCTTAATTATACCCTTGCACCGATTGCAGGCAACCATGACGGCCTCGGCGTTGAAAACTGGTTCAACAACATGTTTAACCTTGATACCACCGAAAGCGTTCAGACCTCTGACGGTGTAAACTATTCATTCGACTATGGCAACATTCATGTTGCTGTTCTCAACACCAACGATATTCTTTCAATTTCCATTCCTCAGCTTAATTGGCTTAAGAACGACATGAACGGTACCGATAAGGATTGGAAAATCGTTTTCATGCACAAGTCACCTTACAGCCTCGGCAAGGATGCAAAGTGGCCTGATGCTCTCTATCTTCAGCAGTCACTTACAAAGGTTCTTGATGCCTGTGATGTTGACCTTGTTATGTCCGGTCATGACCACATGTATCTCAGAACAAAGCCCCTTACTGGCAACAAGCTTAACGACAATGGCGTAACCTATGTTCTTGCAGGAACAGCAGGCGCAAAGAGATACGAAATCAGAAGCTTCCTTGCAGATCATTTCCTTGATACCGATTTCATCGGCGCCCTTACCGTTCAGAAGGACGACTACGGCAACTACTGGAACGGCACAGATTGGAACAGCACCAAGGAAACAAACATCGGCGGCTGCTTTAATACTGTAAGCATTGACGGCGGAACACTCACTCTTAAGTCATATATCCTTTGCGATGAAACCCGGGAAGTAACCCAGATTGATGAATACTCAATCACCAAGACAACAGGTCAGAATAAGGCAACCTTCTCGGGCGACAATACTACAAGTGAAGCAGAGTATTATCTCGGTGTGGTTCCTTCATTCCTCGGTCTTGCTGCCTACGCAATCACCATCTGGCTTCCCAAGTTCCTCATTATGGTTCCTGAGCTCCTTTATGTTTACATTACAGAAGATACTTTCTAATTAAAAACAGCTTACATAATATTTAACAGGAGGTAAGGCTATGTATAGATTCAGAAAAATTGTTGCTCTTCTTTGTGTTGCGGTAATGCTTATGTCAGCGATTCCCGTAGGGTCAATGGCTGCTGATGTTCAAGGTGATACAGGCGTTGATTACACAATCGCCAATCCTTATAAGGATGTAAACTGGCTTACTTATAATCAGTATAAGGCAGACCTTCACAGCCACACAACCGCAAGTGACGGCTCGGATACTCTCAAGGCTATGACCGAAGCTCACTACGCTGCGGGCTTTGACATTGTTGCTGTAAGTGACCACGGTGCTGTTGACCGCGGATGGATAACTCAGAATTACATCCCTGCCATGCGTTTCTTTATCAAAGCTTTTAAGGACGGCAGAGGTCAGTATATTGAAGACCTTGATTACAGCGGAACAGCAGCAAACGGCAATTCTTATAAGTATGAAGAAACCGCTGACGGTGATTATTACACCCAATATGATGAAAGCGGCAACGCAGGTCAGGCTATGATGCGCGTTCCTTTTGCGAATGAGCACAATCCCACCTCCATCAACAATGCCCATGTGAACTCATGGTTTGCCGATTGGGGTGACGGCAGGCTCGGCGGCACAAGTGATTATGTAACTCCCATCAAGAACATTGACAAAATTGGCGGCGGTCTTACCGTAATCAACCATCCCGGCGAATATACAAATGCCCGTGATGAAATTTACACCGCAGATGCTTACAATATTGAAAATGTTGCTTATAGGTACAAAATCAACAAGTTTGCGGGTCTCCTTACCGAGTATAAAAGCTGCATCGGCATTGATATGAACAGCAAGGGTGACGGCAGAACCCGTTTTGACAGAAAGCTTTGGGATATTCTCCTTGAAAAAGTAGTTCCCACCGGCAGAAATGTTTTGGGTATTGCCACAAGCGATGCTCACAGCACCGATGTTGTTTACACCGGATACACCATGATGTGCATGGAATCCAATACCGTTGAAAATCTTTATGAATGCCTGAAGAACGGCGCATTCTTTGCGGCAAGCAAGAGTCTCGGTAACTATGATGAAATCAAGGAAATTGCTGATTTCCTTTCAAAGGAAACCGACCCCGAAAAGAAAGCAATGGGTGAAGAGCTTACCAAGCTTTACAAGGACATTGAAGTTCAGAATGCAAACGGCGAAGATGGTGACAAATATTCAGCTCCTGCCGATGTTGATGCTCCTACCGTTAATGAAGTAATTGTTTCTGATGAGCTTGATACCATTACCCTCGTCACTTCCTCTGATGCGTTGAATATCAGATGGATTGCAAACGGTGAATGCATTGCAACAGGCAATACTATTGACCTTGATGATTACAGCGATTCCATCGGCAGCTATGTCCGTGCTGAAATTTTTGGAGAAGGCGGTATAGTTTACACTCAGCCGTTCACCCTTGAGTATGACGGAGCACCCGAGGCTCAGGATAACAGTTATGTTGACCTTTGGTTCTTTGCAAGCGTTATTCCCGATAATATTGTAAGACTTGTAGGTTTATTCCCCTTCTTCCAGCTGCTTCTTGACCTTATCGGCGGCTGATAAGATTTGATTTTTAAAGCGGCAGTCATTTTTAATGACTGCCGCTTTATTATACCTGATATGACACAAGCCCCAACCTGAAAACGGTTGGGGCTTGTTTTAATCCTCAATAGCTGCCTTTTGCTTCTGTATCTTACTCAGACGCTCAAGGTCAAATTTCACCGCACGGGAGAAGGAATAAATTCCGTTCCTTTCCTGGAAAACATCGGTAAGCTGAGTGTAGCAATAAGCGCATATTCTTTTATTGTTAAGCAGAGCGCTGCAAAGTCCGTCAAAGCGTTTGTAGAATTCTTCTATATCTTCGGGAGTTTTGCCGTAGCCCCAGCTTGCGCTGTTGTCATTGTCTATATTCCACCATGCTCCGCCGAATTCGGAAACAAAGTAGGGCTGACCCTCATATTTCTCTATTTTCGGGAAGTTAACGTAAACATCCTTTTCGTTGCCGTTGAGCAAGGGCTCAAATGCGGCGGTGAATTTTTCAACATCCTGCTCGTAATTGTGAACATCATAAATGTCGGTTTTGGCGTGAATATATCCGCTTGTGTCAATTATAGGTCTTGTCTGGTCAACGGCTCTTGTAACCGCATAAACGGTGGTAAGTATATCGGCAAGCCTGTTTGTGTCGTGAGTTTCGTTAAACGGGCACCAGCCGATTATTGCAGGGCTGTTGTAATCCCTTTCTACAGCCTCCAGCCATTCGGGAAGCATGGTGAGAAGAGCCTCTTTTTTGGAAACATCAAGTCCCCAGTTAGGATATTCGCCCCAAAGAATATAGCCGAGTTTGTCTGCCCAATAAATTGTGCCTGGCTCGAAAACCTTCATGTGGAGCCTCGCACCGTTAAAGCCTGCCGCCATGGAAAGCTCTATATCCTTGCGCAGATCATCGTCTGACGGGGCGGTGATTATTGAATCGGGGTAAAATCCCTGGTCGAGCACAAGGCGCTGAAAAACTGATTTGCCGTTGATTTTAACAGCATAACCGTCAATTTCAACCTTTCTCATGCCGAAATAGCTTGTGAAGCTGTCCTCGCCTGCCGTGATTTTTAAATCATAAAGGGCGGGCTTGCCGGGCTCCCAAAGAACGGGAGAGGGGATATCCAACGAGGTCTGCACCTGTCTGCCGGTTATTACGGCATTTACCTGTGCAACCTTTTTACCGCCAAAGAAGGCTTCGGCTTTAAATTCTTTAGCTCCTTCTTTGTTGAAAAGAGCGTTAATGTGAAGCTTTTCATTGTCAACATCGGGTGTGAGCTTTAATTTTTCAACGAAGCTGTCGGGTACAAATTCGAGCCACACCGTTTGCCATATTCCTGTTGTTCTTGTGTAATCGCAGCCGTGATTGTAGTATTCTTCGCTTTGCTTTCCTCTTGCCTGCAACGGGGACAAAATATCGTCATAAGCGTTGAGAACTACGGTGTTTTCGCCCTCTTTGACTATATCAGTAATATCAAAGTAAAACGGGGTATAACCGCCTTTATGGCAGCCCGCTTTTGTGCCGTTAATCCACACGGTTGCCATCCAGTCAACAGCGCCGAAATGGATAAGCACTCTGCCTGAGAGGTTGTCTTTAGTAAGCGAGAATGTGCGCTTGTACCATACGCTTTTCATGAAATCGACATTTTCAATGCCCGAAAGCTTTGATTCGGGAGCGAAGGGTACAAGGATTTCCGAATTAAAATTTTCTCTCTCGTAAAATTTGCGCTCAATGCCCGAGTTGCCGTGGTCTATTTCAAATTCCCATTTGCCGTTGAGGTTCTGCCAGCCTTCTCGCACAAGCCTCGGACGGGGATATTCAGGGCGAGGAATGTTATTCATAATCGTGATTTCCTTTCAAGAATTATGAGTGATTCTTAACATAATACTTATAGAATTTTACGCTTTCTGCAAGAGCAGAGGTGTTGATGTTTTCGTTAGCGGCGTGCATTGCCTTGAGCTGCTGCTGTGAAAGGCGTATGGGGCAGATGCGAAGGCAGTTGTCGCTTACTTCCTCATAATATCTGCAATCCGTACCGCCAAACATAAAATAGGGGGTGGGAATGGCATCGGGGTAGCACTTGCCCGCACATTCCACCATATACTTGAATTCCTCGCCGTTAATGTCAACAATTCCGGAGGCATCTCTTGAGTAAATCACTTCAACCTCAAGGTCGTACTTGGCGGCGATTTTTTTAATAACTTCAACCGACTGTTCGGTATTCTGATGAATTGAGGGACGGATATTGCATATTACATAAGCCTGGTCGGGAATAACATTGGGAGTCTGTGAGCCTTCGCACATGGTGAAAGCAAAAGTGGTTGAAAGGAAGGCTTCGCCAAATGATGAAAGAGCGGGAAGCACCTTGATAACCAGGGGTTTGAACAGCCAGAGATTGCCGAGAACAAGGCGGAGCGGGAAAGAAAGGTGAGGGGCAATTGTTGTGAACATCGCCTTTACGGGACCGCCGAGCTTTTTATCAAACGGACGCTTGGTTTCCATTTCGTTAATAAAAGCGGCAAGCCTTGCAACGGGAGTGTTTTTGGGAGGAGTAGAGGAGTGACCTCCGTTGCCCTTTGCGGTTATTTTGATATCCGCATAGCCTTTTTCGACTATGCCGATAGCGGAGATATAACCCTTAAGTCCGGGGAAAGCATCTGCAAGCACGGCGCCGCCTTCATCCATAACAGCAACCAGTCTTTTGCCTTGGCTTTTAAGGTACTCAACCGTCTTTATTGCGCCGCCACCGGAGATTTCTTCGTTTACGGAGCTTGCAAGGTAGATATCTCTTTCAGGCTCATAGCCTTCTTTTATAAGCTCTTCAATAGCCTGAAATTCAGCCATAACGGTGCACTTGCAGTCCATTGCGCCTCTGCCGTGGATGATTCCGTTTTCAATATCGCCTGAAAAAGGGTCGTGCTCCCATTCTTTTTCGGTTGCGGTTACAACATCCTGGTGACCCATAAGAAGCAGACCGTCACGCTCGGGGTGAGCGCTTTTCCAACGGTAAAGCAGGTTGCCGTCAATGTCAACCCTCTCCAGTTTTTCATGAACAAGGGGGAACATTTCCTTCATCTTATCCTGCAAAAGTCTGAATTGAGTCAGGTCGTCCTGACCCCTGAGAGAAACGGTGGGTATTTTAATCATTTCGGAAAGCTTGGAAGCGTAATCGTCTTCTTCCTGCTTTGTGTAGCTGATTTCGGTTTTGTTGGTGTTGGGTTTTGCCTTAATTGCAGCCGCACGGATTACTGCAATAAGAAGCAGTGCGACCACAGCCGCCACTACGGCACTGAGAATGTAAAGGAAGATTTGCATAGTTTTTTACCGCCTTTCGGTTTATTGTCGGATGAAAAATTCAACCATATTTTATAACAAAAAAATGATATCATAACCGCTTGCTAAAATCAATCGGTTTTGAATTATAAATTAATAATATCAATAAAAACTCCCTGTCGGAACCGCAAAGATTCAGACAGGGAGCACTGTGTTATAAACGGTATGCGATTATTCAGTTATCAGAAAAGAGATATAAATAAGGGGAAAAGCCATGAAAGATCAAACAAAGTAAAGGGCTTTTTAAAAAGCTCTTCGCCTTTGCTCAATGAAACGGTGACAGGGTCTCCGTTGAAAAAGTTTAAAAGTTCCTGACCGTTGGATGTGATAATCATTCCTGCAAAATCATCACCGTCAAAATATACTTTTGTTGTTGACAGGAAAAATTTTACGGTTTCTTCATCTAAACCCGAAGAATGAAGAAGCTCAACAAGCTCTTCTTCAGTCATATCGTCAATAACTACGCCTTCTTCGAGCGTTATTCCTCCCGAAGCAACCATATCTTCAACAGCTTTTTTGAGGTCGATGGTATAGGTTTCGCAATAAAGCTCACCGTATCCGTCCACAGTTTCGGTTGAGGTTGATTCAAGGTTAAGAAAAGGGGGTTCAAGTAAGTTGTCGGGTAAAGCATCGGAAGAAGACAAAAGGGTGGTAAAAGTGGAATATGCCGAGCCATCGCCATATAATTTGTTAAGGTCTATTCTGCACAGTAAGGTGGGGACATAAAGAACTGTGCGGTCAGGAGACACTATAAGGTGACAGGTGAAGATTGAAACTTTTGTTCTTATTGCTATCTCCCAATCTTCTGCACTTTTGTTTAATTTTATGGCAATCTCTACATCTTTAACGGTAATGCCGTCAATTCCCATTACTTCATTGACATATTCATCAGGAATTGAGAAATGAATAATGTCAGCATTGTTCAAGTCATTGACGTATTTTTCAAGTCTTGTTTGCTCTGCGCTTACCGCAACGGTGAAAACACCGAGCGAAAGGCACAGGGCGAGGAAAATGCTGATGAATTTTTTCATAATTTTACCTCGAATGAATTTAAAAATCGGGCAAGGGAGAAGATTTACTGCTTTGCACCGCCGTCAAACTTCTCAAGCACTCTTACGCTTATTGCGTAGCAGTCAGCAAGACCCTGCTTGTTCATGTTGTCATAAGTGTCACGTCTGGTGTGGTAATAATCCTCAAGCTTGTGGTTGAGGCCTGTGATACCTGCTGCTCTGAAGCCTGCCTGAGCAAAAGCTGCTGAGTCAGTTGCGCCGCCGAGAGGGGGAACCATACCCTTTGCGCACTTGATGTTAAGCTCGGATGCTGCTTCCATAAACAGGTCGGCAACGTCGGCATCAGCCTTTACGGTGCCGTTGAGGTCACGGTAGTTTGCCATAAGATACTTGGGGTCATGGATTGTATCGTAAGCATAGATAAAGGTAGGAACATCCTGGAAATCGTTTTTGTGAGCCTCGCACCATGCCTTTGCGCCTCTCAGACCTGCCTCTTCGGAGCCTGTAAGGATAACGCCAACCTCTGTGTTTTCAAGCTCAATGCCTTCGTCTTTAAGAGCCTTAAGCACGGCAATACCCATGTAGCAGCCTGAAAGGTTATCGTTTGCACCGTCAACGGGGCGCTTGTAGTTAACCATGAAGTAAAGACCGATGAAGAAAGGAACAAACAGAAGACCCCAGAGAGCAGCTTTTACGAGAGGGTCTGATGTGTCAGCAACACCGAAGCCGATGCCGTTTTTAACAATATAAATAACGGAAATAACAAGATAGAAAACTGCGCCGACGCCTGCGAGGATTGCGTGACCCTCAAAGCCTACTCCGCCGAGAGCGTAGTTAACGGGCCATTCCCACGCAACGTCAGGGTGACCGTTGAAGATGATTCTTCTTTTAACTTCGCCCGTGCACTTTTTGATAGCAGTTACGTTGTGCCCTGTTTTTTCGGGGAAAAGGGGATCAATAAGCTTCTTGTAAACGCCGAACTGAGCGAGAACAACGAAAAGACCTGCGGCAATAAGCAGTATGCTTGCAAGCGGGAAGAAAAAGAAAAGCACAACAGCGGCAAGCACGAATGTGATAGTGAAATAAATCCAACCGTAGAATGAACGGGGATTTTCCTTGAAGGATTCAACCGATACATTTTCGCATCCGCATTCGTTTTTGAGCACATCAGCCATATAACGGCAAGCCTGCTCTTCACCCTTTGAACCGGGTTCGCGTTTTTCAAAGGTTTTGCAGATGTGGGTGATTTCTTTAATCATATAATCTGCATATTGGTCCTTTTTTGCAATGAGTTTTTTGAGATCCATAAGAACTCCTCCCTTATTAAAAATTACAAATACATTATGGTATAAATTTCAAGCAAAGTCAACAATTTAATTCATATTTTTTGTGCTGTTTTTAATCTTCTTACACAGTTTATGCTTACATAGAGCGTATGAATGCCGAAAAGAAAAGGATGGGATAATTAATTGTTTGAAAGCTGAAATTTTTTCTTGACATGAGCACTTTAAAGTGCTATACTTTACTACGATAAATCAACAAACTGTTTTACGGGAAGTATTTTTTATGAAGAATATTTTTGCAACAGCATATTTTTACTTTTACTTTTGCTCAAAAAAATAGAGTAAGGGTTTTTTGCTGTATGTAAAAGCATTGTTATAACGCTTTAACGCGCCGCAGTAAAAAACTGCGGCGCTTTTAATTTTTTCAGTAAACGGAGGCTGCAAGATGAGAATCGTTAATGTAAAAGCTTCAAGGGAATATGATGTATGCATAGAAAGAGGGCTTCTCAGAAAAATCGGCGAAATGGTTGCCGGAGTCCACAAACCCTGCAAAGTCATGCTTATAAGTGATACGAATGACGCCCCTCTTTATGCAAAAGTTGTTGTGGATTCTCTCGTGCAAAGCGGATTTGAAACCGTAAGCTTTATAACAGAGGCGGGTGAAGAATCCAAAAATGCCGTAAATCTCGCCATGGTTTGGGAGAAACTTGCGGAGAATTCTCTCACAAGAAGCGATATGATAGTTGCTCTTGGCGGAGGAGTGGTCGGCGACCTTGCCGGTTTTGCGGCGGCTACATATCTGAGGGGTATAGAATATGTTCAGATTCCCACAACTCTGCTTGCTATGGTTGACTCCTCTGTTGGCGGCAAAACGGCCGTTGATTTGAAAGCGGGCAAAAACCTTGCAGGCGCATTTTATCAGCCTTCGCTTGTTATTTGTGACCCCGATGCATTGAAGACTCTTTCAGGTGAAGTTTTTTCGGACGGAATGGCTGAGGTGATAAAATACGGTTTTATTAACCGCCCCTTATTACTTGAAATGCTCAATGGTGATTTTGATATTGCGGATGTTATTGAAATATGTGTTCAGGATAAAAGAGATATAGTTTCTCAGGATGAAAAAGACCACGGATTGCGTCAGCTTCTCAATCTCGGCCATACGGTAGGTCACGGGATTGAACGCTGTTCAGGTTATTCGGTAACCCACGGCAGTGCCGTTGCGGCAGGCATGGTGATTATAACCAAAGCAGCTGTTAATGCCGGGATATGCGGCAAGGATGTTCTTGATGAGCTTGTAAAACTGCTTGGAAAATTCGGGTTGCCTGCCGAATGTGAGTTTACGGCGCAGGAAATCTGCACGGCAGCATTTAACGATAAAAAAAGAATGGGTAACAGGATTACGCTTGTAATACCTGCCGAATTGGGCAGAAGCGAGCTTGTTGCTTATGATGTTGATAAGCTTTTGGATTTCATTTCTGGAGCGTGGAAAAATGATTAAGGTACTCAATTCGCCGTCACTTGGCGGAAGAATAAGAGCCATACCGTCAAAGTCGGAGGCGCACCGCCAGCTTATTTGTGCGGCGCTGAGCAAATCACCCGTTGAAATTGCTTGCCCTCAGACGAGTATGGATATTGAAGCTACGGCAAGATGCCTTTGCTCAATGGGGGCTCAAATCAAATATGAAAACGGTGTCTATAAGGTGAATCCCATTGCGGAGCCTGAGAAAAAAGCGGTGCTTGACTGCGGCGAATCGGGTTCAACGCTCAGATTTTTGCTTCCCGTTGTATGTGCTTTGGGGATTGAAGCTGATTTTGTTATGCACGGTCGACTCTCCCAAAGACCGATGACGGCGCTGACAGATGAGCTTGAGGCTCATTCGGTAAAAGTGTGGCAGGAGGGGGAACACCTTTATACAAAGGGAAAAGCGCAGGGTACTGAATGGAAAATAGATGCTGGCATTTCCTCTCAGTTTGTAAGCGGATTGCTGTTTATGCTCAGCATAATCGGCGGAACTCTTGAGCTTACAGGCAAGGTGGAAAGCGCTGCATACATTGATATGACGGTTAAAGCGCTCAGAGATTTTTCGTCCGATATTGAGAATAACGGCAGAGTTTATACAGTTAAAAACAGCGCTCTTTGCCGACCTGACGGCAGAATAGTAACAGGCGGCGACTGGTCAAATGCTGCGTTCTTTATTGTTGCGGGCGCAATCGGTAAAAAGCCTGTAACCGTTGACGGTCTTGAGCTTTCCTCTGTTCAGGGAGACAAGGGAATTGTGGATATTCTCAGATGCTTCGGCGCAAGAATTGATGCCAAAGACGGCAGCGTTACTGCTTACCCCTCATCGCTTACTGCTGCGGATATTGATGCTTCTCAGGTGCCTGACCTTGTGCCTGTTATGGCGGTTGCGGCAAGTGTTGCAAATGGGACATCCCGTATTTACGGAGCATCCCGTCTGAGATTAAAAGAAAGTGACAGGCTTGAAACTGTGTGCAATATGCTCACAGCCTTCGGAGCAAAGGTTGAAATAACCGATGACGGGCTTCTGATAAACGGTGTGGACACCCTCACAGGCGGCACGGCGGATTCGGCGGGAGACCACAGAATAGCAATGAGTGCCGCTGTTGCTTCAACCGTGTGTAAAGGCTCTGTTGAAATAACGGGAGCACAGGCTGTAAGTAAATCCTATCCCGCATTCTGGGAGGATTTTGAAAAATTGAGTGAAGGAGCATAACAATGCTTTATCCTTACGGAAATAACTTGAAATTATATATAGAGGGCGGCTCGCACGATGAGAAAATCGAGATGTTTCTTGACGGCTTTCCGAGCGGCTTTCAAATCAATACAGATGAGCTTTTAAGCTTTATGCAAAGGCGTGCGCCCGGAAGAAACGAGTTTTCAACCTCAAGAAAAGAGGGCGATGTGCCCGAGTTTCTCGGCGGAGTTGAAAACGGTGTTACGCAGGGCGGAAGAATCCATGCAATAATCCGCAACAGCAACCAGCATTCTTCGGATTATTCACAGGTCATGGATATTCCCAGACCCTCGCATGCTGATTTTGCGGCAATACGCAAATACGGAGCAGAGGTTGATTTGCGAGGCGGAGGTCACTACTCGGGCAGACTTACCGCAATGCTTTGCGTTGCAGGCGGTCTGTGCCTTCAGTATCTCAAAGAAAAAGGGATTGAAATAGGTGCCCATGTTTACAGCATCGCAGATGTTTGCGATACTCCGTTTGATGCGGTGAATCCCAATTTTTCTGCTTTTGAAGGCAAGGAATATCCCGTTACGGATGATGAAGCCTGTGAGCGCATGAAAGCAGAGATTGCCAAAGCCAAAAGCGAGGGGGATTCCGTTGGCGGAGTTATTGAATGCGCAGTCACAGGGCTTGAAGCAGGGCTTGGTGAGCACATGTTTGCAGGTGTTGAAGCACGCATTGCATCGGCACTTTTTGCGGTGCCTGCCGTAAAGGGCGTTGAGTTCGGCGCAGGCTTTGCGAGTGCAGGGCTCAGAGGGTCAGAGAATAATGACCCGTTTGTAACAGACGGTATAAGGGTGAGCACTCTTACCAATAACTGCGGCGGCATTTTGGGCGGAATGACCAACGGAATGCCTGTTCTGGTTCGTGCGGCATTTAAGCCTACGCCGTCAATAGCAAAGGAACAGCAAAGCGTTTCGCTTTCCAAAATGGAAAATGTAACCTTCAGTATTCAGGGAAGGCATGATCCGTGTATTGTTTTTCGAGCCGTGCCTGTTGTTGAAGCGGCTGTTGCTTTGGCGGTTTTCGATATACTGTCAGACGGAGGAATTTCAGATGAATAAAGAAAATCATTCAATTGATGAACTCAGAGGAAAAATTGACGAAATAGATTCGCAGCTTGTAGAATTGTTCGTTCAGAGAATGCAGGTTTCATCAGGAGTTGCGGAGTATAAGCGTCAGAGAGGTCTTCCGGTACTTGATGCAGGCAGAGAGCGATCGTTGCTTGCCAAAGTTTCCGAAATGGCGGGCGAGGATTTTGCAAGTTATGTAAGGGCTCTTTATTCAACCATTTTTTCCCTTTCCCGTTCATATCAGCAAAAGCTTATCAGCGGCACAACCGAAAGCGTTATACGCATAGATGAAGCAATAAAAAACACCAGTCCGCTATTTCCGCCCTCGGCTGTGGTTGCATGCCAGGGCATAGAAGGAGCCTATTCACAGATTGCGGCTCAGAAAATGTTTGAGCTTCCCGATATTCAATACTACACAAGCTTCGGTGAGGTTTTTGATGCAATTGAATCGGGTAAATGCCGTTACGGCGTTTTACCGCTTGAAAACAGCACCGCCGGCTCCGTTACAAAAATATATGACCTTATGAATAAGCATCAGTTTTATATCGTAAAGTCATGGCGTCTTAAGATTGATCATAATCTTCTCGCAAAGCCCGGCGTAAAGCTTGAGGAGATTCGTGAGGTGTATTCCCACGAGCAGGCGATAAATCAGTGCGCTGCATTCCTGCGTGAAAATCCGCAGATAAAAGTTGTTGAGTGTGCCAACACAGCCATGGCTGCACGCTTTGCCGCTTCGAGCGACAGGAGGGACGTTGCCGCCCTTTCTTCAAGGGATTGCGCAGAAACCTACGGGCTCAATAATCTTGTTCCCAACGTGCAGGATAACGCAAATAATTACACTCGCTTTATATGCATTTCAAGGGAGCTTGAAATCTATCCCGGGGCTGACAAAACCTCGGTTATGACTGTTGCCCCCAACAAGCCCGGTGCGCTGTATTCCTTGCTTTCGCTTTTTTATGCGGAGGGTGTAAACCTCACAAAGCTTGAGTCAAGACCCATTCCCGAGCGTGATTTTGAGTTCTTGTTCTATTTCGATATTGATGTTTCCGTTTATTCGCCAAAGCTTGCGGCAGTTATCGGTGAGTTGGAGAAGCAGAGTGACAGATTCAGGTATCTCGGCAGCTACAGTGAGCGGATCGGATAGGAGGGAGAAAATGCAGAAGGATTTGAAGATTGCTCTGCTTGGCAGAAAGCTTTCTCACAGCTTTTCTCCTCAGATTCACGCCTTGCTCGCCGATTATGAATACCGTTTGCGGGAGCTTGAGCCCGAAGAGGTCGGGGGATTTCTTCAAAACGGAGAGTTTGATGCCCTGAATGTAACAATACCTTATAAAAAAACGGTTATTCCGTATCTTGCCGAAATATCGGAGCAGGCAAGAAAAATCGGCTCTGTAAATACAATTACCCGTACCGAAAAAGGGCTCAGGGGCGATAATACCGATTATTACGGATTTTCCTTTATGCTCAGGCAGACAGGCATTGAGGTTGAGGGCAAAAAAGTGCTTGTGCTCGGCTCGGGCGGTGCGTCGGTTACGGTGAAAGCTGTGCTTGCGGATTTGAATGCAGGGCAGATTATAACCGTTTCAAGAAGCGGAGAGAATAATTATGAAAACCTTTCCCGTCATCACGATGCCGAGGTTATAGTCAACACAACTCCTGTCGGAATGTATCCCGAAAACGGTAAATCGGCAGTTTGCCTTGATGATTTCAAATGCTGCGAAGGAGTTCTTGATTTGATATATAACCCTGCAAGAACAAAGCTTCTGTGCGATGCGAAAAGGCTCGGCATAAAATATGCAAACGGTCTTTCGATGCTTGTAGCGCAGGCAAAACTTGCAAGCGAACTTTTTACGGGCGTCAGAATTCCCGATGAGGAAATAACCCGAGTGCTCGGAATAATGGAAGCTCAGAGCGAGAATATTGTTCTTGTGGGAATGCCCGGCAGCGGGAAATCAACTGCCGGCAGAGCTCTTGCCGAAAAGCTTGGCAGAGAATTTGTTGATACCGATTCAATGGTTGAGGCGGCATCGGGTATTACAATCCCTGAGATTTTTGAAAAATACGGCGAAGATGAATTCAGGAAAAGAGAGCATCTTGCGGCGTGTGAAGCAGGCAAAAGAAGCTCGCTTGTTATCGCTACGGGCGGCGGAATAATCAAAAAGGAAGAAAACTATATCCCCTTAAGCCAGAATTCAAAAATTGTTTTTCTCAAAAGAGATATAAATGCTTTGCCTGTTGACGGCAGACCTCTTTCTCAGATGAATTCACTTGAGAAGCTTTATAATGAGCGCTTGCCGCTTTATCTTGAATTCAGTGATGCCGAGGCTCGGTGTGAGCCGGAGGTTGAAAAAACCGTTAAAAACATTTTAGATGCCCTTGAGGCGGAAGGGAGAAAATATGAAACTGCTTGTGATTAACGGCCCTAATCTTAATATGCTCGGTCTGCGTGAGCCTGAGCTTTACGGCAAAAACGATTACGCCGCATTGTGTGAGCTTATATCAAAAGCCTGTGAGGGTATTGAGTATGAAATATATCAATCCAATCACGAAGGGGATATAGTTGATAAAATACAGCAGGCTTACGGCAATGTTGATGCGATAGTTATAAATCCTGCCGCTTATACTCACACGAGCGTTGCCATTCTTGATGCGCTCAAGGCAGTTTCAATTCCGACAGTTGAGGTGCATCTTACCGATATTTCTCAGCGTGAGGAGTTCAGAAAGCACTCTTTTGTTTCCCTTTATGCCGAAAAAACAATAGCAGGCCACGGCTTTGACGGATACAGAGAAGCTATAGAATATGTTAAAGAAAAATACAACTGATAATTAAGGAGGAAGAATATGATGTCAATGGATTTCAAAAGAAAACTCCCCATTCCCATGAAGGTTAAAGAGAAGTACCCCGTCTCTTTTGCGGCAACGCAGAGAAAAGCTCATATAGATAAAGAAGTTCAGGATATTTTTGAGGGTAACAACAAAAAAATGCTCCTTGTTATCGGCCCTTGCTCTGCGGACAGGGAAGATGCCGTAATGGACTACTGCGAAAATCATAGTAGTGTTCAGGAAAAAGTGGAAGAAAAGCTTGTAATCGTACCCAGAATATATACAAACAAGCCCAGAACAACAGGTGACGGTTACAAAGGAATGCTTCATCAGCCTGATCCCAACGAAAAGCCTGACCCGTTCAAGGGTATTCTTGCAATCCGTCATCTTCATACCCGTGTGCTTACCGAGCTCGGAATGTCAACCGCAGACGAAATGCTTTATCC
>JAZSIQ010000193.1:0-7481 GCA_045533875.1 Acutalibacteraceae bacterium | reverse complement strand
GAGCCGTAGTGCTCGCCACCAAGCAGGAACTTGTAGTTCAGCTCGGCGGAGTTGCCGAAGGTGGTCAGGTACACACCGTTCTGCTTCAGGACCTCACCGGCAGCGGTCAGATCCTCGATGGTCATGCCGTCGAACATCTTGATGCCGTACTGGTCAGCCATGGTCTTGTTGTAGACGAAGCCGCCGCCCATGGCAGCGTAGGTATAACCGGTCAGACCGTAGGTAACGCCATTCATCATCTGGGCTTCGGCCACATGAGCGGTGGCAGCCAGAGCGCCCTGGCCGCGCTCAGCCAGCAGCTCGTCCAGAGGCAGGATAGTCTCGTCAGACACAGCGGAGGTCATGGGATAGGTCAGGCCGATGGCCACGATATCCAGCTTCTCGTCGCCGGCAACGCCCAGGGAAATGGTGGAGGGAAGTCGGAGGCCAAGCGGTCTTAGGAAGACAAAGTGGCCAAACAACTCCTTGGCCCAAAGAACGACATGGCTACGATCCGACTTGTAGGAATGTTCAGAAAAATCCAGAAGCGTGATTATGACGGCGATACCCTGCTTTACTTTAAAACGTCCCGTGCAAGGCTTACTTTTTCCGAACCCGAAGCATGGACTCTTGACGGTGAATATGCAGGCGAAGTAAAGGATATAAGATTCAGCGTTCTTTCAAAGGCTATTGACATTTACTCCCCCGAAAGCTCCATGTTTATCGGCGGCGAACCTCAGCCCGTTTTTGTACGGGAGCCCAAGGCTAAAAAGAAGAAAAAAGCTGAAAGCGAAGATGTTTCAGCAACAGAAAACAACGAGCAGGAAAAAGAACCCGAAACAGTTTCATAAACGGAGCGGATAATTATGGATATCAATGAACTCCTTTCCCTCAAGCATACACTCAGATTTGACGAAAACGGGAAATTCAGAATTCTGCTTATGTCCGATTTGCACGCAGGGAAGAACTTCAATCCTCAGCTGACCGAAGCAATAGAGGCAACCGTTGCACACGCCAAGCCAAACCTTGTGCTCATCAACGGCGACACATCGGGTTGCAGGGATGACGTTCACTGCGAAACCTGCGAAGAGCTCAGAGATTTATTGAAAGAAATCACCCGACCCATGGAAAGCAGAAAAATCCCGTGGGCTCACACCTTCGGAAATCATGACGATAACTTCGGCTTGCCGATCGAGGTACAGCAGAAGGTGTATGAAGAATTTGAATACTGTATTTCCAAAAGCGGTGATGATGAAATTTCAGGCACAGGCAACTATGTGCTGCCCGTGCTTTCCCATTCATCGGACAAAATCAGATTCAATGTATGGGGCTTTGATTCCCACAGTAATATCCCGAAGTTTGCAAAACAAATCGGCATGCCCGAAAACACCCGTCTTAAAATGCGTACCCCTACTTACATCGGAAACGATTACGATTCTGTTCATCCCGATCAGATTCATTGGTATTACAGCGCATCAAAAGCTCTTGAAAAATACAACGGCGAAAAAATACCTGCTATCGCATTCATGCACATTGCCATACCTGAAATCATGGTAATTGTAAGAAACCGTGAGCATTGCGGATACAAGGGTAATCAGCGTGAAGATCCCGGCTGCGGTGATATCAATTTCGGATTTTTCGGTGCCTGCCTTGAAAGAGGCGATGTTAAGGGAATTTTCGCAGGCCATGACCATGTTAACGATTTCACGGGCAAGTATATGGGAATAATGCTCGGTTATGACGGCGGACTTACCTATGACGGCTACCAGGATGATGACCTAAGAGGCGCAAGACTTTTTGAAATTGACGAAAACGACGCCGCCAATTTTGAAACCCGTATGATTTACACCAGAGATATTATGGGAGAAAAAGGTGACAGAAGAATCTAAGGAGTAATAATTTATGGATTTTGCAGAAGCCTTTACATCGGCAGCAGCAAAGCTTTCGCTTGCACTTCCCTTTAAATTCACTCAGAAAGCCTGCGTTTTTGAAACAGGCGACTCTATGTATACCGTGATGTGGGAAACCAACCTCAAAGCAAACGGATATGTAACTTATACCTATAATTCAAAGCAATATAAAGTCTACGACCAGACCTGCGGCAACATACGCACCCACGAAACAATACACAGCGTAAGAATTCCTAAAGAGCATCTTGATAATAACACCTACCGCTTTCACTCGCAGTTTGTGGGTATGAAATTCGGCTATGACGCAATAAAAGGCAAAACCCTGTCCTCTGACCCCATAAAATTCAAGGGATATCACAACCAGCATGAAATCAATATTTACACCCTTTCGGATATTCACGGCAATCTGCCTGACGCTCTTGATTCAATAAAAAACATTGAAACGCCTGCCGACGTAATCGTTTTAAACGGCGATATTTCAAGCACGATTGTTTTCAAAAAGGATTTCACTAAAAAAATACTCGGTTATGCTTATGAGCTTTCAAAGGGTGAAATCCCCGTAGTATACACCAGAGGCAACCACGAAACAAGAGGAGAATATGCCGCAAGTGTTGCTCAGAATTTCCGCATAAACAGCACAGGTATGTATTTTACATTCAATTACGGTCCCGTGTGGGCGGTTGTGCTTGACAGCGGCGAAGATAAGCCCGACAATCATAAAGAATACAGCGGTCTTGTTGATTTTGAAACCTACTTAAATGAACAAACCGAGTGGCTTTCTTCCCTGAACTCAGACCAAGGTAAAAACTCACTTTTCAGGCTTGCTTTTTCTCACATGCCTGTTGTTGATAACCGTTACGGCAACAACTGGGCTAAGGAGCTTGAAAGGCTCGGTGTGCAGGCGCTTTTCAGCGGTCACACCCACACCCTTGACCTTCGCTCCAAATATAATGAGCAGTATCCCTTTTACACGGTTATAGAGGGTGGAAAGAACAGCAAGCTCGGCTATGCGGCAAGCGTGGTTACTCTTTGTAAGAGTAAGCCCATGTGCGTTAAAGCATATAACGCATCAGGTAAGCTTGCAGAAGAATATTTTAATTTATAAAACTAAGCTCGGCTTTACATTGCCGAGCTTTAATTTTACCCTAATGCCACATCCAGCACCATCATCAGCGAAAATCCGAAAAGCATCATAATTGCCATAAACGGTTTTTTTGAATCCTGCTGACTTTCAGGCACAAGCTCCCTGACCACAACATATATCATGGCACCTGCGGCAACTGAAAGCATAAACGGAAGCAAGCTTCTTATTCTCACCGTAAGCAATGCACCCAAAACTGCAGAAACAGGCTCAACAATGCCGCTTAACTGACCGATAAAAAAGGCCTTCCATCGCTTCATCCCGTCGCAACGAAGCGGCACGCTTACAGCCATACCTTCGGGCAGATTCTGAATTCCTATGCCAAAAGCAAGCAGCACGGCACCCGCAAGGGTTGCGCCCTCTATCGAATGAGCAAGCGAGCCGAACGCAACACCTACCGCAAGCCCCTCGGGAATGTTATGAAATGTTACGCTCGACGCCAGCATAAGGCTTCGCTTGTTGGCGCCCTGAAAGCTCTTGAAACGGCAAAACCGCTCGGCCGCAAAGTCACCTGCCAAAAGCACCGCACCGCCCATAAGAAAACCCAGAAGGCACACAAACCATGCATTCATGCCAAGCTCTTCGGCAAGCGAAATCGCAGGCGCAAGAAGCGACCAGAAGGATGCCGCAGTCATAACCCCCGCTGCAAGCGAAAGCATTGCATTTATTACTCTGCTGTTTATACGCACAAAGAATATAACAACAGCGGCGCCCGCGGCAGTCATTGCCCAGGTAAAAAATGAAGCAAGCAATGCCTGTAATGTATGGTTAAACCAAAAAAACTCTGCCGTATTTCTCCCTCCTTAAAAAGACAGTTACTACATTATACGCCGAGTTTTTGCGCTTGACATTGCTTTTTGTTGCTGTTTATATTTACCGTCTTTGTATTACTCTACAAAAACGAGTAATAATAATTAAACAACATTTCCAAAAAAACACTTGACAATATTCAAACGATGTTGTATTATGTTTAGGCGTTGAAAAAACGATCCATTAGCTCAGTTGGCAGAGCACTTGACTTTTAATCAAGGTGTCCGGAGTTCGAATCTCCGATGGATCACCAAAACAAAGCCAGCAATTGCAAGTATTGTGATTGTTGGCTTTATCTTTTTTTTAAGACTTTATCAAGAGGCGAGTATGCACAAAAATTGACTGCCGTTTTTGAATTAGTCAAGTGTATATACTTTTTTACCATTTCAAGCGATGTATGCCCGAGAATCAATTGCAAACTGTAAATATCACCGCCATTCTCTAAATAACGTGTAGCAAAGGAATGACGGAGCAAATGAGGACGAAGCCGTGGAATAGACGCTGTAACCTTTAACCGTCGGAACAACTGTTTTATCGTGCTTTGTTTTAAGGGTGTCAAGGTGTCTTTAACGAATAAAGGTGTCTTAATATCCAAACAGGGAACAATAGACATATAACGCAATAAAGCTTTTTTGCTATTCATACCAAGCGGAACAATTCTTTCCTTGTCACCTTTTCCGTTTACGATAACATATCCCTCTACGATATGAATTTTATCACGATTAAGAGTAACAACCTCATTCAACCGCAAACCACTATCAAGCATCAATGCAACAATACAATAATTCCGCACGTTATGAAAGTCACGTCCATTAAGACAAGAAAAAAGACGTTGTATTTCTTCATCGGTAAGAACATCAATTGTTTTTCGTTTTGCTTTCGGCAGTTTGAATTGTTCGGGTATGTTAGTATTAATATAGCCCTCTGAATAACACCAAGATAAAAAGGAACGCAAAGCACGAATATACGTTTGTATTGTCGTTGTAGTGATGTTCTTTGTTTTCAGATACAAAAGATATGACTTGCAATCACAAATCGAAATAGAGCCAATACAACGAGAACCAAAGCCATTGTACGAAGCAAAAAAGCCAAGACACCGCGAATAATACAAAACCGTTTTATCGCTATTACCTCGAATCTGTTGTTCAATCAAAAATTCATCTATTGCATTTTGTAATGTCATAAAATCACCACTAACCATTGAAAAAATTTTAAATGTATGTTAAATTTAATTCACTAAATAATATTGTTTTTTAATTCTTCTAATAAATCATTATCAAAATCAAGCCACGAAACAGAACAATACTCCCCTACGAAAGAGGGAACTATGTCACAAAGCATAGTTCCTTTTTTCATTGTTTTTGCCGTTTGTAATCCCCTGCTATGGTAATATAAATGCGCATTTAATTCTGTAACACTTGTTGCAAGGTCTTTGTTAATATATTTTGTAATATATTTGCTTACCGCTTCGCTATTGCGTATAGGCTCCAAGTCACAAAATCCGAACTTTTTTTGATATGCTTGCCAATTGTAAACGGTATCACCTTTTAAAACTTTATCGGCAAGAGCCTTGCCCATAACATCACCGATTTTAAATAAATGCAGATGCTCTGCAGGTAAACCCTTTAAAAAGCCATGCATGTGCCACGATTTACCGTCTTTATGCAATTCAGGGACAAGAAGAAAATCAATTTTAATCCCGTGTTTTTTTCCGTAATCTCTAAAAAATTGCGTTAAATCTTTATGATATTTTTCAAGGTTGGAACGGTCATATTTTGAGGGGTCGAGAGTTGCAGTAATAAAAAAATCCCACGGATTACAAAAAGCATATTCAAATATTTTTGATTTTGCACGAATGATACTCTCAGACAACTTCTCATCATTAACCGTACACCGAACATAATTTGGTGTGCTATCATCTTCAACACCAGAATTACGCAAAGTTTTCATTGTAATAACTTTAATTTTTTTATGCTCACCATAACCAAAGACTTTTAAAATAGTTTGATTATGTTTGTATTTAACATCTTTAAAAGGCATATATCGACCTCCAATCAAAATAAAAGAAAATTTCCCGTAACTTGTTACTTAGTCAAGTAATATGATTGCGTTTCCGTTGACCGCTGCGCCGCAATTGCGGCCGCAGTCGGCAATCAACGAAAAACGCAAAATCAAGAGATAATCAATCAACATTCATTAATCAACATCAAGAAAAACAACCCTCATATCAGAATTGCGAGACCCACACGGAAAATCACACAATTCAATCACACGATTTTTTAAACTTTCAAAATAAAAAGATATTTGTTCATCAGAGCGTAACACATTCAAAGAATCACCAAGCATAAATAACAAATTCCATAAAAATACAAGGTCATAATCACCATAACCCAAAACATCAGAATTCAAAGGTAAACAATTATCAGACACTTACACAATCACCCGCACTTTCCGTATTTTCATTAAACCAATTCAAAACATCATCGTAATTGTAACGAATGATTTTCGAACCAAGACGTATAAAAGGCATACCCTTTTGACGGCAAGACCACAAAAAACAGCGCTCAACTTTCAAACGTTCGCAAAGCTCAATTTCTGTAATTAACATTGTTTTTACTCCTTTACTATTGTTTTTTACTGATTATCTCGGTATAAGTATATACCGAGCAACTCGGTATTGTCAACTGTAATTACCTACTTTCTCGGTAACGTTTGAGCCACAAAAACAAAAAAGCCTTGATACACAAGGCTTTGAATAGTAAAATATTATCGAGGTGGTAAGTAAATGGAAGGTTACAAAGTATTTAGTCAATTATCAGACGAAGAAATAAAAGAACTTGATTCAGATTTGAAAGCAGTTCAAGAAGAAATTAAAGAAAAATATAAAAGAATCAGCAAAAAGCAATATTATGAAGAAGAGACACAAAAGATAAAGACAAGAAGCGAAACCATAGGATATATATTAAAATTCTTAAGAAAAGAACAAAGACTAACACAAAAAGAAGTTGCCGAAAATTTAGGCATAGCACAACAAACTTATGCAGGATACGAAAGCGGAAAACACGAACCAAGCATTGAAATTGCAATAAGAATATCAGATTTTTACGGGTTATCTCTCGACTATATCACAGGCAGATTTGTAGAACCAAACGACAAGACAATAGATGAATACGTAAACTTTGATTTAATATTAAGATATTCACTTTCTTATTACGCAAGAGCCGAACAAAATAACATCGAACAAATAAAGCTAATCAAAAAAAGTATAAAAAATGATTAGTCCAAAACCGAACAACTTCCGATTATAGATAAAACAAAAAAATTCTTCAGCGCTCAGGGCGTTGCCCTCCAAGCAAACAAAAAAAATAAAAAACAGTGGTTTGTAGGTAAGCAACTAAGGATTATTAAGCAACTATATGCAAATAGAGAAATGAACAAATTCATATAACAATAAAACACCAAAGACGGGCGAACATTGAACCGATTTACGGAGTTCAATGTTCACCCGTTTATTTCTGCTACTAACTTTTAATCAAGGTGTGCGGAGTTCGAATCTCCGATGGATCACCAAAACAAAGCCAGCAATTGCAAGTATTGTGATTGTTGGCTTTATCTTTTTTTTAAGACTTTATCAAGAGGCG
>JAZSIQ010000094.1:0-30490 GCA_045533875.1 Acutalibacteraceae bacterium | reverse complement strand
GGGAATAGCTCAGATGGTAGGGCAGCATACAATATATACACGTACCGTGGGTTCAAGTCCTACTTCCCCTGCCAGTTGATTTTTCCGAAAGGAAAAATCAACGATAAATTTTAGTTTTAACCACGGCCCGGTAGTTCAGCTGGTTAGAACGCCAGCCTGTCACGCTGGAGGTCGACGGTTCGAGCCCGTTCCGGATCGCCAATGCTGCTATGGCTCAGGTGGTAGAGCGCATCCTTGGTAAGGATGAGGTCGGCAGTTCGAGTCTGCCTAGCAGCTCCACAAAACCGCAGGTTTAACCTGCGGTTTTATTTTTTTGCTATATGTAAAAAAGTGTGCGCTGAAAGTTTCAACGCACACTTGATTTTTTATATATACTTTTCAATAAATGCATCAGTGGTGCCCCAATAACGCTCGGGGTCAACATATACACATGCGGTGTGAATCGCGCCCGGAACAACAAGCTTTTCTTTGGGACATACAGCGTGGGTATAGAGCGGATGAAGCATCCAGAAGGGGACAAAAGTATCCTTGTCGCCGTGAATAAAGAGGGTGGGGGTTACGGACTTCATAACCTGCTTTAATGCGGAAGCTTCCTTAAAACTGAAATTTCCTCTTATTCTTGATGCCATATCGGCAAAATGCAGGAAGGGGAAAACGGGCAGGTGGAGATAATCCCTGAACTTGATGCTGAAAATATCCCACACGCCTGTAAAACCGCAGTCCTCAATGCAGCACTTTACATTTTCGGGTAAACGCATGCCTGTTGTCATCATAACTGCAGCGGCGCCCATGGAAATGCCGTGAAGAACAATTTTTGCCTTAGGATAAAGCTCTGTGATATATTTAATCCATTCAAGTATTACATCACGATCATGCCATCCCATTGAAATGTCATCGCTTTCGTTTTCGCCGTGACCGTTGAGCGCGGGCATAATTACATTCCAGCCTTTTTCGGTGAAATGCTTTGCGTAATAGCTCATGTCAGAGGGTTTGCCGCCGTAGCCGTGGCAGGAGATAATGTAAACATCTGATGCTTCGGCTGGTTCAATTAAAACGGCGTGAAGGCTGTTTCCGCTATTGTCTGAAATGACAAGTTTCTGTGTTTCGATTTGATTATACCACTCGGGACCTACCTTTACTTCTTCGTTGTTTTCATAAAATTCTCTTGTGGCTTCATCAATTGGCGGCATGTGTTTTGAACAAAAATCAACGCCTTTTCTTGTGAGAAAAACGGAATAGGCTGCATTGCCGAAAATGGCGGCAACGCCGGCAGCGGCGGCTGTTATGCCCGCAACTTTTTTAAGCTTATTCTTCATATTATTCAAAATCTCCTTAGCAGATAATGGGTATTTTATTAGTTTAATTCTAATATATCACAATTTATCCTGAAATACAAGTAAATACTTTATGAATGGATTATTTATCGTATCATATTGATTTTGAAGCTATGCATGGTATATAATTTTATATGTAATTATGTTATTGTTTTGAGGTGTGCTATGGATAAAGCAAAACTCTTGGAAATTAGAGAGAATGAGCGGATATCACACATTGAGGCTTACAGCAGCAATGAACTCTTTGAAGAGGGAAGCTGGTTGCAGAAACCCGTAAAAACGGTTACCGATTTGTTACCTTATTTCAAAGTTAAAAAGAATCTGCGTATTCTTGACCTTGGATGCGGTGTAGGAAGGAACTGCATTGTGTTTGCTGAGGAATACAAAAATACGGGATGTACAATAGACTGCGTTGATTTGCTGAGCATTGCCGTTGAAAAGCTTAACAAAAATGCCGAATATCACGGTGTAACGGCTTGCATAAACGGAATAGTCAAAGCCATAGAGAATTATGAAATTGAAGCCGGACGCTATGATTTGATTATGTCGGTATCGGCGCTTGAACATATTGACTGCGAAGATTCGTTTATTGCCAAGCTTTTTCAAATCAAAGCTGGAATTAGAAACGGCGGTATAGTGTGTCTTATTATCAATTCAGATGTAACCGAGAAGGATAAAGCAACAGGTGAGTCCGTGCCTGCGCAGTTTGAGGTGAATATGTCCTCTGAGGCACTTCAGAAGATTTTAAATGAAGTTTTCGGAGGTTGGCGGGTAATAAAGCAAACTGTAAAAAAACAGCAGTATGATATCCCCAGGAGCGAAAAAACGGCAGAGCTTTCAACGAATGTTGTAACATTTGTTGCCGTTAAAGATGACGGAGAAAAATGCCCGTACTGCGGCGGTGAATTGAAAAACGGATTTGTTTGCACCACGGTAAAAAGCGCGGTTTTCTGGGCAGAAGAAAAAACGTCATTTTTCAAAGGACCTGCGGTGCTTGAGGGCGCTGAGGTGCTTGCCAAAAGCACAAATCCTTTAAATTACGTAAAAGGAAGCAATCTCCCTGCGGTTAAATGCGAAAACTGCAAAAGAATAATAATTGAAGCAAACAAATAGTTTGCAAAAATCAAGGACACCCTGATTTCTCGGGGTGTCCGTTTTGTTTGTATCTGATTAACCGAAATATCTCTCAAGAAGACCTGCAAATGCTCTGCCGTGTCTTGCTTCGTCTTTAGCCATTTCATGAACGGTATCGTGAATTGCATCAAGGTTAAGCTTCTTTGCAAGCTTTGCAAGCTCAAACTTACCTTCGCAAGCGCCGTTTTCAGCAGCTACTCTGAGGGTAAGATTTTCCTTGGTGGAGGGGGTTACAACCTCGCCGAGAAGCTCTGCAAACTTTGCTGCATGCTCAGCCTCTTCGTAAGCTGCTTTTTCCCAGTAAAGACCGATTTCGGGATATCCTTCACGGTGGGCAACTCTTGCCATTGCAAGGTACATGCCAACTTCCATGCATTCGCCGTTGAAGTTTGCTCTGAGACCTTCAACAATCTCTTCGGGAACTTCAGCAGCCTTGCCAACGCCTACTTCGTGCTCGGAAGCCCAGTTCATTTCATCTTCAACTACCTCAACGAATTTTTCGCCGGGAGCCTTGCAAAGGGGGCAAGCCTCGGGGGGAGTATCGCCCATTACGATTTCACCGCAGATTGTGCATTTCCATTTTTTCATTTTAAGTTTCTCCTTTCAAATGTAAAAGTCGTTGTTGATAAATCGGAATTTTCTTCCCTCTGACCAGATTATCTGCTCTTCCTTTAGAGCTTTTATTTCTCGCATCATGCTGGCCCTGTCAACGCTAAGGTAATCCGCAAGATCAGTAAGCGACATATCCAGCGTAAAATCTCTTGAATCCGGGGTAAGGTTGCGCCTGAAATCAAGATACGCAAGCAGCTTTTTACGGATGTTTTTCTGAGTGAGAATGTTGATTCTAAGAGTCAGCGATTGAAGCTTTCTTGCCGAAATCAGGAAAAGATTGTTGATAATCTTCGAGTGATGCTCGCAGGTGTTGGAACAGGGGGTTATGATATGGTTGTAATCAATAAACAGAACCTCGCAGTCCTCGTCAGCGCAAAGTACATATTCAAGCTTCGCAAGCGGGAGGCAGAAAAGCTCTCCGAAAACATCGTTGGGATAGATTTTTTCAAGAAAAGAACTGTTTCCGTCTTCGTCAAGGCAGGAGAGTGTAGCGCTGCCGGTTATCATTACACACACGCTTTTGAAAGAATCGCAGTATGTAAGCACGGTCTGCCCCTTTTTGAATTTTTTTCGTGTCATCCCGAAGCAGTCATACATTTTTGCTCTGGACTCGGAGCTGATTGAGGAAAATATTGATAAGCCGTTCATCTTCTCAACTCCTCTGTTGTTTCTGTGGCTTTATTATAGCGGAATTACGCCATATTTTCTGTGATAATTGCAACAAAACATAAGATTTTTTATGCTTTTGTGATTTTTTCTTTAGGTTGTTGCAAAAGCAAAAGTCAGTTGAATAAGTCAAGGTCTATTGCATTTGCAAAAGCTTCGCCGCCCAAAGGGTTAGGATGAAGCTTGTCGGGGCCGAGGTAATCAATTCGTGTGTAGTAATCGTTATCGGGGTCGATACCTGCGGCGTTAAAATCAAAGAAGCCGTCAAACAAAACGGAGTTTTCAGCCAACCGGTTATTTACCTTTCGTCTCATTTCATCCTTTTCTCTCGTTGCATCGGGGGCTGCACCAAAAGCGATAAGATTAAAAACAACAGCTTTTATTGAATGTTTGTGAAGCTGCTCAACTATATTGTATATAGCCTTGCATACATCTTCAGGGTCAGGCTTCTCAAAAGCAGGGGCATTTATTGTACCGTGCTGAAAGACATCATTTATGCCTATGCACAATATTACATATTCTATGTTGTCAAAATTCAGAATATCGCTGTGGAGGCGTTGGATTGCCCGCCTGCCGAAAAGTCCTTTAGCGGGAAAAAGCGGAGAGCAATCATATAAAAGGCGGTTACCCATAACCGATTTGTTTATAAGCGAATATTTCCCGGGAAAAGCCTCTCTGAGTCTTTTCTCAAAAGGATTGGTCCAATATCCCTGCTGGCTTAAGGAGTCGCCAAGCACAACAATTGCTTTTGCGCCGTCAGCGTTTAAAAGCTCAATGCTGTCAAAAAGAGGAATGGGTTTTGGAAAAGGCATGCCGAGAAGCTTACTTGCAGCACCTCTTACCGAATCCCTTGTGCGAGTTTCGTTGGGGCAGTATCTGTCAAAAGTTCTGTTTCCTTTTGCCGTGATAAGCTCTGCATTGCTCATCAGGTTTCCGCTTGTAAGATCGCCTTTTGTAACATAAACGCTTATGCAGAAAAACTCGCCGTCCGATACGCTGAAATCAACCGGATCGCTTGTAAGACGCTCGTTTTTTCTCATTGTAAAGCTGCTTTTGCCGTCAAAAGTAAGCGGAATTATGTTTTTGCCGGTTATGCTGCCGAAGGAAGTGCACGGTGCGGCTGTGACGGCGCCTATTTCAACATAGCTTTTGCCGTATGCATTTGAGAATGAAACCCGCAGCTTTTTGCCTGAAATTGCCGTGTTGACAATCAAACGGTAGGTTTTTTCACAAGACGGATAATAGAAAAAAGAGAGCGCCGAGTGGGACTGCCCCCAGGTTTGTACCCAAGATTCCTTGTTCATGCTTTCCTCCTTAGTTTTCGTTGCAGGCGCGGCGAAATCTTTTCCATTTGCCTAAAGCAAGCGCACAGAAAAGAACTCCTGCGGCTGAAATTACAGCCCATAATTTGAAGTTAACATTCCAGTCATTGAATTTTTCGGCAATTACCGCAATGCCGTAAATCGAAACTGCGCTGCCGAGATATGTAAATGAATTAAGAATACCCGAAATGGTTGAAACCTTGTTAAATTTTGCGAAATAATTGGGCACTTCGCATACAAGCATAAGATTGATGCCGTGCATGCAAGCGGTGATAACCGCCATAAGAAGCACACTTATTGCCACAGCAGAGTTTGCGAAAATCAAGAGTATGCAGCAGATAAGCGAAACGCTGAAAAATACGGCAGAGCTGGAAACTTCGTTGCCGATTTTTCTCTCAATTGCCTGCGCAACGGCGGAGCTGAAAATACCGAGTAACGGAAGCGCAACCGTTGACAGAATTGAAACGGAGGTGTTGAGATTGAAAACCTCGGTTACTATTGTGGGCATCCACGTGGTAACCCCGTCACGCAATGTGCCTTGAAGCACGATGCATATTGCAATAGGGATTATTCCCGAAGCAAGGAAATACTTTTTATTAAATGCCGGAGTGCTTGCGGCTGCTTCTTTTAGCTGCTTTTTGCCTGCCGAAACACTTCCTGTAATGCGTTCAAACCCTTTAATCTGAACCATCCAGAAAACGCAGACAACGGCTGCTGCGGCAGAGCTTATGTAAAAAGCGAGCTTCCAGCTGTGCACTTGAATGCAAAGCGGAATAAGCAGATAAATAAGAATTGTTGCAACCGAGCTTGCAACTGTTACGTAGAGCACGGCTTTCTTGTATGAAGCGGAGTCCAGCGTTTCAGACATGATTTTTACAAGCGGAGGCCACATCATCGCCTGAGCCAGACCGTTTACGCACCATATTGCAATCATAAAATAAATGTTGCCTGCAAGCGGCATGAGAATGTTGCAGATGCTTGTGATTATAAGGCCGCTGAAGATAATGTTTCGCGGCTTTAGCTTGTCGCCCAGCACACCGCTGAGAAGCTGGCCGGCTCCGTAGGTGATAACCGCACCCGTGCTTGCAAGGCTTGCAAGAGTTTTTGGGATATCCATTGATGTATAAATTTCAACAAGTGCCGCATCGTAGTTTTTACGGGTCAGGTAGCTTGTGAAATAAACAAGACTGCAAATTGCAATAAATAGATTGATTTTTTTCTTGTCGTTTAGTTTTGCCATAACTTTTTTCGCCTTTGTTTTCTTTTTTTAGCAGGGAGGCAGACATTCGAGCACCGTTAAATCACAGCCGTCTTCAATTTCAAACTCGGTTGTTTTTGCATCAGCTCTTACAAACATGCAGTCGCCCTTTTTCATTGAAGTTGAATTGATTTTTCCGCTGCCGCTTATGCACACAAGGGCAGAGGGCACACCCTGATTTTCTCTTGAAAAGCTCTTTCTGATATCGAGTCTGCGAAGCGAGAAGCAGGGCGTTGATTCGTAGCCGATAAGTTTTGTGAGGGTGTAGTTTTCGTTTTCTTCAAGTGTTTCGGGGGTAAGGTTGAAGCTTGAAAGCAGCTCATCTTTGCTGTAATTAATGTAATTGAAGCAATCAAACATTTTATCAAAGCCTATTCCCATGTGGCAGAGAAAATCGGGGAGCTTTTCGCCGAGGGTATTGCATTTTTCAAGGCTGATTGTATAGTCTGTGGGTTCCTGAATTTCAAGCAGGAAGCAGCCGGGACCTATTGCATGGGGCGTGCCGCCGGTGATGAGAAAAACATCTCCGCTTTTTACGGGTATTTTGTGCATAAGCTCAGCCATTGCGGGTATATCCTGCTTGTCAAAAAGCTCCTTTAATTGAGCGGCGGTTACATCCTCTTTGAAACCGAGAAGAATGTATGGGTCCTCACCGTTGATTTTTCTCGAGCCGAGGATATACCAAGCTTCGGTTTTGCCGTATTCCGAATTGAAAAGAGTTTTTGCGGCATGCTTATCGGGATGAACCTGAATGGGCAGACGCTCTGCCGAATCAAGGAATTTTGTTAAAACGCCGAAGTTTTCGCCGTGCTTTTTAATATGCTCTGTGCCGAGGCAGCCCTTTGAATCTGTATCAATTATATCCTTAAGATATTCTCCGCCGCAGGTTTTGCTCAGGCCTTCTCTTTCAGGGGTGTCGGGGCGGGGCGGATTGTTTGCGGGCACAACGGAGGCAAGCCAGTCCTCGGGGAAATAACCGTCCTTGCCGTCACAGCCTCTGAATTCATCAAGAAGCTTGCCGCCGAGATAAATCCTCCATACTCTGTTTTCGGAAAGCTTGTAAGTTTTGTTTTTCATATTATTCAACCTCTGGAATTTGTATTTATTTTATGGTTATAATAATACAACCGCTTTTTAAAAAAATCAATATCCAATAAAATTATTGTCTTGAAAACAGTAATGGAATGTTGTATGATGTAATATATGATTAATTAACTTCGTAAAGGGATGTAGTAATGCATTATGTAATAATGGACCTTGAATGGAATAATACATATGCCAAAAAGTCCGCCAGTTTTATAAATGAAATTATAGAAATCGGTGCTGTAATGCTCGATGATTCTTTTAATCAGATAAATACTTTTTCTCAGGTTATTAAGTCTCAGATAGGCAGGAAGCTCAGAGGCAGAGTAAAGCGCCTTACCCATATAACGAATGACGATATTCACTCGGGCGTGCTTTTTACCAAGGCTTTTTCCGAATTCCGCAAATGGCTAGGGAAAGAGGATACCGTAATTTTTACTTGGGGCGATTGTGATATCCGCGTTCTTGTTGAAAACTTCTCTTATCTCAACGGTATTAAAAAGATTCCGTTTCTGAATATGTACTGCAACCTTCAGGAGTGTTATCACCGTGCATATAATTCTCCATCGGGCACTCAGGTCGGTCTTCTTACCGCAGCGCAGTCGCTTGGGATTGACCCTGAAAGCTATTCGCTTCACCGTGCGCTTGATGACAGTCTGCTTTCCGCAGAGATTTTCAGACGAATATATAAAAAAGAGGATTTTGAGCCAAATTACAGAACCTGCAATGATGAGTTCTACGGCAGGCTTTTCTTTAAGGCTAAGGTTATAAGCAATATTGAAAATCCTCTTGTTGATAAAAAAGAATTCTACTGTAACTGTGAGAAATGCTCAAAGCCCTGTGAGCTTAAAAGCGAATGGAAATATCATAACCAGTTTTTCAGAGCTGAGTACTTTTGTCCTGATTGTAACCTGTATTTTAATGCAGGTGTAAGGTTCAAAAAGTATTTTGACCGTGTTGAAATCCGCAGAACTGTTAAGGAATTTGACCCGAATCAAAAAAAGAAAGAAAAAAAGGAAGCGGCTGTTGCCGAAGCAAAGGAGAGTTAAAATGACAAAGCTTCTTGTTACAGGCGGAGCGGGTTTTATAGGCAGCAATTTTATTTATTATCTGCTTGAGAATAAACCTGAGTATGATATTGTATGCCTTGATAAGCTTACCTACGCCGGCAACCTGAAAACGCTTGACAAGGCTCTTGAGAGTGACAGATTCAAGTTTGTTAAGGGTGATATTGCGCACAGAGATTTTGTTGACAGCCTTTTCAAAGAAGAAAAATTTGATAAGGTAGTGAATTTTGCGGCAGAAAGCCATGTTGACCGATCAATAGAATCTCCTGAGGTTTTCTTGCAAACCAATATTATGGGTACTGCAAGCCTGCTTGATGCTTCCAGAAAATACGGGGTTGCAAGATACCACCAGGTTTCAACGGATGAAGTTTACGGTGATTTGCCGCTTGAGGCAAAGGATTTGTTCTTCACGGAAGAAACCCCCATTCACACCTCAAGCCCATATTCTGCTTCAAAAGCATCTGCGGATTTGCTTACCCTTGCTTATTTCAGAACCTACGGCATGAATGTTACCGTTTCCCGCTGTTCCAACAATTACAGTCCTTACCATTTCCCTGAAAAGCTTATTCCTCTTATGATTTCCCGTGCTCTCAATGACGAAAGCCTTCCCGTTTACGGCAACGGTCTTAATGTTCGTGACTGGCTCTATGTTGAGGATCATTGCAAGGCAATTGAAATGATTCTCGATAAAGGCAGAGCCGGTGAAGTTTACAACATCGGCGGCCATAATGAGAGGACTAATATTGAGGTTGTAAAAACAATCCTTAAGCAGTTGAATAAGCCTGAAAGCCTTATAACTTATGTTAAAGACAGAGCGGGACACGATTTGCGTTACGCAATTGACCCTGCAAAGATTTCCGCCGAACTCGGCTGGACTCCTGAAACGGATTTTGATTCGGGAATAAAAAAGACTGTTGAATGGTATCTTAATAACCGCAAATGGTGGGAAGACATAATCAGCGGCGAATATGCCGATTATTATGAAAAAATGTACTCTTCCAAATAATAAATGCGCCGCAGAATTTCGGATTCTGCGGCGCTTACATTTTATTCTATAGGTACAATTGTGAACTGGAATTGGAGAGAGCCTGTTGCGTCAATGTCATATTTGGCGAGCGTGTCGGGTCCGCAGCTTGAGGTACCGGTGCCTCTGAGGAAGCCGTCAATATTTATAGCTGTGGTGTGCTCGCTGTGAAGGTCCTCCTGGTGCTTTGCTGCCGCAAGAAGCTTCTGCGAATAATTCCTTGCGTTAAATGTGAACTTATCCTCATCAAAGCAGAATTTGAGTCCCTGACCGTCAGCGTTGGTTACAGAAAGCTCTCTTACTTCGCTTCTGTTGCCTGCGTCTTGAGGTTTAATATAAGGCTCATGCATTTCTTCAACGGTGGTTTTATATCTGCCGGTAATGCAGTGTGCCTTGAGATCGCTGAGGTTCTCGTAGGCACCGAGTCCGTAATACTCAATGTTATTGTACTCCTCGGGCATTTCAAGTGTGAGACCGAATCTGATAAAGTGCTTGGCTGTACGCTTGAACTTTTTGGGCTTGAGCTCCGCTTCAACCTCAATAACTCCGTTGGGTTTGATTTCATATTCAACCTCAACCGAGGCAATGGTTCCGTTTTTGCCCACAAGTGAGAATTCAATTTCGATTTCCGCTTCATCGTTTTCAAGCTCGCCTTCAACGCTTTTGCAGATTACCTTATAATCGTCATAGCCTGCTTTTAACCAGCTTTCGCGGCAATGAACATCATTGTCAAGCAATGCTCTGAAAATGTTGGGATAGAAGCCCTTTGAAAAAGCGGGGGACTGATTTATAAGCTCTCTGCCGTTGAAAATATAGTTTTCAAGCATACCTGTCGCTGAGTTAACGCTTACATGGCCGTTATCGAACTCGACTGTTATTTTTTTGCCTTCAAACTTAAATTTGAGCTCACCGTCCTGCTCGGGGATATCGCAGGTGTATTCTTCAAGCAGGGTTATCTGCTCACGGGCAACAAAGTTTTCGTCGTCAAGGTAAGTGATGTTGAGGTGACAGTCACATTTTTCCTCGGGAATGCTCATATCGAGTTCAAAAGCTTTTTCTTCGCAGGGGGCAATGTCGGGGGTGATGCTTCCGCTTGCAAGGATTTCTTCGGCATTTTTAACGATTTCCCAGTTTGCAGTAAGGTACGAGGAGTCTTTAAAGCGGTTTGTGTTGAGCAAAATGAGCTTGCTGTCCTCAACTCTTGCTCTTACGGGGCGGTAGACAGCCTGCATTACGAGAGCGCCCGTGTGGGGTGTACGGTCGGGATAAACAAGACCGTCAACGCAGAAGTTTCCGTCATGCTTTTTCTCGCCGTGGTCGCCGCCGTAGGTGAATTTATATTTACCTCTGGAGTGGTAAACGGCATGATCTGCCCATTCCCAGATGCAGCCGCCCATGAGATTGTCATACTTATAAAGGATTTCCCAATAATCCTCAAGTGCACCGGGGCCAACGCCCATGGCGTGAGCATATTCACAAAGGAAAAACGGCTTCTTTGAATGCTTCTTGCTGCGTTTGTGTTTTCCTGTTTTTTCAACAAGCGCATGGTTCGTATACATTTCCGAAACAACATCGTATGAATGTCTGTCTGTGTCTATAACGCCTTCGTAATGAACAGGTATTTCAGGGCAAGCGCTGTGAAGAAAATCATAGCACACATCCTGGCAGTTGTAGCCGCCTGCCTCGTTGCCCAGAGACCACATGCTGATGCTTACACGGTTACGGTCACGCATATACATACGCTTAACTCTGTCAAGGTATCTCGGCGCCCAAGCAAGGTCGTGGCTTATAAGATTTATATTGTTGTGAGGATAGCCGCCGCAGCCGTGGGTTTCGATATCCGCTTCGTCAACAACGTAAAGTCCGTACATATCGCAAAGCACAAGGAACTGGTGGTCGGGGGGATAGTGAGAGGTTCTTACGGCATTTACATTGAGGCTTTTCATAAGTCTGATATCCGCTTCAAGGTCGGCAAGAGTCTGAACATAGCCATTCTTATGGTGTGTGTCGTGGTGGTTTACACCCTTGAATTTAATTTTTTCACCGTTGAAGGTGTAAATATCCTTCTTGATTTTAACGGTTTTGAAGCCAGTGTAATTGCGTATGCACATAACCTCTGCGCCGTCTTTGAGAAGGGTTATATAAGCCTCATAAAGCTTGGGCATTTCTGCATTCCATGCCTCAACATCAAGCGAATTGAGCTTTAATGAACAGGCGGATTCTGCGGCGCAGGAAGCGCTGGCTATGAGCTTTTTGCCGTCAAAAAGCTCTGCTTTTACTTCATAACCGTCTGTGCTGCCTTCAATTTCAAACTGAGCATCAATGCACCATTTTGACCTCTTTTTTGATGTTTTTAAATAGAAATCATTAATGTAAGTGTCGGGCATTTCATAAAGAAGAACATCTCTGAAAATGCCGTTTTCTCTGAACATATCCTGGCATTCAAGGTATGTTGCCGTTGACCATTTGTAAACGGAAGCAACTAGCTCGTTTTCGCCGTCACTAATATAGTCTGTTATATCAAATTCGGCAGTATTGTGAGCGCCTTCGCTGTAACCGACATGAGTGCCGTTGATGTAAAGATCAATGCAGGGAATAACACCAAGGAATGAGATGATGTATTTTTTACCCTTTTCTGCATTGAAGAATTTTCTGTATAAACCTACCGAGAGCTCTTCGGGAAGGTTGGGAGCTTCAAGGTCAAAGGGATAGGGGCAGTTAAGATATACAGGAGGCTCGTATCCTGTTCTTTGCCATGTGGAAGGGATTTTTACCGAATCGAAGTTTATGGAATCAGTGTCAATAACATCGGGCACATCGGTGCTTCTTGCAAAATACTTGAAATCCCATTTGCCCGAAAGAACTTTTACGATATCGGAGGATTTACGCTCCTTTTCAAAAGCTGTTTTTGCGAGCGTAGCTTTGCTTGAGTAGGGGATTGAATACGCTCTGCCGGGAAGCTTGTTAAGCTCATAAACCGAGAAATCCTTGTAATTTGTGCGGTTAAATTCATACTTCATTTTTTAATTTTCCTTTCTTTCAAGAAGTTTGATAATGATTTTTGCCGCCTTATAAATATCACCGCAGCCGAGAGTTATAACAAGGTCATTTTCTGCGGCGTTTTCAACAATATAATCAGCCACCTCTTCAAAGGTGTTAAACCATACGCTTTGCGGAATTTGTTCGGCCAGGTCCTTGGTGTAAATGTTAAAGGTATTTACTTCACGGGAGCCCATTATTTCGGTCATAACGCATCTGTCGGGAATTTTGAGCACCCTTACAAACTCATCAAAGAGTATTTTTGTTCTGGAATAAGTGAAGGGCTGGAAGACCGCCCAGACTCTGTTGTAGCCCATTTTCATTGCGGTTTCAAGGGTTACTTCGAGCTCCTTCGGATGATGGGCGTAATCATCGGCAACCGTTATGCCGTTAAGCTTTGCGAGTATTTCAAAGCGTCTGCCGGCGCCTCTGAAATCCTGAATGCCGGTAATTATATCGGCGGGGGACATCCCGGTATGCTCGGCACAGGCGAAAGCGGCAAGCGCATTGTAGATATTGTGTCTGCCGGGTATTCCTAGTTCGACTCTGCCGAGGAATTCACCCTTGCGAATTACATCAAAATGAGCAAATTCATTTACCATCTCAATGTTTTCGGGGTGATAGTCGTTTGAAGCGTCAAAGCCGAAAGTAACGGTGGGCTTGGGGTTGATTTTAAGAGCTTCTTTTACCACCTCAACGGAGTCGGGGTCATCGCCGTTGAATACTATTTTTTTTGTGGCAAAGGAGGTAAATTTAACAAAGGATTTCTTCATGTTTTCAAGAGTTTTGAAGTAATCCAGATGATCTTCGTCAATGTTAAGAATTACAGCCACATCGGGAGTTAAATCAAGGAAGGTATCAACAAATTCACATGATTCGCACACCATGTGTTCGCTTTTGCCTACGATTCCGTTTGTGCCGGTAAGCGGGAGCTTGCCGCCGATTACTGCGGTAGGGTCTTTTTTGCCTTCAATAAGCACCTGAGTGAGCATAGCACATACTGTAGTTTTGCCGTGAGTGCCGCAAACGCCGATGCAATCGGGGTACAGCCTTGTGATGGCACCGAGGAGCTTGCTTCTTTCAAAGCAGGGAATACCGGATGCTTTGGCAGCAACAAGCTCGGGATTATCCGGCAAAAGAGCGGCTGTGTAGACTATCATTTCTGCGCCTTCTATGTTTTCGGCTTTTTGACCGAGCACAACGGGGATTCCCATTGAGCGTATTCTTGCAAGGGTGTCGGTTTCGTTATTGTCAGAGCCGCTTAAAATGTAGCCCTGATTAAACAGAATTTCTGCAAGAGGGCACATTCCCGAGCCGCCGATTCCGATAAAATGAACCCGTTTCACGGCTTTGAGAACGGAATCTATTTCGTGCATGAATATCATCCTTTCATGTTGAATTGGCAAAAAACTGTTTTTCTGTTGTTTTCATATATTATATTGCATATTGGTGAAAAAATAAATACCTATTTTAAATTTATGCAAAAATGTTTTGAAATGTGGCAAAGATGAGGTGTCACCATAAACTGTTAATGGCATTCATTTTAATGAATGGATTCTTACAGGAGGTGTAAATTATGAATAAAGAAATACTTGTAATCGGCGGCGACCGCAGACAGATTTTTACGGCCCAGGAGCTTCTTAATCTTGGCTCAAATGTAAGAATAAGCGGCTTTGACGATTATGATACAGGCTGTGTGGAGAAGGTAACAGCCGATAAATTAATCGAAGCCGTTTTGGCGGCAGATGTGATAGTTTTACCGTATCCTGCAACAAGGGACGGCAAAACAGTTGCGTGCGTAAGCGGTGACGGAGTTATGCTCAGTAAGCTTACGGCTATGCTCAGAAGCCATCATACTGTTTTTGCGGGAATGCTTTCGGACAGATGGAAAAATGCAATGTCCGAGAAATGCGCAAAGGTTTATGATTATTCTGCACGCAGTGACCTTACCATGATGAATGCCGTGCCTACGGCGCAGGGCGTTCTCAAAACTCTTTTTAACAACATTGAATATACCGTGTATTCCTCGGCGGTTGCGGTTACCGGCTACGGAAAAACGGCAAAAATTATAGCAAAATACTTTGATGCCCTCGGCGCAGATGTAACGGTTTTCGCAAGAGATTTTGGGGCTGTCAGCGAGGCAAAGTGCTTCGGATATAATGCCTTTAACATGAATTTGTTAAAGGAAAAAGCGGGGGATTTTGATATATTCATCAATACCGTGCCCGCAATGCTTCTCAACTGCGAAGTGATAAACGCTATGAAGCCGTCTGCGGTAATAATTGATATTGCCTCAGCCCCTTTCGGTACGGATTTTGCTGCGGCAAGGTCTGCGGGAATTATGGCGCTTCAGGCGGGCTCGCTTCCGGGCAAAACAGCCCCCGTGAGCGCAGGAAGAATAATAGCAAGAATCATTTCATCTTTGCTCGGAGGTGAAACTGATGAGTAATATTATTGCGGGCTTTGCCGTTTGCGGTTCGTTTTGTACATTTTCAAAAGCCATTGAGCAGATGGAGTATCTTGTTTCAAAAGGGGTCCGTGTTATTCCAATTATGTCACAGACTGCTTATTCAACCGATACCAGATTCGGTCAGGCGGAGGATTTCCGCAGAAGAATAGAGGGGATATGTTCGCATGAAATAATCCACACAATTACCCAGGCCGAACCTATCGGACCTGAAAAAATGCTTGATATTCTTATTGTCGAGCCGTGCACGGGCAACACGGCAGCCAAGCTTGCAAACGGTGTGGTGGATACTTCCGTAACCCTTGCCGCAAAGGCGCATCTCAGGAATGACAGACCGCTTTTGCTCGCTTTGTCAACAAACGATGCCCTTTCAAATGCGGCAATAAATGTGGGCAAACTGCTCAATAACAGAAATGTCTTCTTTGTGCCTATGGGGCAGGATGACTGCAAAAAGAAGCCGAGGAGTGTAGTAGCTGATTTTACAAAAACTTACGATGCGATGATTAGTGCACTTGAGGGCAAACAGCTTCAGCCTATTTATTTTTAAAAATTTGTTTATTTTTTGCTCATGATGCAATATATGAGAAATGAAGGGCAAAATATCCTAAGATAATCGCTTTAACGGCTGCCGCAGAGCGGATTTCTGCGGCAGTTTTTATAACCTTTCTGTTTAAAACAACAATGTATGTTTTGCTACTTGCATATTAAATAAATATTTGTTATAATATGATGAAATTATATTAGGCAAATGTGCGCTCGGAGGAAATATGAAAGGTAAGCTTATAGTAATTGAAGGTCTTGACGGCAGCGGAAAATCAACGCAGCTTTCCCTGTTAAAACAGCGTCTTGAGGCGCAGGGTGTTCCCGTAACACAGATAAAGCTCCCGAATTACGATGATCCTTCCTGTGAGCTTGTTAAAATGTATCTTGCAGGCAGATTCGGTAACAGTCCCGATGCAGTAAATGCGTATGCCGCATCCTCGTTTTATGCTGTTGACAGATACGTAAGTTACCACTGCTATTGGAAAGAAGAATATTGCTCGGGCGGTATAATTCTTGCAGACAGATACACTACCTCCAACGCCTATCATCAGCTTACAAAGCTCGGTAATGGTGAGCGTGATTCATACCTTGAATGGCTTGAGGATTTTGAATACGGCAAGCTCGGTATACCTGCGCCTGATGCTGTAATTTACCTGGATATGCCCGTTGAAGCATCGCAGCAGTTGATGACTTCAAGATATAACGGCGATGAAAGCAAAAAGGATATCCATGAAAAGAATGTTGCTTATCTTGCGGCATGCAGGGAGGCCGCCGGGTATTCATGCGAAAAACTTGGTTGGAAACGCATCCTTTGCGGTAACGGCAGTAAGCCGAGAAGTATTGATGACATCTCTGATGAGATTTTCGTTTATATCAATTCTATTATTAACGAATGAGGTCGGGCTATGATTGACTTTGCCAAAAAATCCGATATTGCCGAGCTTTCCGCTCTGTGGAAAGAATCCTTTGGCGACTCGGATGAATATATCAACAATTTCATGACCCGTCGGTTCATTCCGGGCAACACCCTTGTTTACAGGGTTCAGGGATCAGTAGTTTCTCAGCTTTTTCTGCTGGAGGGAGATCTGAGGATTGATTCCGTCAGGTATCCGTCCATGTATATATATGCTGCGTGCACTTCGCAGAGCTTCCGAGGCAGGGGAATAATGGCTGCTCTCATTGAAAGAGCTCATGAGATTGCAAAAGACCGTAACGTTGATTTTATATGCCTTGTTCCTGGTGAAGAGGGTTTGTTCAATTATTATTCAAAGTGCGGCTTTGTTACCGCTTTTGAAAAAAAGAGACTTTCCATTGAGCGCAAATACCTGCGCATTATTTCCGACAGGCAGGCTCAAAGTGTTGAACCCAACTATCTTCTTTTGGGTGATTTCAGAAATTCCCGTATTACCCGCTGCGATGCCTTTTTGTGGAACGGAAGTGCGGTTGAATATGCGGCAGGTGAGAATGAACTCATCGGCGGCAAATGTGTTTATAACGGCAACCCGTTGAACGGTTATGCGTTTATGAGGGATAACGGTAATTCTGAGTGCCACGTTTATGAATGCTGTGTTTCAAAGGGCGCTTTTCCTGCGCTGGCAAAACTTATCCTTGATGAAAGCAGTGCAGAGAATTTTATATTTGACTTACCGCTCGATTTTCCGCTGAGTGCGGATAAAACCGAGATTATAAAAAATGCAATGCTTATGCCTGTAAGTGTTGAGGCTGAGCTTGCGGCAAAAGAAATCAACAGTGCGTATTTCGGGCTTGCGCTCGAATAGGAGGAAGTTTTATGTTTTATTTGTTTATGGCTGACGGAACCGAAGAGGTTGAAGCAATTGCAACCCTTGATGTAATGCGCAGGGCAGGCATTGAGGTTAAAACTGTCGGAGTAGGCTCCGATATTATCTGCGGCTCTCACGGTGTTAAAATAACCTGCGATATGTGCGCTGATGAAACTGTGCTTGGCAGTTCGCTTGAAGGCATTGTTCTTCCCGGAGGAATGCCCGGAACCCTTAATCTTGAAAATGACAAGTATGTTATTGATGCGGTTAAATACTGTGCCGATAATTCAAAGCTCCTTTGCGCCATCTGTGCCGCTCCGTCCGTTTTTGGTCACCTCGGTTTGCTCGAGGGTAAAAAGGCGGTTTGCTTCCCCGGCTTTGAGCAGGAGCTCAAGGGCTGTGAGGTTGCGCATAGCTTTGTCTGTACTGACGGCAATATCATAACGGCAAAGGGTATGGGAAGTGCTGTTGATTTCGGGCTTGAAATTGTGACCGCTGTCTGCGGCAGGCAGGAGTCCGATGCCTTAAGAGGTACTCTGCAATGCCCGAAAGCATAAAGATTATTAAGCAGGGGCTAAGACGCATATTCAGGCAGATGCGTATTGATATGCCTTGTGAAGAAAAAGCAGAGCGTGACCGTTTGATTGCTCAGTCTTTTCTTGCGCTTGGCAGTTACAGAGCCTGCAAAACTCTTTTGATTTATTATTCAACCGAAATTGAGGTTGATACTCACACGATTATAAATCGAGCCTTTGCTGACGGTAAAAGAGTGGCTTTCCCAGTATGCCGTGAAAACGGCGAAATGGATTTTTATACCGTTGAAAGCATCGGTGAGCTTTTGCCGGATGCCTACGGTATCCCTGCTCCCGAGGCGCACCCATCACGGCTTGTTGACAGCTTCGGGGAAACGCTTTGCGTAGTGCCTGCGTTGGCGTACGATTTGAATGGCTTTCGTCTCGGCTTCGGTAAAGGTTTTTATGACAGATATATAGGCCGTACCGGTGTGAAAACCATCGGACTTTGCTACGAAAGTTTTGTGGTTGAAAAACTTGCGGTTGATGAATTCGATTGCAGTGCGGATGCATTGCTGACGGATACGGAATACAGAAATTTTGGTAAGCTTTGATAAACTGAAAGGAGGCTTACATGATGGATAATAAAAATTCAGGTAACGGTCCTTTGGATTTCTTCGGTCTCGGTCCTGCTGACGGTATGAGCTTTGAGCCGTCCAAGCCCCAAGAGCAGAATAAAGCCAGAAGCTTTGATTTAGGTCCTATCAATGCTCCTGCGGCTCCGAATACTCCTCCTGCACCCGTTAAGAAAAAGTTTGAGGTTCATTTTGAGGATTCCGAGATAATCGCTCCCGTTGAGCCCGTGTCTTCTTCACAGACTTCGGGTATATATTTTACCCCCAGAAAGAAAAAGCCTGAAGAAGCTTCGCAAAAGCAGACTGAGCAGAAAAAGCCGCAGAAGAAAGGCTCGGGTTTCGGCAAGAATTTTAAAAATCTTTCCTCGAACAAGGGTCTTATTACATTTTGCAGCGCCGTTGTTTTGTGTGCAGTCATTGTTTCATGTGTTGCAATTTCGTGCATCAACGACGTTTTTGCGCTTAACAGAAGTGAGGAAGCTGTAAGCATCACCATTCCCAATAATGCGGATGCTGACCAGATTATTGATATTCTTTCGGATAACGGACTTATCAAGCAGAAGCTTTTCTGCAAATTCTTCTATAATCTCACTCAAGTGATTTTTGCCGATGAAGATGATGAGCCCCCTGTTTTCCTCAGCGGTGTTTATTATGTGCCGTCAAATCTCGGACTTGAGGGTTATATCCATGAATTTCAGCAGATTCAGGTTGCCGCCGATACGGTTAATGTTGTTTTCCCTGAAGGTTGGACAATCTATCAGATGTTTGACAAAATAGAGAATTTCGGAATCTGCAGCAAGGAACAGCTTATAGCCGCTCTTGAGGGTGCTGATTTTGATTACAGCTTTATCAAAAACATCCCCGTAAATACAAACAGAGTATTTGCGCTTGAGGGCTATTTCTTCCCCGATACCTATGAATTCTATGAAACCATGGATGCCAATGCGGTTATCAGAAAGTTCCTCAACGGCTTCAACAACAGATGGACTGAAGAATATACAGCAAGAGCAAACGAGATTGGTATGACCATGGACGAAGTCCTTGTTCTTGCTTCCATTATCCAGCGTGAAGCTGCCGACGAAGAGCAAATGCCGCTTGTTTCTTCAGTTTTGCATAACAGGCTTGACCATTCTGTTTCCTATCCTACCCTTGGCTGCGATGCAACGGGTAATTATATAAAAACCTATGTTGCTCCCAATGTTTCGGTAAATGAAGCCAATATTTATTCGGTTGCTTACGATACCCATTCAATAATCGGATTGCCTGCGGGTCCTATTTGTAACCCCGGACTTGCGGCTATTGAAGCTGCTCTTTACCCTGAAGATACTGATTATTTCTATTTTTGTCATGATAATTCAGGCAAAATTTATCTTGCCCGAACCAACGCTGAGCACGATGCCAATACCCTTAAAGTGCTCAGGGCTAATAACTGACGGTTTAAAATTATAATTTTTAATGAACAAGGAACGGCTTGCCGTTACGGTGAAACTATGTCACAGATAAAAAAGGCTCCCGAGGTGCTTGCGCCTGCAGGGGACAGAGAAAGGCTTGAAGCTGCCGTTGAATACGGAGCGGATGCCGTATACCTCGGTTCAACAATGTTCGGCATGAGGAGTGCTCCTGCGAATTTCAACGCTGTTGAATTGGCAGACGCTTGTGCCTACGCTCATTCAAAGGGTGTCAAGGTGTACCTTACCTGCAATACCGTGCCCCGAAACAGCGAGATTGCTGTTTTGCCGCAGTTTATTGAAAGTGTTGCTCAGGCGGGTATAGATGCATTTATTGTTACCGATATCGGTGTTTTGCAGGCGGTAAAAAAATATGCGCCTGATGTTGATATTCATATATCCACTCAGGCAGGTATTACCAACTACGCTGCGGCGAACGAATTTTATAACATGGGCGCAAGAAGGATTGTTACCGCGCGTGAGATTTCCCTTGAGGAGATTGCAGAAATCCGTGCAAAAACACCCAAGGAGCTTGAAATTGAATGCTTTGTTCACGGCGCCATGTGCGTTTCTTTCTCGGGCAGATGTCTTTTGTCAAACTATATGACGGGCAGGGATTCCAACAGGGGCGACTGTGCTCAGCCCTGCAGATGGAAATATGCCCTGTGCGAGGAGAAACGTCCGGGTCAGTATTTCCCTATTGAGGATGACCCGCAGGGTACATATATTCTTAATTCCCGTGATATGAGCATGATTGAGCACATTCCCGAGCTTTACGCTGCCGGAGTTGACAGTTTCAAGATTGAGGGCAGGGCAAAGTCGGCATATTACGCTACGGTTGCTGTTAATGCCTACCGTGCGGCAGTTGACGGGTTTGTCAAATCCGGATTTTCACCTGATTACAAGCCGGAAGAATGGATAGTTGATGAAACTTATAAAATCAGCTACCGTGATTACTGTACGGGATTCTTTTTCGGTGACCCTTCCGATGATGCCAATGTAACCTTCAGAGGTTACAACCGTGAGTGGAGCGTTGCGGCAACGGTACTCGGATACAAAGACGGATTTTTGCTTGGCAGTCAGCGCAACCGCTTTTTTGAGGGGGATGTGCTTGAGGTTATGGAAAAAGGGAAAAGACCTTTTGATATAAAGGTCGAAGAGCTTTGCAACGAAGAAGGTGAGCGCATTGAGAGTGCGCCGCACCCGACGATGAATTTTAAATTCAGGTGTCCCGTTGAAATTTCGGAAGGTGCATACCTCAGAATTAAAAATTAATCGGCTTTTGCCGTGAAAGGACGATATATATGCCGGTGTCTTTAAATGACAATACCTGCGCAAGAATAAAAAAATATGACGAAAAAACCGTTGTATTCTTTTCTCAGTCTGCAAACGGAACTGCTTCTGTTCAGTCGCTTGCATCCCTGATGAACGGACTTTCCAAGCGCGGATACTGTGTGCATCATGTTACTTTTGATCAGCCTGCGGGTGATGATTTTATTACCGCAGACGATGTTGAGCGACATGTGCTGAGTAATCTCGAAAATGACGGTATGCCCTCCTCGGTTTCTTTTTTAAGAGTTCTCGGTGCGATTCCCGCTAAAACGGTAGTTTTGTGGGGTACTTTTACAAAGAGAATGTATCAATGCTATCTTGCAGCAAAATCATTGGGCAGATGCGTTGTGTTCTATCAGAGTCAGTCGCCTGTTCAGCCTTTATCTGCAGGTGCTCACAACCTTGTTACCATGTATAACAATACCGTTGCGGGCTGTGACGCGGTTATAACTCCCTGCGATAAGGATGAGTCCATTTTTAAAGGGCTCGGTGCAAAGATGTGTGAAATCATTCCGTTTTATTTTCCTTATGATACAAGCGAGGTTTCGCCATCAACCGTTGCAAACAGAGAAATCGCATTTTTCTCTTCGTTCTCCGGCAGAAGCACCAAAAACATCATTGCGGCTTTCGCTTTGCTGCATGAAAAATATCCCGATGCAACAATGCACATGATTCTTATGAATTCCGTTAAAATCAACGCTTCATCGGATGCCCTTATGAAATATGTTGAGCAGAGCGGTCTTTCGGATGTTTTCACTATTGAAAGAAAGGTGCTTAAGCCCCTGCGTGCTCTCAGGCAGGCAGGCATCAGCATTACCTATGCTCATTATGAGCACATGCCTCAGACGGTGCTTGAATCCGTTACTGCCGGCATTCCTGCGCTTCTTGCGTGCGATGCCGATTACAGCGGCAGCTCGTTGCCCTTTGATTGCGTTAATGCTGCCGATACAATGTCAATTTACAAGCTTCTCGACAAATATATGGAACAGCAGGCGAGAGAGGAATATCGTGAAAACGCACGCCTTAACCTTAGCGCCGATGTTCGTACGGGTGTTGTTGATAAGTGGGAAAAAGCGCTCGCAAAGGCTGAGAGCGGGTTTGAAGAAAGAGTTGATGCTTCATCTCAGATTTCCGTAAAGATTACAGATGCAATTGTTAATTACGGCAATGATAAGGAAAAATGCGCTTCTCAGCTCAGAAAGCTCCTCTTTGAAGGTGCTGTTCCTGCCGATTTGTTCGGTGCAATGCTCTATTGCTCAATGAAAAAGGAAGAAATTATTGAGCTTTTCAATACCATAGGCATTGCTGCCACGTATAAGATGTATGATATCGAAACAAGATTCCGTTTCCTTAATGTAATTGCACCTTCGGTTCGCAAGGGGATGAGTTTTGAACAGGCGGTAGCTTCGGTTAAAAAGGGTATTTATACCGGCTTTGAAATTCAGGCAATGCTTGCCCAGAGCGGTGCCACGGCAGACGGAATTTCCAAAGCTCTCGGTATTGCGGGGGATAGGTACCTTCGTCATTCTCTTTCCAATTCACTCTACCTCTTGAACACATTGTACAATAATGAAACCAAGCCCGATACAAGGCTGTATTCGGCATGTGAAAATTCTTCGTATGTCGGCATGAGGAATTCACTCAGAAATTTCCTCTCCCTCAATCAGCGCACACTTAAATTCAAAAACCACTTCTTTGTACGCAGGGCAATAAAATTCCACGATTGGCTCAACAGCCCATGGGATTTCAAGAGTCCGCTTGAAAAGGCGATTTGCGCACCTTTCTTTGCAAAAACACTTATTAAACGCAAGCTTTATCTCAAAGGTAAGCAGCGCCTCAATAAACGCAAGGTTGTTGAGGTTGCATCATCCGATACCCGTAAGATTCAGCTTCTTGTGCTCATGCTTCTGCTGGAGCTTGACCGTATCTGCAAAAAGTACAACCTTACCTATTACCTTGCAGGCGGATCTATCCTCGGCGGCGTGCGCCACAAAGGCTTTATTCCGTGGGATGATGATATTGATATCACCATGCCAAGACCTGATTATGACAAGTTCATAAAGGTTTGTCAGAAGGAATTACCCGAGGAATATTATCTCGATAAGGACTGTGTTCCTTTCTGCCACAACAGAATTGAAATAAGAGGAACGGACTTTACTACCTTCTTCAGGAAGGGTGCAGTTTTCCTTGATATTCTTGCTCTTGAGGGAAGCCCCGATGATGAGGCGCTTCGCAGAGAGCATGAGCGTAAATGTAAATTCTGGCGTTCCTGTATGCTTGAAAAGGCAAGACCTTTCCCTGTTTTTGATTTTTCAAGCAAGGCGAAAATTAAAAGATACATCGCCTGTTCCATTCTTCGTTTTGTTCCCAGGTGGTTCCTTAAGTATAATTGGGAGCGCTGGGCAAAGAAATATAGTGTAAACGAAACCTCAAGCTGGGTTTGCCTGCCTGCAAGTATTTATACTTATGAGCAGGAGCGTTTCCCCAAGGAATACTGGGGCAAGCCTGTAAATCTTGAGTTTGAAGGAATGCAGTTACCTACCATGTCCCACTGGGAGGATTATCTTGTATGCCATTTCGGCGATTACATGAAAATGCCCCCCGAAACTACCAGGAAATCCCACCATTATATTTTCAGCTACACTCTCGGTAAATACGGCGAAATGTCCGAAGAGGAGATTGAAAAGATGTTCCTTGATAAGAGAAAGGAATACTTAGGATATTGAGGAGGATGAAAATGAGTCAGTCAAATGCCTTGAATCAGCAAAGTAAATACTGCGACAGCAAGGGCAGACTTTATTTTTACGACAACGCAAAGTTTATTCTTATTTTTCTTGTTGTTCTAGCTCATGTTATTTCTCCGTTTAAATCGGGAAGCGAGAGCACCTATGTTGTATGGAAGCTGATTAACTCCATGCACATGCCCTGCCTGATATTTATTTCGGGCTTTTTTGCAAAGCGTTATATTCAGCCCGGCGGCGGTCTTAAGGTGCAGCGTACCTTCTCGTATTTTATGCTTTATATTTTTTCGCAGGTTGCCATAAGTGTTTTTGAGGTGCTTGTGCTTGATAACTCAATAAGTCCCAGCCTTCTTAGCGCAAGGTCATCGCTGTGGTTTTTGCAATGCCTCGGCGTGTGGTATCTTATTCTTCCGTTTTTTGAAAAATTCAAGCCTGAGGTGTTGCTCCCTGCCTCAATAATCATCGGCCTTATTATCGGATATGATCAGAGTGCTTTCAATATCATTGCAATTTCCCGTGTTTTTGTTCATTTTCCGTTCTTTATGGCAGGCTATTTCTGCACACCTGAGCTTATTACAAAGCTTTTTAATAAAAAAGTTCGCATAGCTGCCGTGTTTGTGTTGATTGCCTGTGCCGTATTTTTCTATTTCTTTAATAATTGTTTCTTTGACGGCATAATCACCTGCAACTATCCCTATGCCAAGGTCAACGGATTACAGGATTTCCCTTACGGACTGCGTTGGGTTTTCCGCCTTAGCTTTTATCTGTTTGCTTTTCTTTTGAGTACGGCTTTCCTTGCGATTGTTCCGCGCAAAAAGAATGTTTTCACCCGCTTCGGCTCAAGAACCCTTGCGGTTTATATTCTTCACCGCTTCCTTTACCTTTGCTGGACGGAACTCGGCTGGTGGGAATACTTTGAGGGTATGAAGTATGTTGCGCTTATAAATGTCCTTATTTCGGTTGCCGTAACTCTCGTTTTGTCGCTCAAGCCGTTCTCATATCCCTTTGATTTGATTCAGAAAATCAGCATAAACCGTTTGCTGGATAAGAAAAAATGTAAGTAAGGAGAATTTTATGAGTAAGCTCGGAAAGGTTTACTGCGCCATTCTTGCAGGCGGCTCGGGTACAAGGCTCAATTCGCCAGTGCCCAAGCAGTTTTTGATGCTTTCGGGTAAGCCGATTTTTATCCGAAGCATTGAAGCCATGCTTGCGGATGAAAGAATAGAGGAGCTTTGGGTGGGTGCCAACGGAGATTGGTATGACCTTGCTCAGAGCCAGATTTCCGAATTTATCGGCAACGATTCCCGTGTTCATATTTGTCAGGGCGGAGCAGACCGTGAGGGGACTTTGCTCAATATACTTAACAGTATTGTATCCGACAATGAAATCGGCGATAACGATATTGTTCTTATACACGATGCCGTAAGACCGTTTGCAAGCAAAAGAATCATAAACGATGTTATAGCCGAAATGGAATTCTGCGATGCTTGCAATACCGTAATCCCCGTAAACGATACCATCATCCATTCATCTGATAAAAAGCAGGTTACCGGCATGCCTGACAGAAGCTGTCTTTTTGCCGGTCAGAGTCCTCAGGGATTCAAAATCAAGGCTCTTATGCGTGCTTTTGAAACTCTTGACCCCGAAACACGCAAGACCCTTACCGAAACAACAAAAGTCTGCTTTGCGCAGGATATTCCCATTCACATTGTAACGGGTGAATTTTACAATTTTAAAATTACAACCCCTTACGATATGCAGCTTGCCGAGGCAGTGCTTGCTTATCTTGAATCGCAGAAAACCGAATAATTTATGAGGTACATATGAAATATTTAATTGCATCGGATATTCACGGCTCCGCATTTTATTGCGGAAAATTGCTTAGTGCATTTTTGACTGAAAAAGCCGACAGATTGATTTTGCTCGGTGATATTCTGTATCACGGTCCCCGTAATGATTTGCCGCAGGGATATAATCCCAAAAATGTTATAGAAATGCTCAATTCAATGTCAGATAAAATTTTGGCTATCAGGGGAAACTGCGACACCGAGGTTGACCAGATGGTTCTGGATTTTCCCATTCTCGCCGATTACGCTGTTTTTGATTTGGGAAGCAGGCTGATGTATCTTACCCACGGTCATAATTACGGTCCGCAGAATCCTCCTGCTTTTTCAGAGGATGATATTCTCCTTTGCGGTCACACTCATATTCCTGCCTGTGATAAAAAAGAGGGTTTTGTTTACCTTAATCCCGGTTCCGTGTCAATACCTAAGGAGAATTCCTGCCACTCTTACATGACTTTTGACGGCGAGCATTTCGAGTGGAAAAATCTTGAAGGTCAAATTTACAATGAATACTCCATATAATGTAAATGTGAAAGGAGTGTGCTTATGAACATTATTACCATCAGCCGAGAGTTCGGCTCGGGCGGACGTGAGCTTGGCAAACGCCTTGCGGATGAACTGGGTTTTTCGTATTTTGATACCGAAATAGTTTCCGGAATTGCCGAAAAAAGCAAGCTTGATGAAGGGTATGTTGATTATGTGCTTGAAAACGGTGTTATGAATCAGATTCCGATTACATTCAGTCACAGTTTTTCATTTCTTCCTTATTTGAGTTTCGGCGCAGCGGATATTTTTGCAGAGCAAAGAAACATAATAAGAGAGCTTGCCGCCGGGGATAACTGCATTATTGTAGGCAGAAATGCCGATGTTTTTCTTGAAAAAGAAAAGCCTCTGAGAATTTTTGTGTATGCGGATATGCAGTCAAAAATCAAAAGATGTATGGACCGTGCCCCAGAAGGTGAAAAGCTTACAGCCAAGGAAATGGAGCGTAAAATTAAGCAGGTTGATAAGGCAAGGGCAAACAGCCACTCAATTATTGCCGATGTTGCCTGGGGAGATAAGCGGGGATATGATATCTGCGTAAACACCTCAAATACCGTTATAAAGGATATAATTCCTGCCGTTGCTCAGTTTGCAAGAGCATGGCTTTCTTCAAAATAATTGCATGGCAGCAACCGTATGTTTCGGTTGCTGCCGTTTTTATATCTCAACATATTGTTTTTTTTACCAAAGATTCTTACGATATTTAGGTATTATTGATGATTGAATATTTAATTTTATTATATTAAAATTAAAGAGAAAATGCGGCACTGTGTGCTGTTGTGAGGTGTAATAAAAATGATTAAATTAGGTGTAAACAGCGTTCTTTTCAAGGGTGTCGGTTTCCGTGAAGCTGCTCAGGCAATCAAGCGTTGCGGATATGACGGAGTGGAGATTTCCGCAATCGAGGGTATGTGTGAGCATTTGTATCTTGCTGATTGGAAGAATCAGAAGCAGGAGCTTCTTGCCATTACAAATGACCTCAACCTTCCCTTCCTTTCAACCGAGGTTGCAACCCGTGACAGAGAAAGGCTTCTTGTAGCTTTTGAAGCTTGCGCCGAGCTGGGGATTCCCGTGGCAAATATCGGCTCAGGCGGCACTTCGGGCGATGAAGAATCCTTTAAGGAAACGGTTGAAATAATAAGAGTCCTGGCTGAGGATGCTCTCAGCTTCGGCGTAACGCTTTGCTGTAAAGCCCATGTGGGAGCCGCTGTTCATGATACGGCAACTACCCTTAGAATGCTCAAAGAGGTTGATTCGAAAGGTCTCGGGGTTGATATGGATCCCAGCCACATCCACAGAGCAGGGGAAAATCCCGCAATTGAACTGCCCAAGGTTATCAGCGCTATGAAGCATATTCATATACGCGATTGCAAGGGTGAAGGACCCAGCCCCGGAATTCCCGAGCTTCAGGCTTGCGGCAGAGGCGATATTGATTTGCTCGGCTATTTTAAGGCAATGACTGATGCCGGCTATGACGGTCCGGTGTGCCTTGAAGTTATTGGTGATGAACAGAGCTTTGCAGACGCTGTTGCCATCGCATCCGAAAGCTACGGATACATGAATGCCTGCCTTAAAATGCTTAATGCAAGATAATTGGTATAAGGAGAGAATAAAATGTCAAAGAAACCTAATATTCTTATGTTCGGTATTGACAGCCTGCGCAGCGACCACATGAGCCTTTACGGCTATGACAGGCTTACCACACCTCATATTGATAAGTATATTGATGAGGGCGGAATTGTGTTTGAGAATATGTTCAGCCCTTCTATTCCTACAACCCCGGGTTATGCATCAATGCTTACTGGTCTCGACTGTTTCGGTACTGACTGTGTTGCTCTGCGCCATAAGGGTGAGCTTATCGATTCCATAGAAACTCTTCCCGAAGTTCTCCGTAAGTACGGTTACACCTCAACCTGCATCGGCTTCAACGGCAATGCGGGTTCAAGAGGATTTGATAATTACATTTCATACGGCGATTGGGAACCCAACAAGGCGGCAAATCTTAATGACAAAGCAATCCCTGAGCTTGACCGACTTTCAAATCAGGATAAACCCTGGTTTATGTTCATGCGCCACATGGACCCTCATTCTCCTTATTATGCTCCGAAGCCTTTTGACCGTTTATTCTATGCCGATGACGAGTTTGATCCAAACAATAAGTCGCTAAAGCCCGTTTATGAGTTTAAGCCCTTCAGAGATTATTTCCTTTCCTGGTTCCCCGAGGGATGCACCGATGCTGAGTATATTATTGCCCAGTATGACGGCAGCGTAGCGTATATGGATGCATGCATAAATCAGATTCTTGAGAGGCTCAGGCTTCTCGGCGTTGAGGACGATACTATTGTTGTATTCACCTCCGACCACGGCGAAACCCTTTACGACCATGACTGCTATTTTGACCATCACTCCATTTACGATAATGTTCTTACCGTACCCTTTGCATTCAGATATTCAGGCTTCCCTTATTGCGGCAGAATATCCGATATCTGCCAGATAAAGGACGTAATGCCCACCATTCTTTCTCTTTGCGGTATTGACAGCGGCATTGATTTTGACGGCAGAGATATGACAAAGGCCGTTACAGGTGAAGGAGTAAAGCAGGAGAGTGAATTCTACATTACTGAGGCTACCTGGATGCGTAAGCACGGCTGGAGAACTCCCGAGTGGAAGCTTATGGTTGCTCTTGAGCCTGATTTCCATTTCAAACCTGAGATTGAGCTTTACAACCTCATTGATGACCCGCAGGAGTTGAACAATATTGCGGACAAAGAGCCTGAGGTGGTAGAATTCCTCAGAGCAAGAATGGAAGCTCACATTAAAAAGCGTGAGGCTGAAACGGGCAGAACAAATCCCATGTATACCAATCTTGATTGGAACGGCTTCGGCAGACCCTTTGAATCTTCGCAGGAGGCATACGAATCACTCCATATCGGTGACCCTGAGGCGGCCAAAAAGCTCCAGGCAAAGCTTGCTGAAATGGGCGTTGACGATTAAAGAAAGTAAGGCGATATTATGCAAAGAACCTGTGTTATAGGCATGGGTCCCATAGGTAATAACCACGCAACCGCTTATACTCAGTGCGAATGTGCCGAGTTGGTAGGTGTGTGCGATAAGAATCCCGAGCGTGCGAAAAAAGCGGGTGAAAAATACGGAGTTCCGTATTTCCTCGATGCTCAGCAGATGCTTGATGCGCTCAAGCCCGATATCTGTTCGGTTGCAACGGGCGGATATGAGTATTCAAGCGACCATTGCGAGCCTACGCTGCAGGCCCTTGAGGCAGGATGCCATGTTTTGGGCGAGAAACCCATAAGCAACAGCTTAAAGGATGCGAAGCTTATGGTTGATACTGCCGAAAGGCTTGGCAGATGCTACGGAATTGACCTCAACCACCGCTTCACTCCTGCTGCAAGGCAGGCGAAAAAGTGGCAGAATGACGGCAGAATAGGCGAACTCCTGTTTTGTAACATGGCGCTTTGGATTGGCAAATTTATGCCGCTTGATTCTGTCTATTATCATCTTAAGGCGCTCAATCCTCATTCGGTTAATATAATGCAGTATTTCTGCGGTCCTGTTAAAGAGGTTTCCTGCTTTGCAATGAAGGCAAGCGGCAGGGATATTTATTCAACATCCTCAATCAATATGCGCTTTGAATGCGGCGCCGTAGGTCACCTTACAAGCTCTTATGACATCAAACGCGGCCATCCCATGGAGCGCTGCGAGGTTGCGGGTGTTGATGGCAGATTTGTTTTTGAGGATATGTGGCGTGAGGCTGTGCTTTATCCTGCCGATTCATGGGTTAAAGAGGTTTACACAAACCCTGTTTTTGACGGTTTTGCAGGCTTTTACGATACATTTAAGGACAGAATTCATACCTTTGTCCGCCAGGTGGAGGCAGGCGCAAAGCCCGATGAAATTGACGGAAGCGGAAGGGAAGGTCTTGAGGCTTCAAGAGTTATTCACGCCGCTATTGAATCAATAAAAGAAAACGGTGCCGTTATTCAGGTATCTTCAATAACAGAATAAATGTGAAAGGATTTTAATTATGGCTAATTCACCTTTAAAAGTAGGCGTAGTCGGCCTGGGAAGCCTCGGCCGCACCCATTGC